>NZ_JABUYD010000003.1:0-324937 GCF_014897515.1 Brevibacterium sp. FME17
GTCACCAACCCACCGTGTCAGTCCTGGAATCGTCAATAAAGGAGACACGCCCTAGTCCGAACTTGCCCACAGCACGTCAGCGCACGAGTGAACTTCTGCCATATCCCCCACAGTTACCCACCATTCGTCCAGATCACCCGACATTTCGCGGGAACATAACCTTGAAATTTGGGTCGGATATCACTGTTCTGTTCCCGCGAAACTACAGGCTCGGTAGGAAGTACTGGGTTCGTGAGGAGTGCGCAGTCCACAGTCTGGGTACGCGAGTGGGCCGCTGGGCTCCGCCCTACCGCTCCCGGGCCTTCACCCCCAGCGCCAACCGCGCGATATCCCTGAGCACTGCGAACTCCTCACTGTCCTCGAGCAGCCCTTTGAGCTCGACCGCAGCTTGGCCCAGCACGGCCCGGTAGGCGCCGGCGACATTGTCAGGTTCCCGGGTCAGAGGATAGGACACGCAGAGTGCGAGGATGGCTCCACCGACAGTGAAGGCCACACTCGCCGACGCGGTTCCCTTCACCCGTGCCTGCTTCGTGGCGTAGAACTCCTGTGGATTGCTCGGCCCGCACAGCGCCAGCGCGGCAGATCCGCCGTCGACGAGTGGGAGGACGGTGCCGACGCTGCGGGAGACGCGGAGTTCGTGGTCGGCTTCGACGTTGCGCACGCACACCCGGTCCTCCCCGACACGGACCCAGAGCTGCACCGATTCACTGGTCAGGGTTCGCAGATGCTCGAGCACCGAGTTCGTTGTTGCGATGCTGCGTCTGCCCGGGAACGGCCCCAGACGCAGCAGGCCATTGTTGTCACGAACGATGAATCGATGGGTGCGCAGATCCGCCAGCAGCCGGTAGGTCGTGGACTTAGAGTACCCCAGACGACGGCACACCTCGGCGGCCGTCAACGGAGTGTCCTGAAGTGCTGTGAGGATCGCGGCACTGCGGTCGATGACGCCGATCTCCTTCGCCGAGGCGGTGCCGCCAGGCGAGGCGGACGCACCGGAAGAGACCTCGGAGCTGCCCGTGGTCGCGGAGTTATCAGTCATGGAGTTCTCTTTCATTCCATACTCACATCGGCCAACAGCTGGCGGCGGCGCACCCACCAGCGGAAGATGATGGGTCCGACGATGCCTAAGATCATGAGCACGATGATCGACAAGGACACGGGCCGGGTCAGCAGCGGCATGAACGATCCGCCCGAAATCTGAAGCATGCGGCGGAAATTGTCTTCCAGCAGCGGGACCAGGACCAGAGCCAAGATGGAAGGGGCCAGCGGGATGCCGCCCTTCTCCATCAGGTAGCCGATGACGCCGAAGATGCCGAGCATCATCAGGCCGAAGAGGCTGAACTCGATCGCGTAGGCGCCGATGACGACGAGCACGAGAATCGAGGAGAAGAGGATCTCCTTCGGCATCTTCAGCAGCTTCACGAAGACCCCGACCAGCGGCAGGTTGAGGATGATCAGGGCGACGTTGCCGATGTACATGCTGGCGATGATCGTCCAGATCAGCCCCGAGTCGTCGCGGAAGATCAGCGGCCCTGGCTGTAGGCCGTACATCGTGAAGACGAAGAGCAGCAGGGCTGTCGTCGCGGATCCGGGGATGCCGAGGCTGAAGAGCGGAATCATGGCCCCGCCCACTCCAGCATTGTTCGCGGCCTCGGGCCCGGCAACGCCCTCGATGGCGCCATGGCCGAACTCGTCCTTCCGCTTCGAGATCCGCTTCTCCATGATGTAGGACATGAACGAAGCCAAAGACGGGCCGACCCCGGGCAGAATGCCGATGATGAAACCGAGGACTGATCCTCGTGCCCAGGGCATCGTCGAGCGCTGCCAGTCCTGCTTCGTCATCCACTTGTCTTCGCCGAAGCTCTGGATCTCCTCCTTGGCTCCACGGCCCAGGGCAAGGTTTCGGATCGCCTCAGGGATGGCGAAGAGGGCCATGGCGAAGATCGTGAAGTCGATGCCGTCGGAGAGCAGGTTGAGGCCGAAGGTCTGGCGCGGCAGACCCGTCTGGAAATCGAGACCCACGAGGCCGACGGCCAGACCGATGAAGATCGAGATGAGTGCCTTGGCCCGGGAGCCAGACGACATCGTCGAGGCCAGCAGCAGGGCAGTGGCCATGAGCAGAAAGTACTCGGTGGCACCGAAGACGTTCGCGAGCTTCACCAGCACAGGCGAGAGGAAGGTCAGTCCGATGATCGCCAACGTCCCGGCGAGGAAGGAGCCGATCGCGGCGGTCGCGAGCGCGGCCTTACCCCGACCTTGGCGAGCCATCTCGTAGCCTTCGATGGCGGTCACCGCGCTGGCGACCTCACCCGGGGTCTTGATGAGTGTGGCGGTGATCGAGCCGCCGTACATCGAGCCGTAGTAGATGCCGCACAGCAGGATCAGACCGTGCACGGGCTCCATCCCGAAGGAGACGGGGATGAGGATCGCGATGGCTGAGATCGGTCCGATGCCCGGCAGCACGCCGACGACGGTGCCCAGCAGCACGCCGAGGAGGGCGAACGCGAGGCTGAGGGGTTCGAGGGCCGAGGCGAAGCCTCCGCCCAGGTCGATGAGTGTGTCCATGTCTGCCTCCTAGCCCAAGATTCCGACGGGCAGATACACGGCCAGCCCGTAGACGAAGGCGACGTAGACGACGAGGGCGAACAGCACCGAGAAGATGAGGTTGCGGATCCATCTGTGAGGTGCGTAGATGCTGGTCATCGTCATGAGGAAGGCCGTCGTGGAGAGCAGGAAGCCGGTCGGGATGAGAATCGCCAAGTAGACGAAGAAGAGCGCGAACTGCAGCACGACCTTCTTCGAGGGCGGATCCTGCGGTGCCTCGAGGACTACCGCCGAGGCGTCGCCGCTGGCCGACCCGTCCTCCCCGCCGGAGCCGACGGCACTGCCCGAGGCGCTGCCCGCGGCGCTGTCCGCGGCGCCGGGGGCCGCCTCGGCGAGCTTCCGCCCGCGGTAGAGTGCCTGTCCCACAAGGAAGACACCGAGCACGATGAGGGCGATGCCGACGATCGCGGGAAAGGTTCGCGGGGTGACGATGTTGTTCGTCTCCTGGATCCAGAATGTGGCGACATAGTAGACGACGCCGATGAGCGTGACGGCGAGACCAGTGACGACATCGCCTCTCAGCGCCGGACTCATCGACCTCATTTGCTGTTGCCCAGATCGGTCTCCTTGACGCCCTCCTCAACGGTGGCGGCTGCCTCTTCGACGTACTTCTGCGCGTCATCGCCCGTGCTGAACTCTTCGGACCACTGGTTCTTCTTCAGTGTGTCCTTCCAGGTGGCGGACTTGCTGACGTCTTCGAGCGCCTTCGCCCAGTAGTCGACGGCCTGCTGCGGCATCTCTGCGGGACCGAAGACTCCGCGCCAATTGCCCAGGGTCACGTCATAGCCGGAATCCTTCGCAGTCGGCACCGAGTCGAAAGGCGCGGCAAGCGGCTCCTCTGCGAACGTCACGAGCGGTTCGATGTCGCCGGATTCGAGCACGGAGCGGAATTCGCTCATGCCCGCAATCGCGACCTTCGCATCCCCGTTGAGCATGGCCGTGGTCTGTTCGCCGCCGCCGTCGTAATTGACGAAGTTGATGTCGCCGGGGTCGACCCCTGCCTCCTTGGCGAAGAGCGCGAACGGAAGGGTATCGTCACCGGCCGCCGCGACGGTGACCTTCTGCGGATCATCCTTGAGCGCTTTGACCAGGTCGTCGATGTTCGAGAAGTCGCCGCCCTTCGGGGTTACGACCATGAAGTCCTCGACGTAGAGGGTGGCGATGAGCGTCGTGTCCTGGGGGCCGTACTCGCATAGCCCGCGCGCCTTCATCGTCTGGCTGGCCAGCGAGGTGACCGCGATCTGGTCGTCCTTGCCCTTCTCCTGCTGCATCATCGAGGTGATCCATGAGCACCCGGTGCCGCCGGGGCGGTTCTGCACCGGCAACGGGGTGGAGACGATATCTTCCTTCTGCAGGGCTTCGACGAGGGCGCGTGCAGTGGTGTCCCAGCCGGATCCCGGTTCGGCCGGTGCGGTGACCGTGACCGGTCCCTTCGGATAGTCGCCGCCCTCCCCCGGTGCCTGGGCCTTGTTGCCGCAGCCTGTGGCGACGAGCGCCAGCGACGCGAGCACCGCCCCGACCTTGAGAGCGGGCTTCAACGCCCGACTCTTCCGCATCGCCGAGGTGGTCCGTCCTTGTCGTGTGATCACCGGTGACCGCATTGCTTCTCCTTCGAATGCAACTGATATCTGTTATGTGGAATGTCCGTGCTGGTGAGGCCGGGGGTGTTACTGAGACTGGGTCTTCGACTCGCCGACATCGACTTCTCGGTCATCGTCTCGTGCCCCGGCTTCGGCTGGACCGTCCCGGTAGCGGGCGTTGTGCTCACCGGGGGTAGGCACATCGCTGCGCAGTCCCAATCGCCGACCACCGAAGGTCAGCGGCAGCAGGGGAACATCGACGTGGTCCCCGCTGGGCAAACCCGTGCTCGCCAATGCTCCGGAGGCCACGAGGTGGGCGTCGGTGGTGAGATCGGCCGGGGTGTTGACCGGGGCGACCGGCAGCCCGCGACGGGTGCACTTCTCCTCGATCTGGGCGAGGTCAAGCTGAGACAGAGCCGCCTGCAGTTCAGCATGGATGAGATCGCGGTGGTCCACGCGACCCTGATTCGTCTCCAGGTCGGGGTCCCCGGCGAGCTCGGTGAGATCGAACTCGTCACAGAGATCATGCCATTGGCCGTCGCTGACGGCGGCGACGAAGATCTGGTCATCGTGCTGATCGCGGAAGATGTCATAGACGGCCCAGGTGGCCCGGCGTGTGGGCATCGGGCGCAGGGGCTCACCGCTGAGCTGAGCCTGCGCCATGTGCGTGCCGACGAGGAAGGCGTTGTTCTCGAACAGGGCGGAGTTGATGACCTGTCCCTCCCCAGTGCGTTCGCGCACACGCAGTGCCGAGAGCACTCCGATGACACCGAACATGCCGCCCATGATGTCGTTGACGCTGGCCCCTGCACGCAGCGGCTGGCCGGGCGGACCGGTCATATAGGCGAGGCCGCCGAGCATCTGCACGACCTCATCAAGCGCGGTGCGCTGTCCGTAGGGTCCGGCGAGGAAGCCCTTGAGGGAGCAGTAGATGAGGCGGGGATTGCGTTCGGCGAGTTCCTCGTAGCCGTAGCCCATGGACTCCATCTTCCCCACCCGGAAGTTCTCGAGGAGAACATCGGCGGAATCGATGAGGGACAGGGCGACGTCACGGTCGGCCGCCTCGGCGAGATCGAGCTGGACAGACTGCTTGTTGCGGTTGAAGGCGGGGAACAGCCCCGCACCCGAACCGGGCAGGTACCGGGTCTTGTCGCCGGGTCCGCGCGGTTCGACCTTGATCACCTCGGCGCCCAAGTCGGCGAGGATCATCCCGCAGCTGGGGCCCATGACCATATGGGAGAACTCGATGACGCGGATGCCCGCCAGCGGCAGCGTCTGGGAGTCCACGGTCGAGGATTCGTCCTGCTCACGCATGGAACACCGCCGGGACAGCGGTGATGGCCGACAGGCTGGAGGTCAGTTCGTGGCCGACCGCGGCGCTCAGCGGCTCCCTGACAGCTGAGAGCGCCTCGACGTCGACACCGGTGGCCACACCCTCGCGGTGCAGGAGGTGGACGACATCATCGGTGCCGATGTTTCCGGCCGCTCCCGGGGCGAAGGGGCAGCCGCCCAAACCGCCCATGGCTGCATCGAAATGCGAGATTCCCAGGTCGAGGGCGGCGATGACGTTGGCCATGCCGAAGTTATATGTGTCATGAAGGTGCAGGTTCACCGGTCGCTTGGGGAAGGCTTCCAAGACCGCCGAGGTGTTCCTGGACACCAATGAGGGGTTGGCGTTTCCGATGGTGTCGGCAATCCCGATGCCGTGCGCTCCGGCATCGACGAAGGGACGCAGCACCTCGACGAGGTGGCCGGCATCGGTGATTCCGTCGAAGGGGCAGATGAAACTGACTGCGGTGGTGATGTCGAAGCGAACACCATGATCGCGGGCGAAGGCCGCGGCTTCGAGGAGGCGGTCGGTGGCCTGGACGATCGGAGCATCGGAGTTCGCCTGCGAATGGCCCTCGGAAGCGGAGAGGACGAGCTTGATGTTCTTCGCTCCAGCATCGACGGCGCGCTTTGCGCCCTTGAGGTTGAAGACAAGAGTGAAGAAGTCGACTCCCGCGGCCTCATGAGACTGGAGGCGCTGCAGGACCTCGCCGGTGTCGGCCATCTGCGGGACCTTCTTCGGATTGACGAAGGATCCGACCTCTATCTCCTTCAGCCCTGCCGTGATGAGGTGTTGGCCCAAAGCGACTTTGACGTCGGTGGGAACGATGGCGTCTTCGATCTGGAGACCGTCGCGCAGCGTCGTGTCGAGAATCGTGACCGATGTTGGCCGAACCATGGTGAGAGCTCCTTCTTTGACCTGCCTCAGTCCCGAAGAGCGGGACGAGATCGGCATCACGCACCTTTGCGCTCAGCCGTCTGCCATCAACATAGCCGCTCGTGGCAAAGCTGCGGTGGGCGCGGCGGCGAATTGTTCGCCATATGAGAAGTGCTCGTGAAGTGAAGGTCATCACTCCCGATTAATGGGACTCCCGGTTTTGCCAGCTCGGATGCGTGTGGTCAGCCCTGGCTCAGCCGGTGCTCAATCCTGTTCAGGCCGTTTCCCGCCGAGCTGGGCGAGCACCTCGTCGGTGTGCTCGCCCAGCTCGGGGCCGAGGTGGTCGATCGGAATCGATGAGCCGCCGATGACCGGGGTAATTCCTGGGAAGGCGACATCGGTCTTGGTCTCTTCACCGGTCGAGACGTCGAGGTGTTGGATCATGCCACGTGCGGCCAATTGTTCGTCGGCAACAAGGTCTTCGGCGGTGTAGATCGGTCCTGCGGGAACGCCCGCGGCCTCCAAAGTGTCGACCACCTCGGCGACATCACGCTGCGCGCACCAGGCACCGATGGCCTCGTCGAGTTCCTCGCGTCGCTCCCACCGTTCGGCATTGGTCTGCAGACCGGGGTCTTCTCCCAGATCCGGGCGGGCGATTGCGTCCATGAGCCGTCTGTAGATGCCGTCCCCGTTGCCGGCGATGACCACGGACTTTCCGCCCGCGCAGAGGTACCCGTTCGACGGCGCGATGCCCTCCATCCGGCCACCGGTGCGTGTGCGGGTCTCACCGAAGGCGGAGTAGTCGGGGACGAGGGATTCCATGACGGAGAACATGGCTTCGTTCAGGGCGACGTCCACAGTGCGATCGGCCAGGGATCCCCTGCCCTCGAAGCTGTGGTCGGAGCCGACGACCGCCTCGGCGGCTCCGGCGATCTTCTGTCGCTGACGATCGAAGAGCATCATCACTGCACCGAAGGCTGCCTGCATTCCGGCAATGGAGTCACCGATCGAGACGCCCACACGCACCGGGGGCCGGTCGGGATCGCCGACGAGTTCGCGGAACCCGGAGTAGCCTTCGGCGACGGCGGCGAAGCCCGGGCGTTCGGACATGGGTCCGGTCTGGCCGAAGGCGGAGATGCGGACCAAGATGATGTCGGGGTTGGCCTCTTCGAGGACCTCGGGCCCGAGCCCCCATTTCTCGATGGTGCCGGGACGAAAGTTCTCGAGCACGATATCGGACCGGCGCACCAGCTCGAGCGCCGAGGCCCGACCCTCGTCTGAGCGGAGGTCGAGCACAACAGACTTCTTGTTCCGGTTGATGGTGCGGTAGAGCATCGAAGTGGTGCCCTGCTTGAGGCGCCAGTTGCGGAGCTCGTCGCCCGTGCCGGGGCGTTCGATCTTGATGACCTCCGCCCCGAAGTCAGCCAGCATGCGTCCTGCCGTCGGCGCGGCGATGTAGTTGCCGAGTTCGAGGACTCGCACACCTGTCAGGGGAAGACGGCGCGTTGTCATGTCGATGCTCCTGTTCGTCTGGATGTCATTGCCGTGATGGCGATCATCCTGGTCACATTGGTACCTCAATGGTGACAGGTGTCGGCGTTTGCGGACGGACACGGACACTCGTGTACGACCGTGGTGCCTGTGAGTCGCAGCTGGCTGGGAAGACGTTCGCCTGGCTGGACGAAGGAACGGAGACCGGCTTCACTGGCTGAAGGCAGTTGTGTGCTCCTGGTCAGCGCAGACCCTACCGTATGGAAACATTACTGCGGGGAAACATCAGCAGAGGATTGTCGGTGAATCTCGGCGGTATATGAACAAGCGCTGAGACTTGAGCCAACATCACGCAATATTCCTTGTTCGTCCTTGCCTCATCCCCGCTGTTATCTAAGACTGGGGGAACGGTCGCAGACAGCGGCGTTACGCTACTGAAAAGGAGTTCACCGTGGGAATCGGAGATTTCGCAGACAAGGCCAAAGACGCCGTCAACTCTGAACAGGGACAGAATGTGGCCAATCAGGGCCTCGACAAAGCCGCGGACGCAGCTAACAGCGCGACCGGTGGAAAATTCTCCGACCAGGTTGACCAGGGCCGCGAAGCAGCAGGCGATTTCGTCGGCGGAGGAGACAACCAAAGCGGCGGACAGTCTCAGGGCAACCAGGGCGGCCAGGGCGGACCCGGCGGTCAGCAGGGCGGTGGACAGCAGTCCAACACCGGTCAGGGCAACCAGCCCCAGGGCGGCCAGCAGGGCGGACCTGGTGGTCAGCAGGGCGGTGGACAGCAGTCCAACACCGGTCAGGGCAACCAGTCCCAGGGCGGCCAGCAGGGCGGTCAACAGGGTGGACCCGGCGGACAGTCGCAGGGTAACCAGGACAGCCAGCAGGGTGGCCAGGGTGGACCCGGTGGTCAGCAGGGCGGCTTCGACCAGCAGCGCTGATCCACTCAGCCTCACGCAGTAACTGAAGAGGGGCGGTACTCCCGATCGGGAGTACCGCCCCTCTTGTGTGGCTCTGCAGCGTCACCAAGCGGACGAACCTATGCTGTCGTCACTGTGTAACGGTCACGGCCTGCCTATGCCGGCCGAGGCCCTCGATCTCCATCTCGATGACATCCTCAGCGACCAAGAACGGAAACTTCCCGGACAGGGCCACGCCCTGAGGTGTTCCGGTCAGGATCACGTCCCCCGGTTCCAAGGGCATCGTCTGGCTGAGCTGATGGACGATCTGCCCGACATCGAAGATCAGGTCGCTCGTCGACGAATCCTGTCGTGCCTCACCATTGACCCAGCTGCGCAGTCGCAGGGACCCGGGATCCACCTCGGCGGCGGGCCTGATCCACGGCCCCAGAGGCGTGAAGCCGGGAAGGTTCTTGCCCTTCGACCATTGGCCGCCGGATTCCTCGATCTGGAACCGACGCTCGGACAGATCGTTGGCCAGCAGGTAGCCAGCCACATGCGAGTACGCGTCCTCCGCCGAGGCGACTCTGAAGGCTCGGGTGCCGATGACCAGTCCCAGCTCGACCTCCCAGTCGGCCTTCGTGGCGTAGGGCGGCAGCTCCAAGTTGTCGTAGGGGCCGGCAATCGTCGAGGGCATCTTGAAGAAGACGACGGGCGCCTTCGGCGGTTCTGCTCCTGCCTCTCGAGCATGCGCCGCATAGTTCATCCCCACGCACACCACCGCCGAGGGGCGTGAGACGGGCGCTCCGATGCGCAGCCTCTCCGCTCCATCGAGGGTTTCGAGTCCTCCTTCGTCCAGTGCAGCACGAACTCGTCCGACGCCGTCGTCGGCAAAGAATTCTGGGTTGATGTCGGTGGTCAGGGGGCGCAGATCGTAGTGGATGTCCTTGTCACGCACTACCGGGATCTCATGGCCGATGGGGCCCAAACGCAGCAATTCCATGCGGTTCCTTTCGTGTTCGTCAGGCTTGCGCATCCGGCCGTCGTTGGACGCATGCACAGTGCAAGCCTGTGGCCCCACGATAGTGTCGTCTCGCATCCTAAGTTGGAATCGTTCAAGTATTGGACACGTCTTTTGTGGACGTTCGCAGAATTATTTCCGCACTGCGGAAATGCAGCCGGTCAGTCCGAATCGGCGCCCTTTTCTACTCTTCCGCCCCCAGACCTCGCGCCTTTCTACTCCGCCGAACCGAATGCCGCCGAGGTGTAATCGGATTTCGCACGCCTGGGCACAACGACGATGGGCACCGGTGAATGCTGGAGAATCCTCATCGCGTGACTGCCCAGCGAGACCCGCTTGAGCGCCCCGAGACCGGAGGAGCCGAGCATCATGACCTCGGGATCCTTCCACTCCACCGCGGTCAGCGCACTCGCCCAGTCCGGCCCCGTCCCGATCGCCACGTCGGTTTCGCCGGGCTTGATCTGGAGTCGATCGATCGAGCACAGGATCTCGTCTGTGTCGCGCCGGATCGCCTTGGACCATTCGTCGATGACACTGGATTCGACGTCGAGCCCCACCCCCGCCGCCCCGATCACACGCGATCTGGGAGCGAAGGACGCGATGCGGAAAGGCACACCGGACTCGGCAGAGACCGTCGCGGCCCCCAGAATGAGGTCCGCCGAGGTGGACGAACCGCTGTACGCGGCAGTGATCCTGCGTAGGCGAGCCCCCGATGCAGCTCGGTATCCCACGGGTGCCAACGCCACCGGCAGGCCGGCGCTGTGCAGCAGTCCGGTCGATACGGACCCCAATGCGATCCGGCCCGACTTTCCGTCAGCGGAGGGACCGACGACGAGGCGAAAGGCATTCTCCCTTTGGCACATCTCGAGCAGTCCACGTCGTGATGATCGGGCACTGTGGACGAGGCAGGTGAAGTCGATGTCATCGGGAAGGAGCGCCCGAACATCGTCCAGGGCAGCCTCGGCGACACTGCGCAGCTTCTTCTGGTATTCGCTCTCGAAGAGCACGGGAGACATCGGCCAGGCCGCGGAATCGATGGCCACCGCGACGAGCCGATGCCCATAGGACCGCGCGAGCACGATTCCCAACTCAACTGCGGGCCTATTGTCCTGACCTGGCGCAATACCGACGACAATGCTCATTATTTCCCTCCTGCGGGATCGGATCCCTCAATGCTGTCACGTGCTGCCCGTTGCTTGCCGAGGACAGAGGATCTGCGGCCGAAGATGAAGTACAGGCCGAGGACGACCGCGGTCCAGATGAGGAAGACGACGATCGTGATGATCTGCAGATTGCTGATGATCCAGAGGCAGCCGATGATTGCGAGCACCGGCAGGACCGGGTAGAAGGGCACCTTGAAGCCGCGCTCGAGGTCGGGTTCGCGTACCCGCAGGATGATGACGGCCAGGGACACCACGATGAAGGCGACGAGGGTGCCGATGCTCGTCATCTCGGCGAGGAAGTTCAGGGGGATGAAACCGGCCAGGATGGCGATGACCACGGTCACGACGATCGTGCCTTTGACCGGGGTGAGCGTGCGCGGATTGACGTCGCCGAAGAACTTGGGCATCATCCCGTCACGTGACATCGTGAAGAGGATGCGTGTCTGGCCGTAGATCGAGACGAGGGTCACGGAGAAGATCGAGATCACGGCACCGGCGGCGACGACGGTGCCCGGCCACTGGGCTCCCACGATATTCTCGAGGATCGCCGATAGGCCAGCCGTCTGACCGTCGAAGTCCTGCCAGGGCTGGGCCGACAGTGCCGCGACAGCGACGAGCACATACACGCTGGTGACGATGATGAGGGCGGCGATGAGGGCCCGGGGCATGGTCTTCTTCGGGTTCTTCGTCTCGTCGCCGGCTGTGGCCACTGCGTCCATGCCGACGTAGCTGAAGAAGATCAGGCCGGAGCCTGCCACCACCCCGGAGAATCCGAAGGGTGCGAAGTCGGCGAAGTTGTCGACGTTCCAGCCGGTGACTCCCACACACACGAAGAACAGGAGCACGCCGATCTTCGTGCACACCATGACGGTGTTGATGACGACCGATTCGCCCGTGCCGCGCACCAAGAGGAAGCAGCACATGGCCAGCAGCAGGATTGCGGGCAGGTTGACGATCCCACCTTCTTCTGGGGCGTAGGCCAGGGCGTGCGGGATCTCGAACCCGAAGAGGTTGAACAGCAGTTGGTTGACGTACTGTGACCAGCCCACGGCGACCGCGGCTCCCGCGACGCCGTACTCGAGGAGCAGACAGGCCGCGACTCCCATCGCCGGCAGCTCGCCGAGTGTGGCGTAGGCGTAGGAATAGGAGGAACCGGAGACGGGCACGCTGCCGGCCAGCTCCGCATAGCAGATGACCGCGAGGCCAGCGACGAGGCCGGCGATGACGAAGGACCAGATGACTGCGGGTCCGGCCACAGGAACGGATTCCGACAGGATGAAGAAGATGCCGGTGCCGATGGTCGACCCGACGCCGATCATCGTCAGAGAGAACAGCCCGATCGTGCGCTTGAGGTCGCTCTCCGTCTCCTCGCCCTGCTGTGGGACCGGCTTCACCCGGAAGAGCTGCTGTCGCAAAGTCGCCATTGTCATTCCCCAGACATCGTCGTCCTACTGAGCATGAGCACCGGAACTGTCGATCATCGCCGATGACCGCCAGCCCTGATCCGGCACTTTCGATACTGCGACCTTACGACAGTCCTGCCTCGCCGAGGTGGTCCGAAGTTGAAATCATGGGTGCGAAATCGGTCGTTCGGGACAGTCAAAATCGGAGCCTGAGACTATCGGCACTGGTCAGAACGCTTGTCCGCGTCCAACGAAAATCCTATTCAACAGAACGGTTGAATACGTGAGAGCATCGGCCTACAGTTGTATTTAACCTACTAGTTGAATACAGGATGGAGGGTCAGTGGACGATCAGCTGACGAAGGTGTTTTCGGCCCTGGCCGACCCCACTCGACGAGACATGGTGGCCAGACTGTCCATCGCCGACGCCACGGTCAATGAACTCGCCGAACCTTATGAGGTCAGCGTCCAGGCCGTGTCGAAACACCTCAAGGTACTCGAGGACTCCGGACTGGTCACTCGCACCCGGGACGCCCAGCGCAGACCAGTCCACCTCGAAGACAATGTGTTCGATCTGATGACGAAATGGATCGAGAGATATAGGCGCCAAGCCGAAGACCGCTACCAACGCCTCGACGCAGTCCTGGAAACGATGGACGCACACGAGGACGCACACCAGACGGACTCCACAGCCGCCTCGGCGAAGGAATCCACGCAACACTCACGCAAAGGAGCATGACATGACCACCACCAACGACACCGACTACTCAACCCTGAAACTCGAGGTGCCTGAGGGGACTCAGACCGTTTCGATCACTCGCGATTTCGCGGCCACACCGGACAAGGTGTTCCGCGCCCACATCGACCCCGAACTCTTCGTGAAATGGTGCGGACCCGACACGATCACGAACACGATCCGGGAATGGGACCCGCAGACCGGCGGGAACTGGAGCTACCTCTCCACCGATGACAACGGCGAGTACGGCTTCTTCGGGTCTTTCCACGAGGTGCGGGAGAACGAACGCATCGTCCAGACCTTCACCTTCGAGGGCTTCCCGGATGCCGTGAACCTTGAGATCCTCACACTCACCGACCTCGGCGATGGACGGACCCGCCTGGCCTCGACCTCGGTCTTCGACTCTCTCGAATCCCGGGACGGCATGGTCGCCTCAGGCATGGAACACGGCATTCGCGAAGGCTACGACAAACTCGAGAAAATGCTCGCAGAAGGTCAGTGAGGCCTAACGCTTCCCCTGAGACGCAGGAGCTGCGCGGCCTAGGCATGGCCCCAGGCCGCGCAGTCCGATGATCAGACCGTTTCGCGGCTCTTGACCTTTTCCTTCTCCGCGAGGACTCGGTCGCGGATTGCAAGGAAACAGGAGACGGCATCGCCTGCGGCTGAGACGAGCTGCTTCGTGCTGCCTCGCCGCACATCACCGGCGGCGTAGACGCGATCCATGGACGTCCTGTGATCGGGTCCGGTGCAGATATAGCCTGGTCCGTCGCATGTCGAGCAGAAGTGGATTCGACTCCCCAGCAGCGCCTCCTCACCCGGCACGCCAAGTGTGCGATAGGTCGTCCCGGTCGCCAGCACCTCTTGAGATTGCCTGAGGCCGTGGCGTCATTGCCAAGCACTGACATGGTTCTCCTAATTATTTGAAGATTTCAACTGTGCGTGGAAATCTATGTGAGCGAGTCCACATTCGCACATAATGAAGTGATGTGCAAGACTTCCACTGGAAGTTGAAGCCGGCTCATCGCGCAGAGGAGAAGACCAGTGACAGCGCTCAATTCGGATCGCTACGATCAGAAGGTTCGGGAGACCCTCGAGCTTCTGGCGGGGATCAGCGAGCCTCTCGCTCGGGCCCTGGGCGAAGGCTGCGAGGTCGTCATCCACGACCTCACCAATCTCGACAACTCGGTCTACGCCATCGCCGGAGGGGTCACCGGCCGTAAGGTGGGCGCCCCACCGACCAACCTGCTTCTGCAGCACGTTCTCAGCGGGGCGCAGGGCGATGTCATCGGCTATCCGACGTCGCTGCCCGGCGGGCGCACCGGCCGGTCAAGCACGATCATCATCCGCGAACCGGAATCGGGCACACCGATGGCCGCGCTGTGCCTCAACATCGACGTCACCAACGTCAGGTTGGCCCACGACATGCTCGGCTCGCTGCTCGCGACGCCTCCGCCGGTCGCCGAAACCAGCGAGGAGCCCGACACCGGTGAGGTCTTCCCCCACACCGTCAGCGAACTGACCGCGCAGATCGTCGCCGAGGTGATCGCCAGCGCCGATGTCCCCGTCGAACTGATGAAGAAACCCCACAAGCTCGAGGTCGTCGCTGAACTCGACCGCCGTGGAGTCTTCCAGGTCAAAGAGGCTGTGGCCGGAGTCGCCTCGGCGCTGGACGTCACCCGATACACGATCTACAACTACATCAACGAGCTCCAAGGCAGAGCCCCGGAAGGACAGTCATGACCGATACCCACGATCACGCGTTCGCCCCAGTCGAAGACGACATCGACCGCTACGATCCGCAAGCCCGCCAGTGGCTGGCCGGAGCCATCAGGGCGGTGAAGTCTGATGCCAACAGGTCGTCGGACACGCATCTGCTGCATGTGCCGCTGCCTTCCGATTGGGGCATCGATCTCTATCTCAAGGACGAGTCGAGCCATCCCACCGGGTCCCTCAAACACCGTTTGGCCCGCTCGCTCTTCCTCCACGCACTCTGCAACGGGTGGATCAAGCCCGGTCGCCCGGTGGTGGAGGCTTCCAGCGGTTCGACCGCGGTCTCCGAAGCGTATTTCGCCCAGCTCATCGGTGTCCCGTTCATTGCAGTCATGGCTCGGTCGACGAGTGCTCAGAAGATCTCCCTCATCGAGTTCTACGGCGGCACCTGCCATTTCGTCGACAACGCCAATGAGGTCTATGAGGTCGCAGCCGATCTTGCCGCGGAGTCCGGTGGTCACTACATGGACCAGTTCACCTATGCCGAACGCGCTACGGATTGGCGCGGCAACAACAACATCGCCGAGTCGATCTTCGACCAGATGGCGAGTGAGACTCATCCCGAGCCGTCCTGGATCATCGCCACCGCCGGCACAGGCGGCACCTCGGCGACCCTGGCCAGATACGTTCGCTACACCGGCCGGGCCACCGGAATCTGTGTGGCCGACCCGGACAATTCGGCCTTCTTCGCCGGATGGCGGGACCAGGACCCGTCGGCGACGACCGATCAGGGATCCCGCATCGAGGGCATCGGGCGGCAACGGGTCGAAGCGAGCTTCATCCCTTCGAGCATCGACCGGATGATGCATGTCCCGGACGCTGCCGCCATCGCCTCCATCCAGCTTCTTGAGACACTGATGGGACGTCGCGCCGGAGCGTCAACCGGCACCGGCCTGTGGGCCGCGTTCCGCATCGTGTCGCAGATGAAGGCGGCAGGAGAGACGGGCAGCCTGGTGTCCCTGATCTGCGACCCCGGCGAGCGCTACCTCGACAAATACTATTCCGAGCAGTGGCTGGCCGAATCCGACCTCGACACCACCGGCTACCGCACCCGCCTCGAAGAATTCATGACGACAGGAGTCCTCTGATGAACAGCGAATCAACCACCACACCCGAAGCCCGTCTCCACAACCTCGGCCTGGAGATCCCCGCAGTCGCCGCGCCTGTGGCTGCCTACGTTCCGGCGGTGCGCACCGGAGGCCACATCTACACCTCAGGCCAGCTTCCCGTACAGAACGGGCAGCCGATCCACAGGGGAAAGGTCGGCGCCGAGGTCACTCTCGAAGAAGCGCAGGCCGCGGCTCGTCAGTGCACCCTCAATGCCCTGGCTGCCATTCGCGCGATCACCGGTGAACTCTCGGCGATCACCCGCATCGTCAAGGTCACGGGCTTCGTCGCCAGCGCCCCGGACTTCACCGCTCAGCCGCAGGTCATCAATGGTGCCAGCGAGCTTCTCGGCGAGGTCTTCGGCGACGCCGGGATCCACGCCCGCAGCGCAGTGGGCGTGGCAGTCCTGCCTCTGAATGTCCCGGTCGAGATCGAGATGATCGTCGAAGCCTGAGAGTCCTTCGCGGCAAAGGACCCTTAGGTCGCTTTCTCGGCCATCATGGCGAAGTACGAGTCGCGGCTGCGACGAACGTGCTGGCCCATCACCGCGGCGGCTTTGGCTTCCTGCCCTGCATCGATGGCCGCGATGATGTCGCGATGCTCGGGCCAGGCCTGAGGGCCGCGGCGGGTCACGTTGAGTGAGTACAGCCATTCGATCTTGCCCGAGATCTGGCGCAGGAGGCTGACGAAGGAGAGGCTGCCGCTGAGTTCGGCGATGGCGAAGTGGAACCGCATGTTGAGCACCGCGAGGTCCTCGTAGCGTTCCTGGCCGATGACGATGTCGCCGGCTGCGAGGATCTCATTGATCTCCTTGCGGATCGTCCGCCACCGTTCGTCGGGTGCCTCACCGTTGCTCTGCTGCCCAGCGCGCTTCGCTGCTCGCTTGGCGGTCGCAGATTCGAGGACGATGCGGATCTCGAACAGGTCCTCGGCATCCTCGGTCGGTGAGGGCGCGACCATGCTGCCGCTGTAGGGCCGGGACTCGACGAGCCCCTCGGCCTCGAGAGAACGCAGCGCCTCACGAATCGGGATCCGGGAGACCGCGTACTGCGTCGCCAAAGCAGCCTCGCGGAGTTTGCCGCCGGGCGGGTGCACACCCCTGATGATGTCGAAGCGGATCTGCGCCCCGACGCTGACGCTGCTCGATGTCGAAGAAGCGGTCGGTGCGGACTCGTGGGCCGAGGCAGAGCCGGACACCGAGGCGGGGCCTGCAGCGGACTCTGAAGTGGAACCAGGCTCAGGCATTGAGCAGACCCGACCCGGGCACGGCAGCCAGGAGCTTCTGCGTGTACTCCGCAGTCGGACGGTCGATGACATCTCTCGTTGCGCCTGCCTCGACGACTTCCCCGTTCTTCATCACAACAACATCGTCGGCCAAGTTCGCAACAACTGCAAGATCGTGCGTGATGAACAGGCAGCTCACGCCAAGCCCCGACTGCAGCTGACGAAGAAGCTCGAGAATCTGCTCCTGGACCAGAACGTCGAGGGCAGACACCGCTTCGTCACAGATGAGGAGCTCAGGTTCGCTGATCAGGGCACGCGCGATCGCAATCCTCTGCCGCTGCCCACCGGAGAGCTCAGCAGGCCGACGCTCGAGCATCGACGCGGGCAGAGCCACCTGATCGAGCACCTCGGCGACCTTGCGTTTCCGCTCGACCTGCGTACCGACCTTGAACACGTCGAGGGGCTCGCGGATGATCCGTTCGATGCCCCACATCGGATTGAGAGAGGAGAACGGGTCCTGGAACACCGGCTGGCTGAAGCGCCGCAGAATGCTGCGTTCGGCGCGTGAACTCGCGTCGACGTTGCGTCCCCCGGCGAGGACCTCGCCGCTGGTGCCCCTCTCCAGGCCGAGCACGATCTTCGCGATCGTCGACTTCCCTGACCCGGATTCTCCGATCACTGCGGTCGTCTGCCCGCGCTTGGCCGTGAAGCTCACCCCGTTGAGGGCATGGACTTCCTTGCCGCGCCCGTGCAGCTTGTAGATCTTGTGCAGATCGTTGACCTCGAGCACATTCGCCGAGATGGCCTCTCCGTCGACTCTGCCTTCGCCGACTCCCACTGCAGGAGTTGACCCCGCGGCCCCGAGAGCACGACTCGGCTCCCGGCCGACCACAATGCTGGGTGCGGCCTTGACCAGGGCTTTTGTGTACTCATCCTGGGGGTCTCCGAGGACCTGCTGCGGTGTTCCACGTTCGACAACGCGTCCGTCGTTCATGACGAGGATGGTGTCGGTTCGCTCCCCCGCAACACCCAGGTCGTGAGTGACGAAGAGCAGCGAAGTCCCGCGCTCGGTGACGAGTTTCTGCAGGTGGTCGAGGATCTGCTTCTGCACTGTCACGTCGAGAGCGGAGGTCGGTTCGTCGGCGATGATGAGATCCGGTTCGCCGGACAGGGCGATTGCGATGAGGATCCTCTGCCGCATACCGCCGGAGAATTCGTGCGGATATGACCGTCGCCTGTTCTCCGCATCCGGGATTCCGGCTTCGGTCATCAGGCGTACGACATTATGGGTCACCTCGGCGGAGTTCGACATTCCGTATGTCCGCAGCGCGTCAGCGATCTGATCACCCACGCGCATGCTCGGATTGAGGCTGGCCATGGGGTCCTGCGGCACCAGGGCGATCGATCGGCCGCGCAAAGTCTGGAGTCGCGCCCGATCTGCTCGAACCAGGTCCTCGCCGCGGTACTTCACGGCCCCGGAGCTGACATGACCCGTTCCCGGCAGGAGCCCGAGGATCGCGCTAATCGTCGTGGACTTGCCTGACCCTGACTGACCGACGAGAGCCAAGCGCTCCCCCGGCGCCAAGGTGAAGCCCACATCGTGGAGCACAGGCGCCTCATAGGAGACTTCGAGGCCGGAGACCTCGAGGACGAAATCGGACAGTTCCACACCGCCGCTGGTCTCTGTGCTCATCATCTTCCTGCCGCGTATCCCTGAGCACCGCGCGGGTTGGCCCCTGCGGTGAGACGTCCGGTGGCCGGGTCCCGTGTCACGCAGGAGAGCCTGCCCAGTTCCCAATCGCCGGCCTTGGTCACGACATGGCCGCGTGCGATGAGCCCGTTGATGACGTCTTCGCCGAGGCGGTCCTCGACGACCGCACCGCCGGGAACCCAGGTGCGCGGCCAGAATGACCCTGCCAGAGCGGTCGTGTGCAGTGCCGGTGCGTCGATTGCCTGCTGAGGTGCGTAGCCGCCGACGAGCATGCGCAGAATCAGCAGCAGCTGCCACTGTTCCTGCTGGTCACCTCCGGGGGAGCCGAGGGCGATGACCGGCTGCCCGTCCTTCGAGATCAGGGTCGGAGTCAGTGTGGTGCGGGGACGCTTGCCCGGGGTCAGCGCCGAGGGCGCTGTGTCATCAAGCCACATCATCTGCAGCCGAGTACCCAGGCAGAATCCGAGTTCCGGGACGATCGGTGAGGACTGCAGCCACCCACCAGAAGGAGTGGCGGAGATGATGTTGCCCCAGCGGTCAACAACATCGATGTGGCAGGTGTCGCCGTTATTGACGCCGTTTTTCTGCACAGTCGGCTCGCCGATGCCGGCTTTCGCCATGGCCTCCTTGTCCGCACCTTCGAGCACGAGTAGCGGGGTGAATGTAGAAGCGGTCCCTGCACGGTCGGCACCCGGTCGGAATTCGAGTGAAGCCTGATCGGTGATGAGTTCGCGACGGCTGGCCGCGTAGTCTTCGCTGAGCAGCCAGTCGAGGTCGACATCTCCGTCCCCGTAGTAGGTATCGCGGTCGGCCATCGCCAGTTTGAGTGCCTCGAGGATCGTGTGTGCACCGATCTCGGTCGAGGGGTCGAGTCGTTCGTCGTCGAGGCCGTCGAGGATCTTCAGCGTCTGCAGCAGCACCGGGCCCTGGCCCCAGGCTCCGATCTTCGCAATCGAATAGCCGCGGAAGTCGATCGTCACCGGCGTTTCGAAGTGTGCGTCGAATCCTGCGAAGTCCTCAGCTGTCATGACTCCCGCGTGGTCACCGCCGGTCGAATGTCGGTGCGGAGTCGAGATGAAGTTCGCGAACGCCTCGGCGACGAACCCGGACTTCCATTCCTGACGTGCCGCGGAGACTCTGGCGGCACGCCCTTCCACGCCTTCACCTGCGGCAATGAGCTTCTTCAAGACTTCAGCATAGGGACGGTTGTAGACGAGGTCGCCCGTCTTCGGGATCTGACCTTGTGGCATCCACTGAGCTGCCGACGTGGGCCAGTGTTCGGTGAAGAGCTCCTGCACACGTTCGATGGTGCCGACGACCCGGCTGAGCACGGGGTGACCGTTCTCGGCGTAGTCGATAGCGAATTCGAGGACGTCGGCGAGTTCCCAGGTGCCGTGGTGTTCGAGCAGGTTGAGCCAGGAATCGACGGCCCCGGGCACCGCAGAGGCGAGCGCTCCTGCCCCGGGAATCATGTCGAGGCCTTCACTGCGGTAGTGCTCAATGCTGGCAGCGGCCGGCGCGGGGCCCTGCCCCATCATGATCTTCGGGTTGGCCGGGTCTTCGGCGGTGGCGAAGATCCCCGTCATGTCGCCTCCGGGGCCGTTGAGGTGAGGTTCGACGACGTGGAGGAGGAAGGCTCCCGCCACGGCCGCGTCGAAGGCGTTTCCACCTCGTTCGAGAACCGCCTGTGAAGCTGCTGTCGCCAACCAATGGGTGGAGGCGGCCATTCCGAAATGACCTTCCAGGGTGGGCCGGGTTGTGAAGACTGCGGGTGGGGTGAACGACACGTCAGTGTCCCTTCTTCGAGTTGGGGTCGAGGGCGTCGCGCAGGGCGTCCCCGAAGAGATTGAAGGCCAAGCAGATGACCAGGATCGCCAGTCCAGGGAATAGGGCGGTCGACGGCGCACGGAAGATGTACTGCTGCGCGTCGGAGAGCATGATGCCCAAGCTGGGTGAGGGCGGTTGGATGCCCAAACCGAGGAAGGAGAGGATCGATTCTCCAATCACGGCAGTCGGAATGATGACAGTGGCCTGCACGATGATTGCCGAGGCGATGTTGGGCAGAATGTGCATGTCCAGAATACGTGCCTTCGATGCGTCGGTGGCGATTGCGGCCTTGACGAAGTCGGCCGATTTCAAGCGCATCGTCTCGCCTCTGACTACTCGGATCATCGTGGGCACTTGGGAGATGCCCAGGGCGATAGCCGCATTGGCCAGGCTGGGCCCGGAGATGGCCGCGAGTCCGACTGCGATGATGAGGAACGGAAACGCCAGGGTGACGTCGGTCAGCCTGGAGATGACCGAGTCGAGACCCCGGAAGTATCCGGCCAGCAGCCCCAGGGGCGTGCCGACGATCACGGCCAGAGCCACCGCCAGGAGTCCGACCTGCAAGGAGGCGCGGACGCCGAAGGCGAGTCTGGAGAGGATGTCGCGTCCCAGATCGTCGGTGCCGAAGACATAGCCGATCGTGCCTGGCACTTGGAATGGAGCTTGGAAGTTGGTCTGCGCGAACCCGTACGGGGCGATCAGTGGTGCGAAGAGTCCGATGAGTACGACGACGGCGACCATGACGGAGCCGATGAGCCCCATCGGGTTGGACAGGATTGAGCGCAGCAGCCACCAGGCCCGGTTGTTCGAGGCCTGGAATTCGGGGTCGAGTCCCTGTGTGTTCTTGTCGGTGTTCGTGACGATTGGAGTGGTCATGAGGCGTCCTCGCTGACTCGGATCTGTGGGTTGATGACCGAATAGAGGATGTCGACGGCCAGGTTGATGAGAATGTAGGAGGCGGTGATGACGAGGACGACCGCTTGGATCACCGGATAGTCACGGGAGAAGACCGCATCTAGGGTGAGTTTGCCTAGGCCTGGCAGCGCGAAGATCCTCTCTGTGACAACTGCTCCGGAGATCAGACCGCCCAGTTGCAGGCCGATGATCGTGACGAGGACGATGAGTGAGTTGCGCAGTCCGTAGCGGAAGAGCACCCGTGGCCTGGACAGCCCCTTGGCTCGTGCCATGCGCACATAGTCGGTGCCCATGCTCTCGATCATCGACGCTCTGGTCTGGCGGGTGATGACCGCGGCCAGGCTGGTGCCCAGGATCACTGCCGGCAGAGTGAGGTAGTAGATGCCGCGGATCGGGTCGGAGAGGACGTCGACGTACCCCGAGGCGGGGAACCAGCCGAGGATGACGGCCAAGCCCATGATCGCTAAGAGTCCGAGCCAGAAGTTCGGGACCGAGAGCCCGAGGAGAGCAATGAAGTTGCTGCCCAGCTCGGGCCATTTCCCGCGGAAGCGTTCTGCAATCATGCCCAGGGTGATGCCGACGATGACGGCGACGACGATCGCGTAGAGCGACAGCCACAGGGTCACGGGCAGGGTGGTCGCGATCATCTCGGTCACGGCCAGCCCGGTGCGCGTGGATTCTCCGAGGTCGCCGGTGATGATCGAGCCGAGGAATTTCACGAATTGGACGAGCAGCGGCTGGTCGAGTCCGAGGTCGGCCCGGATCGCGTCGAGTCGTTCGGGTGTCGCCTCTTCGCCGGCCATGGCCAGTGCAGGGTCGCCGGGCAGCATGCGCACACCGAAGAAGATGACGATGCCTGAGAGCACGAATGTGATGATGGCGTGGAAGATCTTGGTGAGTACGAATCGAGTCATCGCTGACCTTCCTTCTTCAGAAATCCAGCTTCGGAGAGATGGACGACGCCGTCGGAGTACACATCTATGCCTGCCACGTCATCGGTGTAGGCCGTGAGGTTCTTCTGCCGGTAGAGGTAGATGATCGAGTTGAGCTCAGCAGTGCGCTGCGAGGCTTCGCCGTAGAGTTTCTTGCGCTCATCCATATCGGTGGCCTCGCTGGCGCGGGTGAGCAGTCCGCTGAGCTCATCGTCGTCGACTCCAGTGACGTTGTTGGCGGCTCCTGGGTAATGGAAGGTGTAGAGGTTTCCATGCGGGTCGACGCGGCCGGACCAGCCCAGTTGGAGGAGCTCGTAATCGCCGCGGTCCTGGGCATCGAGCAGTGCCGTGTATTCCATCGGCTGGACCTTGATGTCAAATCCTGCCTCTTTGGTTGCCGCTTGGACGGCTTGGGCGAAGCGAAGGGTGTCCTGAGTGTTCGAGACCTTCATATTCACCTTGAGCGGAAGCTCGACTCCGGCATCTTCGAGAAGCTTCTTCGCGGCTTCGGGATCGTAGTCGACACACTCGTTGCTTGCTTCAGTGGCGAAGGGGCTGTCCGGGGAGATGCCTGAACATGCTGGTGAGAACCATCCGTTGAAGACAGTGTTGACCAGGGCCTTGCGATCGATAGCCATCGACAGCGCCTTGCGCACCTTCGGGTCCTGGCCCAGTGGTGTCTCAAAGTTCTCCGGATTGTCGCCGAACCCCATGTTCACGGTCAGCCCCTGGTATCCCAGGGAGTTCGACTGCAGGAGACCGATGCCGGACTCCTCCTTGAGGGCGTCGATGTCCTGGGGCGAGATCGTGTCCGCGACTTGCACATCGCCGGAGCGGATGTTCGCGGCGCGAATGTTCGCATCCGACATGATCTGATAAGTGATCGAGTCGAGGTGCACCTTGTCTGCATCGTAGTAGTTGGGATCTTTGACGACCTTGATCGAGGTCTGTGCGATGCGTTTCTCGAACTTGAACGGCCCCACGCATACCGGGTTGTCGCCGAAGTCCTCGCCCGCTTCGTCGAGGGCTGTCGGCGACATGATCATCCCGGCACGATCGGCCAGGGCCGCGGTGAAGGGCGCGAAGGGCTCGTCGAAGGTGACTTCGAGGGTGTGGTCGTCAACGGCGCTCACATCGTTGATCGGGCCGAGTTCGGCAGACCGGGAGGAGTCTTCGAGATTGAGCCCGCGTTCGATGGTCGTCTTGACCGCCTCGGCGTCGAAGTCGGTGCCATCTGCGAATCGCACACCGTCCTTGACCGGGATACGTACGGTCTTTCCGTCTTTGGAGATTTTCGGCAGCGAGGTTGCGAGCATGGGTGTGATCTCACCGTCGGCATCGATGTCGTAGAGCTTCTGACACATCGTCTGCATAACGTAGCGGGTGTAGAGGGAGGACGACGTCGTCGGGTCGAGGCGATCCGGTTCCGACGACAGCGCCATGACGAGATCGCCACCTTCCCTGAAAGCTCGCTCGTCGGCATCGACCGACTTCACGTCGGGCCGCTCAGGCGGTTCACCGAGCGGTTGAACCGGCACGCATCCGGCCAGCAGGACGACGCTGGCAAGCACCGCCGTTATCCGTTTTTTCACGCGCACTCCTGTGTGAGCATCACATTCAGCATTGATATTTGCATACAATCTAGCGGGTGATTATGGTTTTGTATACAAACTTCCAGGAGATTCCGAATCCTGGGATCCCGGGCCGCTGAGTCGGTCTGGCGACCGGAGATGATTCGGGTTCCGAGACCACCAGAGTTCGCAGGCGAGCTCGACGAAAGGGGCGCAATGACACGTCGACTCGATCTGGCCATGCTGCTGGTGCTGACATTCTCGACCGGCATGGTCGATGCGATCGGCTACTTGGGCTTCGATAAGGTCTTCACCGGGAACATGACGGGCAACGTCGTCATCCTCGGCATGGGCTTGGCCGGAGCCGAGGACACTCCGGTCCTGCGTCCCGCCTTGGCCCTCGTATTCTTTATGCTGGGCGCAGCTCTGGGCGGACGCACGCTCGGGCGGATCGGCGAGGAATGGCACCAGCGCACCACGATCATCTTCACCGGAGTGGCCATCGGCTGTGCCGGTCTGGCCGTCTATGTCGCGCTCATGCCCAACCCTGAAGTGGGAGTGGCCGGAACGATCTTCACCTCGGTGCTCTCGGCACTTATGGGCGCCCAGGCGGCCGCTGCCCGGCGGATGAAGATCGCCGACGTCACCACCGTCGTCGTCACTTCGACGATCGTCGGCTTGGCATCTGATTCACGGCTGGCCGGCGGCGACAGCGTCCGCTGGATTCGTCGTGCGCTGGCCGTCCTGCTCATCTTGATCGGAGCCATCGCCGGTGCTGCGACGCTGATGATCAATCAGTGGATCGGCATCGCCCTTGTCGCGGTCGCGATCGCCGTCGTGACCGTCATCGGCCACAGGGGTGCGAAGAAGCGCGCCCTCGCCGAGGCGGCCGCCTCCCCCGCGCATGTCTGATCACTGCCGTGCGCACCTGTTCACTGCGGTGCATCAGCGAGTTTCAGGCACTCTCGTCTGACGCCTCGGCTCGCCCGCCAGCACCATCTCACGTTCGCGAGCACGCTGCCTGCGCGTGGTGAGCAAGATGACGAGGAAGGCGATGACTGCGCCGATCGTCGTCTCCAGAGCACGATCGGCGATGACGACGACCTCACCGGCAAATTGGAGGGCCGCAATCAGAATTGCCAGGCCATGCGGCGGCGACCATGGCTCAATAGTGATGTCCCAGGCCCGACATGACACCGATGGAACCGGCCATACCGAGAGCCACGACGCACCGTCCGGCAAGCGCGAAGACTCGCGACCACGGCGGGAGTGGTGCCTCCGTCAGCTGCCGATCAGGCTCTCTCCGGCGTGCCCGGAGTCTGCCGACGAAGCCGAGCACGGACTCGAGGATCGGACGCAGCAGATCCCTTGCCTCGGCGGCCAGCCGCACGAGTGAACCGCGCCCGTCGGCTGGATCGGGGATCCTGGTGATGAACCCTGCACTGGACGGGCGCTTGAGTCTTTTGGTCACACCGGCACCGGAGATGATCAGTTCCGTCGACACCCTTGTCGGCGACAGGGTGCCGCCATGTCGAGCGAGCAGGGAGATGACGTCGAACTCGCGGCAGACAATTCCCTGGGCGGCACGGACCGCATCGCTTCGGGCTTGGACGACCTGCGCGATACGGGAGATTCTCCCCATGAGCGCCACCATCGAGGTGTCGAGGCCGGGGAAGATCGTGTCCCGCTGACCCCGGACCTCGTCGATGTAGTCACCCTCCAGGTGACCCCGCGGCAATCAGTTCGATCAGCCGCCTGGTTCCAGCACCGAAACACGGGATGCACGTCAAGACACGCATGTGCGCATCAGTGTCTCGACGTGCAATCCCGTTTTTCGACGAACCGCACCTCCCCGCCGGCCTGCAATCAGCGCACGCCGAGCTTCTTCCACACCACGAGGATCGCGGCCACGCTGAGCACACCGGCCAGCAGCACCCAGTAGGCGGGAGCCTTGGCATCACCGGTGACGCCGATCAGCCATGCGGCGACCAGTGGTGTCAGCCCACCGAAGATCGCGACCCCGACGTTGTAGCCCAGAGAGAGCCCCGTGCCGCGGACCTCGGTCGGGAAGATGTCGCCCATGACGCTTGCCAGTGGTCCGTAGTAGGCGGCCTTGAGCAGCGAGAAGATGGCGACGACCACGATGAGCACGCTCAGCGCATTGGCCGCGACCACCCAGGTGAAGAGCACCCACGTCAGCACCATCACAGCCAGGGCGGCCGGAATCATGAACGTCAGCCGTCCGACCTTGTCGCAGAAGTGCCCGGCCACCGGAGTGAAGAGGAGCAGGACGATCCCGGAGACCAGGGTCGCCCAGAATCCTGCCGAGGCGGTCATACCCAGGTTGTCCATGGCGTAGGTGGGAACGTAGGTGATGAAGTAGTTGAGGCAGGTCGAGACGGCGATGGCCCCGATGGCCAAGACCACGGCCAGCTTGTGATGGCGCAGAATCCCGCCGATCGCCGCCGACTTCTCCGGCACCTCGGCCGCTGCAGCCGTGAATTCCGGGGATTCGGGGACATGACGGCGGATGTAGAGGCCGACAGGTCCGACCAGCAGGCCCACGATGAAGGGCAGTCGGAAGCCCCAGGTCTCGAGCTGTTCCTGGCTCAGTCCAGTCGTCAGGCTCACGCCGATGATGGAGGCCAGCACGGTCGACATGGCCTGCGAGGTGAACTGCCAGCTGGCGGCAAACCCCTTCCGGTTGGGCAGGTGCTCGACCATGAGCGAGGTCGCCGATCCGAACTCCCCTCCTGCTGCGAACCCCTGGATCAGGCGGGCCAGCAGGATGAGCAGCGGGGCAGCCAGGCCGATGACGTGAGCCGGAGGCATGATGACGATCATCAGCGTGCCCAGGAACATGAGCCAGATCGTCAGCGTCAGCGCCGGTTTGCGGCCCTTGCGGTCGGCAAAGCTGCCGAGCACGATTGCCCCGACGGGACGGATGAAGAAGGACAGGGCGAAGGTGCCCAGTGCCAACATGATCGAGACAGAGTGGCTCTCGGAGGGGAAGAAGGCGACGGAGATGTAGACCGAGAAGTAGGCGTAGATCGAGATGTCATACCATTCCAGTGCATTCCCGATCGAGGCTGCGGCAATCACTTTCCACGGTCGCACAGGCCGGGTGGCCGAGGCGGCTGTCCCGGATACCGCGTGCTCGCTCATTGCGCGGCCCCCGTGCTCTCTGTGGTCACCGTTGCTTCGCCCCGCGTCATCTCTTGCGACGCACCGGACCTCGTCTCTTTCGAGGTGAACCAGTCATCGGGCCTGGCTCGCATATCCCAGAACATGCCGGCCATGATTTCGGCACCCTGCTCAAGGATCGAGGTCAGGGCGTGTTCGTCGGGGGCGTGCTGATTGCAGCCGGGGTAGGAATGGGGCACCCACACGGTGGGCAGGCCGAGCACCTCGGCGAAGACATCGTTGGGGATGGTTCCGCCCAGGTTCGGTTCGATCGCGGCCTCAAGCCCGGTCGTTGCCCTGATCGACTCCGCGGCCGCCGCGACGACACGGGCATTCGGGTCGAGTCGGGTGGCCGGCATGCAGTGCTCGGCGATGACCTCGACACCGTGGATTCCCTGGCTCTCCAGGTGCGTGCGCACCGTCGTCTCGAAGTCGTCGATGTCGGTGCCGACGACGAAGCGCAGCTGCAGATGGGCCTCTGCTGCGCCGGGGATCGCGTTGACCACCTGGTCCGGATTCCCCGCTTTGAGTGCGAGTACTTCGATGACGTTGAACGCGAAGACCTTCTCCGCCGAGGTGAGTCCGGGCTCCCCCCAGTCCGAGTCGACTTCGGGTGATCCGTCTTCGACCACTTCGGGCAGTTTCGCAACCGCCTCGAGCACCGAGACTGGTGGATCTTCGGGGCGCAGTGCGGGGATCCGGATGACTCCGCTGCCATCGACGAGGGAGTTGATCGCGGCGGCGAGGACGGTGGCGGAGTTGCGCAGCTTCCCGCCCCAGTTGCCGGAGTGATGGTCGCCGTCACGGTCATGGACGATGAGCCTGAAGTTCAGGGCCCCACGCGAGCCGAGGAAGAGGGTCGGGTATTCGGCGGCGATCCGGGGACCATCGGAGGCGAGGAAGAGGTCGGCGTCGAGCTCGGCCCGGTGAGCGGCGGCGAAGGCCTTGAGACCCAGAGACCCGGCTTCCTCGGCGGTCTCCATGAGGATCTTCACGTTATAGCCCAACGCACCAGCGCCAGGCCCAATGTCCCCACCGGCGCTGGTGTCAAGTGATTCGAGAACGGTTGTGAGCGCCAGGGAATTCACGGTGTGCTGACCTTTGTTGTCGGCGCTGCCTCGCCCGTAGAGTCGGTCGCCGTCGCGGGTGAGCACCCATGGGTCGAGGCCTTGCGCCCATTGCGAATCGTGGGCGAACTGCACGTCGCCGTGTCCGTAGAGGAGGACGGTGGGCAGGGTGGGATCTTCGAGGCGTGAGGCGATGAGCAGCGGGTGTTCATCGGATTCGGGATTGTCATGGATCGTCGTGTCGAAGCCCAGTTCCGCGAGCTCCGGGACGATCTCCTCGGCGAGGTAGGCCTGTGCGGCTGCGCCGTTGCCGGTCGCCTGGCTTTCGGTGCGGCGGGCGACTCGAGCGGCCAACAGTTCGAAGAAGGCCTCGCTGCGAACGACGTCTCCGGCCAGTCGGGTGACGGTCGCACGATCCACGGTGCATGCGTTGGATGATCCTGGTTGGTTCGGTACCGCCTCGGCGCGGTCGGTGCTGTGTTCTGAGGTCATGATTGCAGACTGGCTGAGTCTGGTTCGGATGAAAAGACGGATCGGTCCGGGAGCTGGTGCGAATTCCGCACGGCAAGCGTGCATGTTATGCACAACCGTGCTTAAAATGACGGAATGACCGATATGCGCAGCCTCAATACTCTCCTGGCGCTGGTCGAATACGGTTCGATCCACCTCGCTGCGCGAGCACTGTTCGTCTCTCATTCGACCGCCAGCCGTCAGATCAAATCACTCGAAGACCATTACGGGACGACGCTCTTCGAACGCTCGGTGACCGGCGTGGTTCCCACCGGTCCGGGTCTGGCGGTCGCCGACTTCGCACGGCGGATGGTGGCCGAATCGGAGCTGCTCACCGATTCGTTCGGCACCTATTCCCAAGCGGTGGAGACCATCACCATCGTCACCAGCACAGGTCTGGGTCAGACCGTTGTCGCCGATGCCATCAATCAGGTCATGACCACCACCGATCAGGTGCAGGTCTCGGTCATCGACCGCGGCTCGCTCGGAGCTCTGCAGGTGCTGAAGAACAGGGAGGCGGATCTGTGTGTGAACTTCTCCGTGTCCGACCAGCACACTGACGCGATACCCGGCGTCAGGCAGATCGATCAGATTCAGGCCCGGAACTTCGCAGTCCTCGACAAGAAGCACCCGCTCGCCCGCCGGTCCAGTCTGCACATCCGCGACCTGGCCGACTACCCGATCGCCACACTGTCCGCCGGCAACACCGCTCGGATGAGGATCGAGCAGGCCGTTAGGGACAGGTGTTCTCACCGACGATCGAAGCCACCTGCCCAGTGCTCACGATGAGAGCCGTCACGGGAACGAAGATGATCGCAATGATGGCCGAGCGGACCATCCCGCCCAACCTCGCCGAGGCGGGGTGCACTGCCGTGGAACTCGACGACCCCGGCCTCGACGCCCGCTTCATCCAGATCCTGGCCGCCGATCCGCAGCGAGAATCAGACGGTCTGGACCTGATGATCCAAGCCCTGCGCAGGCAGCTAGCCCCGAGGTAGTTCGCCGCACGGGAACCGACTGACCCTTCTCCGGTCCACATCATGGATCCGCCTCCTGCCCCTGACCGGCGACAACCGATAATCGGAGCATGGGCAATGAAGCGCAGACACACGATCTCGACCGGATGAAGATGCGCGGGCGGATCATGCGCCGGTCCGCCTCTTTCAACGTCGCACACGTCGTGGACGATCTGGGTCCGGGCACCGGCGCCCAGAGCATTCAGCGTGCCCTGTCCCTACTGGGACTCGTCGGAATCATCAGCAGCGAGAACCCCGATGGCGCACCCCTGAGTGAGATCGTGGCCATCAGCGGCCGACCGAAAGCCAGCGTGCATCGCATGCTCAACGCCCTCATCGCCATGGGATACGTCGAGCGCTGCGAAGACGGCGGCTACCGCCTCGGCGTGCAGTCCCAGATCATGGGACAGCTGGCGCAGAAGACCGCCGACCCCGCTCTGGAGGAATCCGAGTCGAGTCTGCTCAGGCTCGCGGAGCTCACCCAGGACACCGCCTTCCTCACGCTGCGCACCGGCAGCTACTCGATCTGTGCCCGCCGCGAAGATGGCTTCGGCCCGATCTTCAACAACGCCCTAGCTGTGGGTGATCGTCACCCGCTGGGTATCGGCGCTGGAAGTCTTGCCATCATGACCCAATTCACCGACGCCGAGGTGGACGCCACCTTCGACGCCAACACGCGAATATTCGCGGACCGTTACCCCGAAATCTCTGTGTCCGGGCTCAAGGAGATGATCCGTCGTGGTCGCCATGACGGCTTCGTCCACAACCCGGGCCTGTTCGCCCAGGGCTCATGGGCGATCGGCGTGCCGGTGCGGATCAAGGGCAGAAGACCGCGAGCGTCACTCTCGGTCGCCAGCATCCAGGAACGGATGACCGGGACACGCGTGTACGAGCTTGCCGGCCTGCTCCAGCATGAAGCTCAGCAGATCGCCGATGCCGTAGCCAGCACGGAGGACCAGTCGTGACGAAACCTGACTTTCACCTCGGCGAGCCTGGTGACATCGTCATCCATGCCGGACCCCGGCAGAGCCCTCGGATCATCTCGGTGCCGACCCGCCACAGTGAGCATCTCGTTGAGCTCGCGGAGGGCGATGACCTCTTCGAATCCGTGACCGGCTTCCTCGAATCACTCAGTGTCTCGGGGCTGATGGTGGAGTTCGTCGGCGGAGAGTTCGGTCGGATCAATTTCGTCTATCCGGCCTATGGCCCCGATGCCGAGCACCCCATGTCCTTCACTTCTGAATTCGACTATGAGGGACCCGCTGCGCTGCAACATGCCTCGGCGACGGTGGGGACGAAGGACGGCGCTCCGTTCACCCATATCCACGCCTCATGGACCACCGAGGAGGGCCAAGCCAAGGGCGGTCATCTGCTGCCCGGCACGCTCATCGGGCCTAGGGGTTTGCGGATCCGTGTCTTCGCCCTCACCGATGCGCAACAGCTCAGTGAGGCGGATCCGGAGACGGGGTTCTTCGCGTTCGCGCCGAAGGCGGTGCGCTCCCCCACCCCGGAATCGGCTCCAGGCAACGCCGTCATCTCCCGCGTGCGCCCAGGGGAACTCATCGACGACGCGATTGTGTCCATCTGCCGTAACGCCGGCTTCGACGCCGCCGAGGTGCGGGCCAGTCTCGGCAGCACCACCGGAGCCGTGTTCACCGCGAGTACAGCACCGTGGCCGGCGGTGGAGTTCACACATCTGACGGGTACGGTCGACGACGCTCTGGGCGAAGACCCCCAGGTGAGACTCACGGCTGAAGTCGTCGATGTCGCCGGAGACGTGCATTCCGGAGTTCTCGCTGCCGGGGCGAATCCGGTGGCGGTGACCTTCGAGCTCTTCGTCCGACAGATGTAGGGTTTGTTGCTGAACCTTTCGACTGTCGATCGGCGAGACTTATCTACGTTTCACGCGATCGGCCCGTCTCGAAAAAGAGCGAGTGACAGTTCCGCTCGGGGCCTCACGATTTAGGCCAGCTGCAAATGCAGCAGCGGGTAGGGGCGTCCCGCATCGTCGGTTTCGCTACGGCCTGCCACGTGGAATCCGCGATGAGTATAGAACTCCACAGCTTGGACATTCTGTTCGTTGACGTCGACACTCTTGATGCCGTGTTCCTTGATCGCGTGGTTCAGAAGTTTTGCACCAATGCCACTGCCGCGTTGTCGCGCGTCGATAAACAGCATTTCCAACTGTCCGTCGAAGACTCCGGAGAATCCCGCTGGACGACCGTCTAGCTCTGCGATGGAGAGTGAAACGGAGGGGAAGTAGTCGGTCTCCAACTTGGATTCGATCTCTCTTCGGTCCCCCTCGGAAAGGAAATCGTGGGTGGCGTTCACCGCGCTTCGCCAGATTGCTACGAGCGGCGGATAGTCTGCTGGCCCCCGGCAGGAACGAATTCTGAGTTCAACCTCACCAGGGTATGACTGCTCGCTCATTCCCCCATTGTGACAGGTGAAGCGAGAGTGCGTCCGGAAAGAAGCATGACGACAAGAGCAAGCGCTGTCAGCGCCGAGGCGACCCACACCGGAGCCAGCAACCCCAACCCGCTCGCAAGCCCGAACGCGCCGAGGACGGGCCCCGCAGCAGCTCCGATATTCAATGCTGCTGTCGCGTACGAACCACTCATCGTGGGCGCTCTTGATGCTGCATACAGCACACGAGTGATCAGGGTGCTGCCAACACCGAATGACAGGAAACCCTGAGCCAGGACAAGGACGAGAAGCGCAACTGGATGCGATGCGAGCACGGTCAACACGATCCACCCCGTCAGCAGCAGCGGTCCACCGACTGCAAACACAAGACCAGGTCGTTGATCGGACAGGCGCCCAGCAGTCGCGACGCCTAGAAATGATCCGATGCCGAACAGCACCAGCGCTATAGACACCCAAACTTCGGCCAGACCCGCGGTCTCGGTCACGACCGGTGCGAGGAACGTGAAGACCGCAAATGTCCCTCCATTGATCAGTGCTCCAAGCACCATTGCCAGAATGAGTCGCGGCTCGGCCAACTGACCAAGCTCCGCACGCAGGCTTGGCGAAGGCGAGCTGGATTCTGTCTGATCGGCAGAGTTCCCGGTGCCTCGAATGACTCCGAAGACCGCCGGAAGGCAGAGAATGGCGATCGCCCAGAATGTCGTTCGCCAGCCCAGCGCCGTGCCGAGCAGAGAACCGGCGGGAACACCGGCGACGGTCGCGATCGTTGTGCCGGCAAGAAGGATCGACAGTGCCCGCCCCTTCCGGTTCGCAGGCACGAGAGTGGTGGCCGTACTCAGTGCTACGGCCAGGAAGCCGGCATTGGCAAGAGCGCTGAGTGCCCGGGTGATCAGGAGTAGAGAGAAGACGGAAGTCATCGCTCCTATGACGTGGCCTCCCGCGAACACAAGGAGACAGATCACCAAAGTGAACCGCGGCGGCCAACGGCGAGCAAACGCTGCCATGACTGGCGCACCGATGACCATTCCGACTGCGAAGGCCGAGGTCAGCAGGCCCGCAGCGCCGACCGAGACGTCAATTTCGGTCGCAATGGCGGGAAGCAGTCCCACCAGCATGAATTCTGAAGTGCCCATGACGAAAACCGCCAAGGCAAGCATGTAGAGAGCAAAAGGCATCGAATACTCCGAAGTGAGAGATCAAGAATTGGTTCTTCTCGTCACTACGGTCAGCCCTGGGTACGCCGGACGCGCGCCCACAGAGATTGTGGGCGTCGTAACTAGTGGTTCAAGGGGCTGGCAGTGTGACCGACAGCCCCTGACTTGTCTGATTCAGGACTCGACATGTCTCAAACTCTACAGGCACCAACTGCCGAGCAGCGCGCTCAGCTCTGCGACGCACTCACAACCTGCGCGAAGACACCGAAGAACGGCTCGCCCTTGTCATTGTCGGCACGATATTCGGCCAAAGTCTTCAGCACCCGCGGGCCACGCACACCAGTGAGGGGATCGAGGTCGATGACCGCGCATCGTGGAATCGCCTCACCGATCCGCACACGCATCCCGACACCCAATGAAATCTCGTGTCCGGACCAAGTCTCCTCTATATAAGGAGTATCGGTCTCGACAAGGACAGTCGCCCGAAACCTCGCGGCTTCGGCAAGCAGGCCCGGATGACGGAGTCGCTCGCCGAGGTCACGGATGGAGGCCGTACCCACGATCGCAATCGGATCCCCGTAGACGACGTCTCCCCGCGGGACCTGCGCCAGCCGCACGGGCTTGCCCAGCCAGGATGAGAGCAGCTCATCGTGTGGTCCCTTGATCAGCTCCGCTGCGACCGGCCTACCCCAGTAATCGCAGGTCAACCTCTCACCTGATACCTCCGCTACGGCGCAGACCGACCGCCCATCGGGCAGCCTGACCTCGAGTTCAGCACCGTAAAGCGTCGCGAGGACCGCGACCAGCGACGGGTTCTGCACCGTCCGCAGCACCTGTTGATTCCGGGCGTCGACGAGGCAGTAGCGCCGGTCGCCCACAGGCCCGTGCTCATCGAACTCGGCGCCCGACTGCGACTGGTGCCGAGTCCCCTTGATCGGTGTGAATCCGATGGAGCGAACATCAAAAACGTCGTCCGGGAGCGAAGCTGATGGCGAAGGTGAACCGAAAGTGCTCACGACATCACGGCCCCACCGTCGATGCGCAGGATCTGACCGGTGGTGAATGCCGCACCATCGCTGGCGAGATAGGCGACCGCCTCGGCGATCTCACCGGGTGTGCCCATACGATCCAGGGCCTGGTTCGAAGTGTCGTAGTCCTGACCCGCGGTGAGAGCGGATTCCACGGGGCCCGGAGCCACCGAATTGCAGCGGATTCCCTGCCGCCCGTACTCCTTAGCCACCCACTTCGTCAGCGCAATCATGCCGCCCTTGCTCGCCGCATAGGCTGGCCCGGACCGGGCACCTGCCTCACCATCGGACATGGCACCGCCGTTGATTCCCGAGATCGAGGAGATGTTGACGATCGACCCTGCGCCGGCGTTGATCATGTGCGGGTGCACGGCGGCCTTGATGAAGTTGAAGGTCCCGCCGAGGTTGGTGTCCAGGTCACGCTGCCACTGCTCGGCTGTGATCTCGTCGATCCCGATCCGGGCCGCCGTGCCCGCATTGTTGACGAGAATGTCGATCCCGCCGGAAACTCCGACGAAAGATCCGACGGCAGCGGTGACCGCCCCGGCGTCGCGGACGTCGAGTTCGTAACCGGTGAACGTCTGTTCCGGAAACTGCTGGGACAGACTGTCTGCGGCCGCCTCGGCGCCCTTGAGATCGACGATCCCGATGGAGGCTCCGCGCCTGGCCAGGGCGGTCGCGATGGCCAAGCCGATACCCTGGGCGGCCCCTGTGACCAGGGCCGATTTGTTGCTCAGCAGATAGGGTTCCATGGTTCTCCTTCAAGTAGTGAACGACAGGCAGTTGCCGGGACCGGAGTCCTAGCCGACGCCGAGGAGGTCGGGCAGCCAGTTCGAGATCGCCGGGACGTAGGTGATGAAGAGCAGGGCGATGATTGCGCAGATGAGGAATGGCATGATGCCGCGCACCACTTCCTCGAGTCTGACCTTGCCGATGCCGGCTCCGACGTAGAGGTTGAGCCCCACGGGCGGAGTGAACAGGCCGATGGCGAGGTTGACGGTCATGAACACACCGATCGTCGTCATGTCCACGCCGACTTCGAGCAGAATGGGCACGAGGATCGGGATGAACAGGTAGAACGCGCTGATCGCGTCGACGAAGGCGCCGACGATGAGCAGGATGATCGTGATCACCGCGAGGATGACGAACTTGTTGTCCGTGACCCCGAGCACCGCAGTCGACACCGTATCGGCAATGCCTTCGACCGTGATGACATAGGAGAAGAGGCTGGCCACACCGACGATGAACATGATGACAGCCGTCGAGACTCCCGACTCCAGGAACACCTTCGGCAGGTCCGGCAGCTTGAGTTCGCGGTAGACGAAGACACCGACCAACAGGGCAAACACCGAAGCCACAGCACCCGCCTCAGTAGGGGTGAAGATGCCACCGTAGATGCCGCCGAGGATGATGACCGGGATGAGCAGACCGGGGATGGCCTTGACCAGGGCCGCGAGGAATTCAGCGAAGCTGCCTGCTGCGGGAGCGCTCGGGCCGGTCACACCCCCGGTTCCATTTCCGGACCCGGTCGTCACACCAATGTCCGCCGAGGTGGCCGGGCCGCTCGTGGAGACGGACGTTCCAGCCTTGTCGGCTTTCAGCAGACGAGTCTTCGTCGCACCAGTGCCGTCGGTTCCTGCCGCCAAGGCCGACGCCGGCGTCGACGATGCAGTCGAGTCCGAGGACACGGCCGCCTCGGCGCCGGTGGTGGTTGCGGGCTCACGGCCTGCAGCCAGCAGCCCCTTGCCCGATTTCACGGGCAGGCCCGCGAGCTCACGAACACGGGGGACGAAGAGCGCGGCGATGAAGAAGGCCAGAGCCATGATCACGCCGGGCACGATGCCGGCGATGAACAGACGCGTGATCGAGATCGACCCGAACTCGGAGGCGACGACGGCGAAGATGATGAACGCGATCGAGGGTGGGACGACGATGCCCATCGAGCCGGAGGCCGCGACGAGGGATACCGCGTGCTTCTTCTGGTATCCGTTGCGGATCAGTGCGGGGATGAGAATCGCACCGATCGCGGCCACCGTGGCCGGTCCGGATCCGGAGATCGCGGAGAAGAAGAACGCGGAGATGATCGTCACCGCGGCCAGCCCGTGGCTGAAGCGGCCGAAGACCAAGAACGCGAGGTCGACGAGGCGCTGGGAGATGCCGGTGTACTGCATGACGATGCCGGCGAGGACGAAGAACGGGATCGCCAGCAGCGTGCCCGAACTCATCGACGGGAACATCACCGAGGGCACCACGTCCAGTACCTGGAGTCCGTCGGTGGTGATGAGCACGGTGACGGCGGACAGGCCGAGGGCAAACGCCACCGGGATACCCAGGGCAAGGAACAGGAAGAAGCTTCCGAACAGCAGCAGCGTGATCATTTGCGGCCTCCCTGAGAGTCAGTGGTGTGATTGGCGTCAGCCTTGTGTACCGACCTGCTCAGCTCTGCATCGTCGATGACAGGTGCGGCTTCCTGAGCCAGACGCTCAGCAACCGCCTCGGCAGAGGTGTCCTCATGCAGCGATGCACGGGCGGCCTGCAAGGTGCGGACGATGCCTAGCAGCCCGGCCATCGGGATGGACAGTGTGAACAGCCACTGTGGAATGCCCAGCGATGGGGTCGCGCGGCCGCGGATGGCCTGGTGGATCATCATCTCGGAGCCCCAGATGAGGAGGACGGCGAGGAAGACGATCATCAGTGCCGCGCCGATGATGATGAGGGATCTGCGGATCTTCGGCTTCGCGTTCTCCACCAGGTAGGTGAAACCCAGGTGCGCGCCGAGGCGGATGCCCACGACCGCTCCCATCATCGTGAGCACGACGAGGAGGTTGATCGTGATCTCCTCACTGAAGGCCAGGGACGCTTGGAAGGTGTAGCGGGAGACTACGTTGACGAAGGTGACGAGCACGATCACCATGAACGAGGCGATGATGACCCAGTCTTCGAACCATTTGACGATTTTCATCTCAGAGTCCTTCCGGAATGAACGCTTCGGACATGTCCTTGCCCCAGATCTTGCGGTATTGCGCGTACAGCGGCTCCAGGGTGGTGCGGAACTCGTCCTTCTCGGAGTCGGTGAGTTCGTTGACTTCCATGCCGCCGTCCTTGAGTTCCTTGATCAGCTTCTGTTCGCCATCACGGTTCTTCTTGATCTGGAACTTGTTGGTGTCATCGGCCAGGCGGCTCACAAGCTCCTGGTCCTCGCCGTCGAGGGAGTCGAAGAGCTTCTCGTTGACGCCTAAGATCAGCGGGTCGTAGGAGTAGTTCCACAGGGTCAGGTAGGGCTGGACCTCCTGCAGATTCGAGGAGTAGATCACGTCGATGGGGTTCTCCTGACCGTCGATGGCACCCTGCTGCAGCGCGGTGAACACCTCGCCGAAGGGCATGGTCGTCGGGTTGGAGCCCAGTGCGCGGTAGAGGTCGGTGTAGAGACCGAAGCCTGGGATGCGGAATTTGAGTCCGTGCAGGTCATCCGGGGTGTGGATCGGGTGGTGTGTGTTGGTGAGCTGACGCATTCCCGATTCGCCGAAACCCAGGAGGTGAACGCCGTGTTCGGACAGGTAGTCGGAGTAGACGTCTCCGCCCTTGCCCTCCAGCGCTTTCTGTCCGTCTTCGACGGTGTCGAAGATGAAAGGTGCGGTGACGGTGCCGAAGCGGGGGTCGACGGCCGAGTAGATGATCGGCGAGTTGTAGGAGAAGTCCTTCGCCCCGTCCATGAGCTGTTCGACGCCAGCTGTGGCCTCACCGGCGGAGAGACGTTCGTTGCCGAAGACCTTCAGGGTGATGCGGCCGTTCGTCTCCTCTTCGAGGTCCTTCGCGAACTTCTCGGCCGCGATGTACCAGGTGCTCGTGGAACCGGTCGTGACCGTCATCTTCCACCGGTACTTCTGCTTCCCGTCGTCGGTCGTGCCGAAGTTCGTTCCGCACCCGCTGACCAGCAGCACGAGCGTCACCAGCACAGCGAACCAGGCGAGCATGGTCCTCTTCGTCGGTGTTGTCGGCACCCTTGCCTCCATCATTGAGTTGTTCCTGTCTGTCTTCATCGTCGCGACTGCTTCGTCACGGCTGGTTGTCTAGGTCTGTTCAGGCCCGGGATCTGATCAGGTATTCGGGGGTCAGCTCTTCGGGGTTCCGGCGAAGTGGACGAGTCCGCCGTCGACGGGGATGAGTGTGGAGTTGATATAGCTCGAATCCTCCGAGGCGAGGAACACAGCAAGCTTCGCAATGTCCTCTGGCTGGCCCATCCGCCCCGTTGGGGACAGTGCGTGCCGAGCGGCGAGCATGTCCTCGACCGAATCGTAATGGCCGCTGATCGAGTTGTGGATCAGCGGTGTCTCGATGAGGCCCGGAGCGATCGAGTTCGCGCGGATGCCCTCAGCTGCGTATTGGGCGCCGACGACCTTCGTGAGTTCGATGAGTCCCGCCTTCGATGCGGCATAGGCGGGGTAGTCGTAGCCCATGTAGCGCATTCCGCCCACCGAGGAGACCGTGATGATCGATCCGCCTCCGGCCCTGCGCATATAGGGCAGTGCCTGCTTCATCGCGGCGAAGGCTCCGGTGAGGTTGATGCCGAGGGCCTTGGCGAAGGCAGCCGTGTCCAAGGTATCGAGTCCGCCGTTGACGACTATGCCGACGTTGTAATGCAACACCGTGGGTTCGCCGAGGCTGCTTGCACAGTGGTCGAAGGCCGCGGACAAGGAGTCCTCGTCGCCGACGTCGGCGACGACCGTGGTCATATGAGAGTCCGTGTCACCAGGGGACTCGGCCTCGCCGAGGTGGTCCGGTGAACTGGCCCCGTCACCCGAGGCGCTGGCCTCCCCGAGTACCGCCCGTGCGTGGTTGAGGGCCGCCCGGTCGCGGTCGACGATGCACACTTTCGCACCCGCAGCGAGGAACGCCTTCGCTGCAGCGAACCCATTGTTGACTTGCCCGTCCGGGGTGCCGCAGCCGATGGCCATGACGACCTTGTCCTTGAGATCGTTCATCGTGCGCTCCCCCGCCCTTGTGAGTATTCGGCTTTGAGTTCCTTACGAGCCAGCTTCCCGTAGGCGGTGACGGGCATCGCCGCGACGAAATGGATCTCCTTGGGCACCTTATACGCCGCCAGCGTGGACTTGCACAGCGCACGCAGACGCTCGCTCGGGTCCGTTCCGGCGCTCGCACCTGGGTCAGTGCTTGAGCCGTCGCTGGCATTCGCCGCGCCACTCGACGCTGGTTCGATGATCGCGATTCCGATCTCTCCCCACTGCGCATCGGGCACGCCCACGACAACCGCCTGGGCCACCTCGGCGTCGGTGAGAAGAAGCTCCTCGATCTCACGCGGGTACACGTTCGACCCACCTGAGATGTACATATCGGACTTTCGTCCGGTGAGGAACAGGAAGCCCGACTCGTCGAGGTAGCCGACGTCGCCGGTGTGGAAGACACCGTGGGCGAAGGCCTCGGCATTGGCGTCGGCGCGCCCCAGGTAGCCGGCGCAGACGGTGGGCCCGCCCACGCAGACCTCGCCCTGCTCTCCATCTGGCAGCTCGGTGCCTGACTCGTCGAGGATGACGATGTCGACACCGGTGCGGGCTCTGCCACAGGTGCCGATGCCAGCGGAGTCGACCGAAATCTGTCCATGCTCTTCCGGTCGCAGGACAGTGATCGCACCCGTCACCTCGGCGAGGCCGAAGTACTGCACGAGGCAGGCCCCGAGCCTGTCGAGGGCACGAGACTGGTCGGCTGCGAGCATCGGGGCACCTGCGTAGATGACTCGATTGAGACTGTGGTCGGCGGGCCCGCGATCAACCGGGTAGCCGGCGACGATGCGGTTGAGAATGGTCGGGACGGTGAAGGCGTTGGTGATTTCATAGCCGTCGATCGACTCCCACAGGGTGCTCGGATCAGCCTTGCCACCAGGGTGGATGACCGAGGGCGTACCGCCGAAGACCTGCGCGAGCATGTGAATCCCCGCCCCGTGCGAGAGCGGGGCGAGCACCAACGAAGCTCCGTCTTCGGTCTCGTTGGGAAAGAGATCGCAACGATGATTCATAAGCACGGCGCCGAGGTGGCGGTGCGTGAACGTGGCCGCCTTCGGTTTGCCCGTGGATCCGGAGGTGAAGAAGTACCAGCAGGGGTCGTCCTCTTCGACCGCGAAGTCCCCAATGCCATCCTCGGCGCCATCTGCCGCTTCCGTCGAGCGGACCACTTCGCGTCGAGAGGACCCTTTATAGCCTGCGCCATCGCCGCTAAGTGGTCCGCTCGATGAGGGTGATCCATCTGGCAGCTCACCTATCCACAGAACGGCGCCAGTGAAGCCTGTCCGTTTCAGTGCTTCGACGAAGTCGGCATGGGCGCGGTCGACGACGATCGCGGCCGGGATGACATCGGCGCTGATGCTCAGCAGCTCTTCGGTCGACAGTGCGGCGTTCGGTGGGGCGATGACCGCACCGGCACGGATGATGCCCCAGAAGGACTGGACCACCTCGGCGTGATTGGCCGAAACGAGGAGGACACTGTCGCGCCTGCCCACACCACTGGCTTGGAGGGTGCGGGCGAGTGCCTCGGCTCGGGCATCGAGTTCGCTCCAGGTCCAGCGCACCGAGTGATCGTCGTCGATGACGGCGGTGTGGTCCGGGATCCGGCGTGCTGTCTGGGTGAGGAAGCGGGAGACGTTGACGCCGCGGCGAGGTGTGGGTGAGAAGTCCTTGGCCGGCGAGGTCTGGGAGATGGCGCGCATCAGCGTGTGCGCTCGAGGATCGAGGCGAAGTTGGATACGGCGGCTCCGCCCATGTTGAAGATTCCGGCCAGTTGCGGATCTTTGATCTGGATGCCTGGTGAGCGGCCCGTGAGCTGGGCGGCGGCGAGCGCATGCATGGAGACTCCGGTGGCACCGATGGGGTGGCCCTTGGCTTTGAGCCCGCCGGAGGGGTTGACCGGGAGTCTGCCGCCGACGGCAGTGGTCCCGTCTTCGAGGAGCCGGTGGCCCTGACCTGGTTCGGCGAGACCGAAGGCCTCGTATTCGAGGAGTTCGGCGATGGTGAAGCAGTCGTGGGTCTCAAGCAGGTCGAGATCAAAGATCCCGATTCCGGCTACGTCGAGGGCCTGGTACATGGCGCGGCGGGCGCCGGCCATCGCCAGAGGATCGCGCTGGGACAGGGGCATGACGTCGTTGGCGTTGCCCATGCCACGCCAGGTCACGGCCTGTGGAGCTGAGACCGCAACATCCTCGGCGGCCATGACCAGCGCAACGGCCCCGTCGGAGACCATCGAGCAGTCAGTGCGGCGCAGGGGTTCTGCCACGTAGGGATTCTTCTCCGAGACCGTGTTGCAGAACTCGTAGCCGAGGTCCTTCTGCATGTGGGCCAACGGATTGTGGGAGCCGTTGGCGTGATTCTTCGTGGCGATCTTCGCCAGGGTTTCCGAGTGGTCACCGTAGCGGTCGAAGTACCGGCGGGCGATCTCTCCGAAGACGCCGGCGAAGGATTTGAAGTGCTCTTCCTCTTCCCGGTAACTGGCACTGAGCAGGACCTCGTTGACCTCATGGCCCGAGGCCTGTGTCATGCGTTCGGCTCCGATGACCAGGGCGGTCTTGTGCCTGCCGGCGGCGATGGAGTCATGAGCGGCGAAGACCGCGGTGGAGCCTGTGGCACAAGCATTCTCATGCCGATGGGCCGGAGTCAGTGCGAGTTCGGGGAAGACGACGCCGGGAAGTGCGGCTTCGAATCCCTGCTTGGACAGACCGTTGTTGTAGACCCCGACGTGGATGACGTCGATGTCGGATGGCTCGAGTCCCGCATCGGCAATGGCACCCCGTGCGACGTCGCCCATCATCTCGGGAAGCGGTAATTCGGAGCGCCCAAACTTTCCGTGGGACCAGCCGATGATCGCAGGCTTGGGCATGGACACTCCTTCGGGCCCGCCACCGAGGTGGGGCAGTCGACAGTAACTCCTGCTGTCATACTTTCGTCAGTCCCAGTTATTGGTCAACACGAATCCACCATATGGAACAAGGAGTGGCACCAGTTGTCGATCCCGTGTGTCTCATCGGTCACCAGCAGTCATCAACCTGTCATCGGCCGTCATCACTCAAGGTTGGAATACACATATTCTCGAAACCGCTCAGGCACGTGGGCTCTCTGCCACTCGAGTTCACGTGCCAGCTCGGTTCCGGCGAGCGCCTTCTTCGTATAGCGCGCCAATTCGCGGCTATGACCGGCCATATGTGCAACTGCCACAGCTTGACCGCAGGCTCGTGCAACGGCAGTACTCGCATCCTCAGACGCCTCCCGCGCGGCCGCATGGCAGCCGAATGCGAGTTTTCGCATTTTCCCGACCGCCAGTTGTCCATCTGCGAACTGCACTGCGCCGTCGAGTGCTTCCCCCGGTCGCGGATCGTCCGGGCGAGCAGCAGAGAACACTGGCAACAGCCTCTCGGCGCATGCCACCGTCCATCTGATCAATTCCTGTCGGTCACGTTCGGGCAGTGTCGGGTCAGAGGTATCCGGCTTCATCACTCGATTGTCTCAACAGCGGATGGAGGTGCAACCGCCCAGTCGCGACACCGCAGGAGCGCCAAGGCACGTATGCGTGCCTAATGGTCTCGACGCGACGGCGGAGTTTCGATGACAGCGGAGTAGCGGCAGCGCGCAACCCACCCCGACCGCTCAGTCGATGAGGTCCGAATCTCTATGCGCTTCACCCTTCAGCAGCTCGGCCGTAAGCCCCTCACCCCTTGAGCCGTGTCATCTCCGGGTCGAAGATCGGCTCCGCGGTGACCGTCGCCGGAAGCCGACGACCCAGGTACTCGATCTCGACGCCGTCTCCGACGCTCATGGTGTTCGGCAGCCAGGCGTAGGCGATGGTCTGCCCGATCGAGTACCCATAGGACGCCGAGGTGACATAGCCGTCAGCCTTGCCCGCTCCGTTCGCCTCGCCCTCAGCACCAACCCCGGCTCCAGCGCCCCCTTTCACATACACGGGTTCGCTGCCGAGCACGACGTCTTCCCGACGGTCGAGCGTCAGGCACGTCAGCTTCTGAGTCGCAGCTGCGGCCCGGTCCGCCAGCGCAGCTTTGCCCCGGAAGTCATCGGTCTTCGAAGCCTTGACCGCGAAGCCGAGCCCCGCCTGCACGGGCTCGTGCTCGCTGGTCATATCCGAGCCGAAGGAGCGGAAGCCCTTCTCCAGACGCATCGAATTGAAGGCCTCGCGACCGCCGGCGATGAGCCCGAACTCGCGACCTGCCTCCCACAGCACATCCCAGAGTCGATGCCCCAGATCCGCCGAGGTGTAGAGCTCCCAACCGAGCTCGCCGACGTAGGACAGGCGCATCGCTGTGACGGGGATGCCGCCGATGGTGATCTGCTTGGTACGGAAGTATTTGAGTCCATCGTTGCTGAGGTCGTCGTTGCTGACCCGGCCGATGACTTCCCGCGCCAGCGGACCCCACAGGCCGATGCAGCACGTTCCCTGCGTCGTTTCACGAACGGTGGCCCACTTCGCCGGATCCGCCGCCGACTGTTCCCTGGCCGCGCGGGTGATGTAGGCGAAGTCGATGTTCGAGTTCGCCCCCACCTGATAGGTCTGCTCGTCGAGGATCGCGACAGTGATGTCGCTGGTGATGCCGCCCTCATCATCGAGCAGAAGGGTGTAGCTGACTGCCCCGGGTTTGCGCAGCATCGACGAGGTGGTCAGTCCGTGCAGCAGTTCGCCGGCACCCGGCCCTTTGACCTCGAAACGCTTCAGCGCAGTCATGTCATACATGGCGACATTCGTCCGCGTCTTCCACGCTTCGACGGCCGCGATCGGCGAATGGAACATGTCCGCCCAGCCCTCACGCTCAGGCGCCTTCCACTCCTCGGGCAGCTCCTCGAGCAAAGACGAATTGGCTTCGTACCAGTGAGGACGTTCCCACCCATTCGTCTCGAGGAAGAATGCGCCGAGTGCCTTCTGCTGCTCGTTGAATGGGCTCAGCCGCAGATCCCGGGGTGAGACGCGTGGCTGCAGGGGGTGGATGACGTCGTAGATCTCGACGAAGTTCTGCTGCGAGGTTTCGCTGACATATTCGAGCGTTGTCAGTGCGTCCTCGAAGCGGTTGAGGTCGATGCCGGACAGGTCCGTGTTCGAACGCCCGAGCGAGATGAGTTCGGCGACGGCCTTCGCGATGCCGGCACCGTGGGTGACCCAGACCGCCTCGGCGACGAAGAATCCGTCGACCTCTCGGGACTGTCCCACGAGTGATCCGCCGTCGGGGGTGAAAGAGAAGATGCCGTTGAAGCCGCGCTGGACTTCGGTCTGGCGCAGTTCGGGCAGCAGCTCCTGCGTGGCCTCCCATTCACGGGCGAAGTCCTCCGGGGTGAAGTCCAGGCTCGAGGGCATGACCTCGTCGGTGATCTCATCGGGTGAGTAGGTCCGCAAGGTGTCGAGGTCGACGGGCATCGGCCGGTGGGCGTAGGAGCCGATGCCGATCCGGTCTCCCCATTCACGGTAGTAGAGGTCCTTGTCCTGGTAGCGCAGGATGGGCGCCGAGGCTCCTGCGGGCTGTTCGTTCTTCCCGGCCAGGCTGGGTACTTCGGTGGTCCAGGCGAACTGGTGGCCCAGCGGCAGCAGCGGGATCGTGGTTCCGACCATCTCTCCGATGTTCGGGCCCCAGAATCCGGCACAGGAGACGACGACATCGGCCGGAAACCGGTCCTCTCCTGCGAGCACTGCGGTGACCTTACCCCCGGACTGTTCGATGCCGGTGACAGCGGTGCGGTCGCGGAATTCGACACCGGCGGCCCGGGCTCGATCCATGACCAGCTGGGTTCCGCGGGCGGCGAGCGCCAACCCGTCGCCGGGGGTCACCAGACCGCCGAGGACCTTGTCCGGGTTGAGCAACGGGAACAGACGAAGGCATTCCTTCGCATCGACCACCTCGGCGTCGACGCCCCAGGATCGGTTCCATCCGGCACGGCGGTGCAGGTCTTGGAGCCGATCTTCCTGGGTGGCGATCTCCAGACCGCCGACGGGTAGGAATGATCCGCGACCATCGGGACCGGTCAGGGAGGTCAGCTTCTCGATCGTGTACTGGGCGAACTCGGTCATCGACTTCGAGCCGTTGGAGGAGAAGACGAGACCCGGTGCATGCGAAGTCGAGCCGCCGGGGATGTTCAGCGGGCCCTGTTCGAGGACGAGGGTGTTGGTCCAGCCCAGCTGGGCGAGTTCGTCCGCGAGGTTAGCTCCGACGATGCCGGCTCCGATGATGACGACTCGGGGTGAGGAAATCGGCACTGTGTACTCCTTTGTGGTGCAGGGAAAATCTGGGTTGGTGCGAAAGGCTGTGCTGGCGAATGGTGCGGTCGGAGCGGGCGGCGACCCCTCCCCCTCGGATCAGGTCACCCTCAGAGCAGGTGCCCCCTCGGATCAGGCGTCGATGATCAGGTCGCTCAACGCGGTCGAACAGCAGGGCAGGAACTTCCCGGCCTCGATCTCTCGTGCGCGGATGCCGCCCTGGTGGTTCATGTCGACGTCACCGTCGAGCTTGACGACCTTGCACGAACCGCACATGCCTTCCTGGCAGTTCGCCCCGATCTTCACACCCGCGGCCCTGGCAGCGTCGAGGACGAATTCGTCCGAGGCGACGCGAACGTTGAGCTCGCTGCGCACGAACGCCATCGTGTGCTCCCCTTCGCCGACAGTAGCGAAGGTCGCCGGGTCGACGACCGTGGTTTCGTCATCTGACTCGACATCTGCGCTCATAACGTCCCCCGCCGAGGCTGTGCCCGGGTCGGTCTCGACCGTCGCAACCGCTTCGGCGTCCGCCACGACCACCTCAACCTCGGGCTCGAAGGGAACCTCGGCCAGGGCGTCGACGGCTTCCACCGGATCCCCGGTGGTTTCGACGGGCCCGTCGGCGGTGTACTCCGGTTCGTACATCTCCAGGGCAGCCGGCTGCTGTTCGTAGTACTCCTCGGTCGATGACGCGATCTCTTCGGCGATCTCCCCAGCCAGGGCGACCTCCTCGGCGTATTCGCGTCTGGTCGCACGGTCTCCGGAAAAGAACTCCATGAACACCGAGGTGTCGTCCACGCCGACCTCGCGCAGACACTGCGTCGCCGTGTTGAGATAGCCCTCGGGACCACAGGCGAACACCTGCCGCCCATTGGCATCAGGGACGACCTCTTCGAGGAGCGCGGTCGAGAGGCGGCCGGTCTTCCCGACCCAGACGCTTCCGGCGCCGGCCGACTCGTCTGCCAGCGCCCGGTCCCCCTGTGCCCGGTCCCCCAGGGTGTAGATGACCTCAATCCGGAAATCGGCGCGGGCCAGGAAATCCAGCTCTTCGGCAAACGCGAAGCGATCCGGTGCGGAGCCGTGATAGAGCAGGACGACGTCGGCCTGACCTGGAAGGGAATGGATCGTGCGCACCATCGACATGAGCGGGGTGATCCCTGCTCCGGCCGCAAGCAGCAGGTACCGGGCTCGCCGATCATAGTCGGCGAGGTGGAAGGCGCCCACCGGACCCAGCATCTCCAGGACGGCGCCGACCCGCAGAGACTCATGCGCCCAGGTCGAGACGAGCCCCTTCGGGTCGCGTTTGATCGTGATGGAGAACGTCCACGGTTCCGTCGGCGCACTCGAGATCGAGTAGCTGCGAGACACCGGCTCGGCGTCCGAACCATGCACGGGGAAGTCGATGTTGATGTACTGACCGGACCGAAATGCCAGTGGGGCACCGTCCATCCGGCGGAACACGAAGACCATCATGTCGCCCGCCTCGGGGATGGTCTCCACACACTCGGCGGAGAATTCCTGGGGGTGCCACGGGCCCAATGCCGTGGCGGCACCGGCGGGCCCGGTGGTAGACGAGAGGGCCCGGTTCCACGGCATCTCGAGGCCCCGGACCCGCTGCGCCAACGGAATCATCGGGTCGTCGATGCGCTTCATCCCACGTGCTCCCGCATCCGCTGCACGTACCAGTTGATGAAGGCCTCGACCTGATATTCGCTCTTCATATAGGGACCCTGCTCGTAGAACGGGCTACTCGCACCACGTTGGCAGAGTTCGACGAAGTCCTTGTCCTGCAAGTTCGTCTGCTTCCACGTGTGCGTCAGCGTCTCGAGGTCGTAGTCGACGCCTTCAACCGCATCGTCGGCGACGAGCCACGTGGTCCGCACCTGAGTCTGGTGAGCATTGATCGGGAGCACCGTGAACGTCACGACATGATCGCCGAGGAGGTGGAACCAGCTGTTGGGCTGCAGGTGCATGGAGCAGCGACCCAAACGAAAATCGGGAAGATCGCCGAGGAGCTTCTTCACCAACCGTCGCCCGTCGGCTGAGAATGACTCCCCCTGCCCGTCCAGAGATTCGCGCGAGATCCGGATACCGGCGATGCGGGTGTCGAGTTCTTCGACGACCTCGTAGGGCAGTCCGTAGCGGCGGCACCGGTATTCCAGCGAGGCCTGTGCCTGCTGGTTGCGGTCCCAGACGTCCTCGAGGTGCGGTGGGATCGTGTCATCACTCAGCCCCCATGTCGGGAACAGGGCGCAGGCCAGTTCCGGGTGCCCATCACAGTGGTAGCACTCGCGGTTGTTCTCCATCACGAGTTTCCAGTTGGCTTCCTCGATGATGTTCTGCTGATAGGCCACCTTCGTCTTCGCGAGTTCGTGCGGGGCGACATAGGGGGCGAAGATCGCTGCGGTGTCATCGAAATCAGCTGGGGGTTCATCGGCCAGGCACAGGAAGACGAGGCCAGCAGCGATCTTCCCGTGGGCTCGTTTTAGCGAATAGCAGGCCTTGTCGAATTCCATCTCACCCGGCGCCGAGGCGTGGATGAGGTGCCCGTCGGGTGAATAGGTCCACGAGTGGTATCCGCAGACCAGGTTGCCCGTGGTGCCGGCCGCCTCGGTGAGGACGCGGGCCCCGCGGTGGCGGCACACGTTGTGGAGGACGTTGACGCCCCCGTCGTCGGTGCGCAGGACAAGGAGCGAGTACGGACCATAGTCGAGGGTGACGTAGTCCCCGGGCTCTGGGATCTCGGCGACGCTGCAGGCGAAGACCCAGTTCTGCCCGAAGATGGCCTGCATATCGAGATTGAAGAGATGGTCGTCGGTGTAGAAAGGAGCCTCGAGAGAGAATCCGGTGCGTCGCGTGTCGAGCAGTCGGCGGAGCTCATCGAGTCTCTCTGCGCTGAAGCCGGCAGGGAATCCCTTCTTCGTCGGCGCCAGATTCACTGCGGTCAATTCCATCTCCCTTGATGTCTGCTGCTGTGCTGCACAGCGCGTCGGCTTCGGCTCCCTGCTCGGCACAGTGCCTCGATCCGTGCTGTCACAAACGACACTAGCGATCTCAACACTGCAGGAAAAGCGGGAGATTCTGATGAATTATGTGCGGTTTTTCCGCATGGTTCGGGGCACAATGGTGTCATGATCGATCCGCGTCTCATCATGCTTCGCACATTCGCCGCCTGCGGTACCGTCGCCGCCACGGCCGAGCTCACCGGCTACTCGCCTTCGGCCGTCTCCGGACAGCTGCGCGAGCTCCAGCATTCACTGGGAATGACGCTGCTCGTCAAGGACGGGCGAGGGTTGCGCCTGACCGCGACGGGTCGGCATCTTGTCCGCCGCTCCGACCGACTCATCGCCGAGTGGGAGGAGATTCGAGCCTCGTCCCTGACAGCCGGCGACCACACCCCCTCACATTTCGGCATCGGCGGGTTCTCAACCGCCTCGTCGAATCTCCTGGCCCCATTGGCTGCGAAGCTGCGTGGGGCTCACCCTGATGTCGGAGTCCACGTGATCGAGGCCAGCCCGGCACGCTGCTTCGAGCTCCTCGTGGCTGAACGCATCGACCTCGCGGTGGTGGTCGCGATGCAGGGTGAGGTTCAGGTCGAGGAAGACCCGCGTTTCGACAAGATCGATCTTCTCGACGATCCGCTCGACGTCATGGTCCCTTCCGACCACGAGGTGGCTGAGCGTGAGTCGGTCTCACTCGCGGAGCTCGCCGGGGAGGAATGGATCAGCGCCGGACCCGGCTCGCCGTATCACGCGCTGTTCGTTGCGGCGTTCACTGCGGCCGGCGTCACCCCGACCGTCGCCCACGAGACGATCGAGTGGGAGACGTCTGCCGCACTCGTCGGTGCGGGAGTCGGAGTCAGCCTCATTCCGCGTCTGGCCAGTTCACTGGGTGAGGCGAATGTGACACGGGTTCGACTCAGCGGCTCCGGGAGGCTGAGTCGGAAGATCATCGCCGCCGTCCGAGCGGGCAGCCGGGACTCGCCATTCATCAAAGAATCACTGGCGCACCTGCGAACGACCTCGCGGCACATCCTCTCAACCCGCCTCGATGAGACGCCCGCGACGGCCTAACGTGGGTAGTCTCGGGCTGCGGGACGGCTGCGACGGCCTGACGTGGGTGGTCTCGAGGTACGGGACCGGACCTATTGACAGAAGTCTCCTGTGACCGCGAGACTGCTCGTACGTCTGATAACAGACTGATATTTCAGGAACCGTCGGCGCTTCCTGACCGCCTTTTCGCCCACCGACCATGGGACGACGACGCTTCTTGGACATCGACAGCGGTGCGACACAGATGGAGACTCAACGATGAGCAACAAGGCAATCAGCTACGCAGGCCCCGGCAAGGTCGAGGTCATCGACACCGAATATCCCGAGTTCGTCCTCAAGGACGGGCCCGGCGTCCATCCCGCCAATGTCGGCCGCAAGGTCGATCACGGCGTCATCCTCAAGACCGTAGCCACGAACATCTGCGGCTCCGACCAGCACATGGTCCGCGGCCGCACCACCGCACCCGAAGGGCTCGTCCTCGGCCACGAGATCACCGGCGAAGTGGTCGAAGTCGGTCGCGATGTCGAGTTCGTCAAGGTCGGCGATCTCGTCTCTGTGCCGTTCAACATCTCCTGCGGTCGGTGCCGGAACTGCATCGAACGCCAGACCGGCATCTGCCTCAACGTCAACCCCGACCGCCCAGGTTCTGCCTACGGCTACGTCGACATGGGCGGCTGGGTCGGCGGCCAGGCCGAGTACGTCCTCGTGCCCTATGCCGATTGGAACGTTCTGAAATTCCCGGACAAGGACCAGGCGATGGAGAAGATCCTCGATCTGGCCATGCTCTCCGACATCTTCCCCACCGGATTCCACGGTGCAGTCGGGGCCGGCGTCACGATCGGTTCGACGGTCTACGTCGCCGGTGCAGGCCCGGTCGGAATCGCGGCGGCCACCTCGGCGCAGCTCCTCGGTGCCTCGGTCGTCATCGTCGGTGACCTCAACGAGGACCGTCTGGCACAGGCACGGGCCTTCGGATGCGAGACCGTCGATGTGTCCAAGGGCGATCCGAAGGACCAGATCGAGCAGATCCTCGGCACTCCCGAGGTCGACTGCGGCATCGACGCGGTGGGCTTCGAGGCGCGCGGCCATGGCAAGGATGCGGCCACGGAAGCCCCGGCGACCGTGCTCAACTCGCTCATGGACATCACCCGTGCCGGCGGCAGCCTGGGCATTCCGGGCCTCTACGTCACCGGTGATCCGGGGGCGGCCGACGAAGCAGCGCAGCAGGGTTCACTGTCGATGCGCTTCGGCCTCGGCTTCGCGAAGTCCCACGTCTTCGTCACCGGACAGTGCCCGGTCATGAAGTACAACCGCGGCCTGATGCACGCGATCCTCAACGACAAGGTGACGATCGCGAAGAACGTCAATGCCACACCCATTGCCCTCGACGACGCCCCGCAGGGCTACGCCGATTTCGACTCCGGCGTCGCCAAGAAGTTCGTCCTCGATCCCCACGGCATGATCAGGGCCTGAGTCAACGCCAACTCAGGGCCTGCTCAGCGACTGAAGCAGCGCCTGAAGCAGCGCCTTGCACCAACAGCAGCTCTCGCCGAAACTCGGCCGCTGCGTCGAGACCCTCAGTTGCACACTCGTGCTTCGACGTAGCGGCCGAGTTTCGGTGAGCAGTCAGCAGCCAGCGCCCGCGTCTCGGCTCAACGCCCGTGTCTCGGCGAGCAACCAGCGCGCCGCAACCAGCGCCCCGCGACCAGCCAGCCGCTGCCAACAATCCGCGGCCAGCACAGCATTGAACCAGCCCGTCCCTCAGCCCACTTCGTCCATCAAGCGCGCGAACGCCAGGTGGGCGAGCGCTGCGGCCTGGTCGCCGAGGAGTCCATCATCGAAGACCACCCTGGGCGAGTGGTTGGTTTCCGCGTTCGGGTCCACACCCTCTGGTGTGGCTCCGAGGAACACGAAGGTGCCGGGCACTTTCTGGAGCACATAGGAGAAGTCCTCGGATCCCATCCGCGGTACTGCCATCTCCTCGACGCGTTCGGAACCGAAGACCTCGCCGAGGCGGTCGATGACCAGCTGGGACTCGGCAGGGTTATTCATGGTCACGGGGAAACCGAGACGCAGGTCCACCTCGGCGGTGCATCGGTGCGCGCGGGCGATGCTCTCCGCGATCTCGTGCACCCGTTCCTTGACCAGTGCGATGGATTCGGCAGAGAGGTAGCGAATAGAAGCGGTGAGCTTCGCGGAGTCCGGGATGACGTTGCTGGCCTGTGCGCCCTCGAGCTGCGTCACGGAGACCACGACGGGATCGAAGATGTCGAAGGACCGGGAGACCATTGTGTTCAAGGCGAGCGCGATTTCGGCAACTGCCGGTACTGGGTCGCGCGTGGCCTGCGGCTGGGAGCTGTGGCCGCCGGCGCCGTGGATCTTCAGGTTGAGATCGGCGAAGCCTGCCATGAGCGGCCCGCCTTTGGTGGTGAACCTCCCACGCTCGTCGGCTTCGACGTGGATGCCGTACGCGGCGACGACCGGCACACCGGCCGCTTCGAGGAGGCCTTCGTCGATCATCGGCTCGGCCCCGCCCTCAACCTCCTCGGCGGGTTGGAACATGAACACGATGGAGCCGGGCAGCTCGTCCCGGTGAGCGGCGAGCAGTCGGGCGGCACCGACGAGTCCGGCGGTGTGCATGTCATGGCCGCACGCATGCATGTTGCCGTTGGTCGACGCGTATTCGAGACCGGTGTCCTCGGCCACCGGCAGTGCGTCCATGTCCCCGCGCAGCAGCACCGCAGGTCCGGTTCGTCCCCCCTTGAGCACAGCGACGATCGAGGTCAGCGACTCCCCCGTGGTGATCTCAAGGCCCAAGCCAGCGAGTTCGTCCAGAACCGTCTTCTGAGTGAAGGGCAGCTGGTAGCCGAGCTCGGGATGGGCGTGCAGGGTGCGACGCAAGGTCACGAGGTCGTCCTGCAGACCCTGAGCCTCGGTGCGGAAATCTGGGGTGGAGCCGGATGGTGATGCGGACATGAGAGCGGTTCTCCTTCGAGCCAAATGAGCGGTGCGTCCGACTCTACTGAGCTTCGAGCCGAGCTGAATGACAGTCCCTACTGTGTATCGGATCCGACTGCAGAGTCATCGGGCCCGACCGCAGAGCCATAGGCGGCGACGAACCGGGTGAAATCCTCAAGGAAGTCATCGACCCGATCACCGAGGGCGTCCAGGCCGGAGGCGAACGCGGTGAGGGCTGTCGCGACGTCGTCTTCGAAGATCCGCGCCCCCTTCTCCGTTCGCGAGATCTCATGGGCGGAATCCCCTGAACGCCGCGAACGCTGCAGGAGCCCTTCGGCCATCGCCGCATTGATCTGCCGATTCACGGTTGACTGCTCGAGAGACAGTTCAGCCGCGATCTCCTTGAGCGTGCGAGACTTCCCATCGGCGAACATCCACAGAATCCGCAGGTCCGCCGTGCCCAGCTCCATTGTGCGCGATTGCTCCCGCTGAGCGCGATCGAGTCGGGAGATGAGGGCGGCAACCTTGCGATCAGCAGGAAGGTCTGCATCGAGGGGAAGGGTTGCTTCCTCGCGTGAACTCCGAGTGGTTGTCCAGTCGGTTTTTGGTCGAGGCCTCATAGCTATATAGTTTATACAGAAGATCGATATGTATAATACATAATTCCCCTCGGGCGGAGCTCGCCGGCACGGGACAGGAAGAAGACTCGTTTGAACCATCAGCACAACAGCCCTGGCGATCCGACCACGGCCTCCGCAGCTCCAGCGGCCCCAGCCGCCAAACCGCTGCTCATCGTCATGGTCCTCGGCTTCTCCAGCCTGTGCGCCGCGCTCATGCAGTCCCTGGTGATCCCGATCCAGCCGGAGCTGCCGCACCTGCTCAACACCTCGGCGAGCAACGCGGCCTGGGTCGTCACCGCCACCCTGCTCGGTGGAGGCGTAGCCATGCCTGTGGCCGGTCGCCTCGCCGACATCTACGGCCGCAAGCCAGTCCTCGTCGCCTCGGCCATCATTCTGCTCGTGGGCTCCGTCATCTGCGCCATGTTCTCGACCATCGGCCCGGTTCTCATCGGACGCGTCCTGCAGGGCTTCGCCATGGGATACATCCCGGTGGCGATCAGCTTCGTCCGCGAAATCACTCCGCCTGCCATGCGCAACTCAGCGGTCGCGGGCATCAGCGCCACGCTCGGAGTCGGCGGCGCCCTCGGCCTGCCGATCGCGGCCTGGATCGCTCAGGACTTCGACTGGCATATGCTGTTCTGGCTCTCGGCCGTGCTCGCCGCGGCGATGGTCGTGCTCTCACTCGTCGTTCTCCCGCACACCTCGCCAGTGGATCCCGGACGGTTCGACGTCCTCGGCGCTGTGGGGCTCGCGGTCGGCATCGTCGGCGTTCTCGCTGGAATCTCGAAGGGCAATGACTGGGGATGGAGTGCCCCCTCAACTCTGCTGGCGATCATCGGCGGAGTCATCGTCCTCATCGCCTGGGGCTTCTTCGAAGTGCGACACCCCCACCCGCTCGTCGATCTGCGCACCACCGTCCGACGCCCGATCCTCCTGACGAACATCGCGGGAATCCTCATCGGCTTCGGCATGATGGCGCAGTCGATCGTCGTCCCCCAGCTCCTCCAGATGCCCGAGGCCACCGGCTACGGACTCGGCCAGTCGATCCTCCAAGCCGGACTGTGGATGGCTCCGGCCGGTCTGATGATGCTGGCCTTCACCCCGATCTCGAGTCGCCTCCTCTCAACCATCGGCGGGCGTCCGACGCTTGCGCTCGGCGCCACGGTGATTGCCGGCGGCTATGTATTCGCCGTCTTCCTCGACGGGGCACCCTGGCAGCTCATGATCGCCACCTGCATCGCCTCGGCGGGAGTCGGCATCGGGTACGCAGCGATGCCGACGCTCATCCTCGAGAACTCCCCCGCCGCCGAGGCTGGTGCCGGGGTCGGCGTCAACGCCCTCATGCGGTCGATGGGTACAACCCTGGCCGGCGCGGTGATGGCGATCGTGCTCACGAGCCAGACCGTGTCGGTGGGTGGAGCCCAGATCCCCGCCGAGGCGGCCTTCCGCACCTGCTTCATCATCGGTGCCGCGGCCGCATTGGCCGGAGCCCTCGTCGTGCTGCTGATCAAGCGCAGCAAGCCGGAATCGCATGTCGTCGAGACCCCGGAGAACGCCGAGTCCCACGCCTGATCGTTCCCGACGCCCGAGGTCTCTGGCCTCGAGCCATGGACCTCGGGCGTCGGCATGCGTACCGTGGTCGGTGACGCGACCACTCGATGAGGAGACCGCTGTGCGCATCATCATCACCCAGAACATGACCCTCGACGGCCGAGTTGAGATGCTCGACGACTGGTTCGACCCACAGGCTCAGGATGAGGAACTGTCCGCCGAGCTCATGCGCCAATCAGCCCACGAGGACGTGCTGCTGCTCGGGCGACAGACCTTCGAGGACTTCCGCGGCTATTGGCCGTTGCAGACGGATGACACCACCGGAGTCGCCGAACATCTCAACCAGGTCGACAAACGAGTGGTGTCGACGACACTGAGTGATCCGGGCTGGCAGAACACGACCGTGATCAGCAGCGATCCCGTTCGAGCCGTTACAGCTCTGCGCGATGCACCGGGCCGCGATGTCATCCTCACCGGCAGCATCACCCTGGCGCATGCGCTCATCACCGCCGAGGTGGTCGATGAGTTCCGGATGTTCACCTATCCCGTGTGGCAGGGCCGCGGGCGTGGCTTCTTTCCCGAGGGCGCTCCCGCACCGAGGCTGCATCTGCTCGAGTCGAAGTCATTTCCCAGTGGGGTCGTCTACTCGGCCTACAGTCCGCTCACCTGAGGCACCTCAGGCCGTACCGAACATCACCTTCCGCCCATCGGGGTCCTGAACGGTGACGACGACCTCATCGACATCGATCAGCGGCGCCCCCACGCTCTCGACATCGGCGAGGAACGCCTCCTGATCCTCAATCCGGAAGTACAGGTGGGTGAGGTTCGACTCGCTGTTCGGCGGAAAACTGTAGTCCGCGAAGCCATGTGCGTCGTGGAGGGCGACCTGAACTCCCTCGACCTCAAGTACGAAGTACGTGTACTCGTCATTGCCCTCTTCCTCCAGCGGCACACCAGCCAGGTCTCGATAGAACGCCGCGGTCTTCGCGCTGTCCTGACATGTCAGAAAGACTCCCCTGAACCGTGCAGTCATGATCGGGCTCCTTTGCCGCTTGGGTTATCCAAGTGTCCTGTCTTGCCAAGCGACGGTCAAGGTCTACTCAGCCGGCGGCAACGTCAACCTGTTAGCCTGACGGGCTGATGCCGAAAGCAGGAGTGAGTGTGCAGAAGAGCAAATGGTTATTGGGCCTCGTCGTCGCGACAGCAGTGGGATCACTGGCAGCCTGCGGCTCCCCCGAGGAAGAGCCGAAAGCCCAAGAGACATCCGCCTCGGCGAAGCAGGAGGCCGGAAGCGACGCGTCCGGACAAGGACAAGACCAGGGACAAGAAGGCAAGCCGGACACCAAGGGCATCCCTGACGTCGTCGCCGAGGTCAATGGTGAGAAGATCACCAAAAAGGACTTCGTCCCCCTCTATGAGACCCAGTACCAGCAGATGCAGATGCAGTCGCAGCAGTCGGGTCAGCAGGTCGATGAGAAGCAGCTCAAGACGCAGACGGCTGAGAACCTTGTGAGCACCGAGCTGCTCAGCCAGGAAGCCGACAAGCGCGGCATCAAGGTCTCGGACAAGGACGTCGACAAAGGGCTCGAAGAATCCGCCAAGTCCAGCCAGATGAGCAAGAAGGACTTCCTCGCCGCCATGAAGAAGCAGGGCATGGACGAGAAGAAGGTCCATTCCGAGCTGAAGACCCAGCTGTCCATCGAAGGCCTCATCAAGGATGAGTACGGCGAGTTCAAGGCCAGCGGCGAAGAGATCGGCCAGGCCTATGAGCAGGCGAAGAGCCAGCAGGAGCAGATGGCCCAGCAGGGCGGCCAGCAGGCTCAGGAAGTCCCACCGCTTGAGGAGATGCGTCCGCAGCTCGAGGAGCAGGTGAAGAGCCAGAAGTCGACCGAGGCGACTCAGAAGTACGCGAAGAAGCTTCGCAAGCAGGGCGACGTCAAGGTCAACCTCTGATCCGCACGATCACCGATTTCGGCTGAATAGACTCGGGCCCACGGGCCCGAGTCTCATTCTTGGGGAATTTCGGAGTGTTCCTCGCCAAATCCCTGCGTGCGCTCTAATGTGTAGGGGAACAGAAGCGTGTTATCGAGACACGTTCGTCCTCACAGCACGTGCGACCAATGATGGTCGCACGCAGAGCACACCAATCTAAGGATTCCTGCATGGCTTCCGTCCTCACGCGGTCAGCGATCGTCGCGCCGAAGAACTTCAACCGATGGCTGATCCCGCCTGCCGCTCTGGCGATCCACCTGTGCATCGGCCAGGTCTACGCGTTCAGCGTATTCAAGATCCCCTTCATGTCGCACTTCGACGCCGGTGAGGTCTCCATCGGCTGGATCTTCTCCATCGCGATCCTCATGCTCGGCATCTCCTCGGCCGTCTTCGGCCCGTGGGTGGAGAAGAACGGCCCCCGCGCATCGATGGTCGCCGCAGGCACCTGCTGGGTCGTCGGATTCTTCATCGCGTCGCTGGGGATTCTGACCGGTCAGCTGTGGCTCGTCTACCTCGGCTACGGCGTGATCGGCGGCATCGGTCTGGGCATCGGCTACATCTCGCCGGTCTCGACGCTGATGAAGTGGTTCCCCGACCGCCCAGGTCTGGCCACCGGCCTGGCCATCATGGGCTTCGGCGGCGGCGCACTCATCGCCAGCCCCATGTCGAATCAGCTGATGAGCATGTACGGCGGCGGCACGGAACCGGAGAACCTGGTCGCAGGCCTGACCCCGACCTTCATCACCCTCGGCATCGTCTACGCCGTGGTCATCGCCGCCGGTGCCTTCGTCATCCGAGTCCCTCACCCCGAGTGGTCGCCGAAGGGCTTCGATCCTGCCAAGGCGACGACCAAACCCATGCAGACCAAGGGCAACGTCTCCGTTCGCAATGCGATCCGCACCCCGCAGTTCTGGTTCCTGTGGGTGGTCCTCTTCCTCAACGTCACCGCCGGCATCGGCATCCTCGAGAATGCCGCGCCGATGATCCAGGCCTACTTCGGCATCACCGCCGCGGCCGCAGCAGGGTTCGTCGGTCTCCTCTCGATCGGCAACATGGGCGGTCGCTTCATCTGGTCGACGACCTCGGACTACCTGGGCCGGAAGAACAACTACATGATGTACCTCGGCCTCGGGCTGCTGCTCTACCTAATCGTCGCGCTCTTCGGTGGCAGCTCCATCGTCCTGTTCATCCTTGCGACGCTGGTCATCATCTCGTTCTACGGCGGTGGCTTTTCAACAATTCCCGCCTACCTCAAGGACCTGTTCGGGGTCTATCAGGTCGGCGCGATCCACGGCGCCCTCCTCACCGCATGGTCTGCGGCAGGCGTGGCCGGCCCCCTCATCGTCAACTCCGTCGTCGAGGCCGGAGAGAAGGCCGGCAAGACAGGGCCCGAGCTCTACACGCCGGGCATGTACATCATGGTCGGCGCGCTGGCCATCGGCTTCATCGCCAACATCCTCGTCCGTCCGGTTAAGGAGAAATTCTTCGAACGCGAAGAGGACGTCAAGGCCAAACAGGCCGCCGCCCTCGAAGGCGACAACTGAAAGGCTGGGAGGAAGACCATGAGCGAATCCACACCCACTGCACACGTCCCGCTCGAGGGCTCACCGCAGTCACCCGTCGGCAGTACATACAAGGCGGTCGGTTCGACCCTGACGGTCGTCGTGGTCGGCGGTCTCCTCTGGGGCCTGGCGCTGACCGTGATCAAGGCCGTGGCAATCTTCACCGGCTGAGAACCACCCGCACCCTCCCCGAGGCGGCCCTCCGATTCATTGCCCGCTGGTCCGGGCACGTAGGATCGTTCCATGCCGAATGACGAGGACTCCGCACCACACCAGAGCTCTCACGGCGGATCTCGAGTGCCCTGGGGATCGATTCTGCGCAATGTGGCATTGGCCCTGGCCGTGCTCGCGGGACTGTGGCTGGTGTTCAATGTGCACCTGCCCTCACTCGACGGAATCCAGAAGCAGATCGCCGATGCCGGTTTCTGGGGCTTCGGCATCTTCATTCTGCTCTACGCGGTCGTCGCGGCCACACCGATCCCCGTCACCATCATGGCCGTGGCAGGCGGCCTGGCGTTCGGCCTCGTATTCGGCACAATCCTGTCGATGATCGGTGTCCTGGCCGGCTGTTTCGGAGGCTATTGGATCTCCCGCGGCCTGGGACGAGAAACCGTGATGAGGCTGCTGGGCAATCACGCCGAGGCCGTCGAATCACGTCTGACAAACGGCGGTTTCTACGCGGTGTGCATGCTTCGCCTCATGCCCGGCTTCCCCTACTGGCCGGTGAACTACGGCAGCGGAGCGCTGGGCATCAGGAGCCGCACGTTCCTCATCGCCACCATCGTCTCAGCGCTGCCGGGCCAGCTGTCCCTTGTCGCCGTCGGCGCATTCATCGGGAACCCCGGTGTCTTCACCGGCACTGCCGTCGCCATTTCGTGGGCACTGGTCATCGTGCTCACGATCCTCACCTTCCGCCGCTGGAAGTCGGAGCAGAAGGACTCGACGTCCAAGTCAGCGCAACCTGAGCAGTCACAGCAGGCTGAGCAGTCAGAGCCGGGGAAACAGGCTGAGCCGACGGACCGGACTGACACAGGCGAAGACGCCTCGAACAGCTGAGCTTATGGCACAGCTCAGCCGCTCAACGCCGGCCTTGGGTCACCCGAAATTCGGTGCCCGACGCTCCTGGAAGGCCTTGAATCCTTCGGCATAGTCCGGGGTCTGACGAGCGGTCTCTTGGAGGTTGGCCTCTTCGGCAAACACCTGCGCCAGAGTCGGGCGCTCATCGGCGATCTTCTGCACGAAGCCCTTTTCCATCGCGAAGGCCTCAGCCGGACCACTCACGATCTTCGCCAGCTTCGCTTCGACGAACTCACTCAGTTCCTCGGCTGGAACCGCGCGGGACACGACGCCCGCGGCTGCAGCCTCGGCGCCGGTCATGAAATCACCGGTGATGATGAGGTCCATCGTCCGGTGATACCCCACGCGGTCGAGGAACACATGGTGGGCGCCCGAGTCGAGCATCGCGCCGATCGCGGCGAAGGGCGAACCGAACTTAGCGTTGTCGGCTGCGATGATGATGTCCGCAGCCGCCGCGACCCCGAAGCCCAGCCCCAGCGCCGCACCCTGGACCTGCGAGATCACGGGGATCGGCAGCGCACGGATCGCTTGGAAGACGGGGGTGAAGATCTCGGCGAGGAACGCGTGCGCGTCATCTGTTTCGACGTCGACGGCCGAGATGTCGCGACCTGAGCTGAAGACCTTGCCCTCTCCCCTGATCAGGAGCGCGCGAACGCTCGGGATCGCTTCGGCGACCTTGGACACTGCCGCCGCGAGATCGCGGAGGTTGTCAGCATCCAAGGCGTTGCGGGATTCGGCTCCGTCGAGGACGATCTCGGCGATGTTTCCCCGGTTGGACAGTCGGATCTCGGTCACGTGTGCTCCTTCGCAGATGACAATGGTGCAGATGAAAACGGCAGGCAGGCTTGGTGCCTAGCTGGTCACCAAGTATAGAATCCCTGGCCGGACTTTCGGCCCAGCTCACCTGCTGCGACCTTGTCCTTGAGCAGCTGTGGCGGTGCAAACCTGGGTCCCAGCTCCGCTTCGAGATGCTCGGCGATGCCGAGGCGGATGTCGAGTCCGACGATGTCCGTGGTCTTCAGCGGCCCCGCCGGGTGGCGGTAGCCCAGGGTCATCGCGTTGTCGATGTCCTCGGCACTCGCGACTCCTTCCTCGACCATCCGCACCGCTTCGAGAGCCAGAGCCACGCCGAGGCGGCTGGAGGCGAATCCGGGCGAATCCTTGACCGTGATCGCCGTCTTCCCCAGCCCCTCGACCCATGACTTTGCGACGTCGACGAGTTCTGGCCGAGTGTGGGTGCCGACGACGATCTCGACGAGGTCGGACACGGGGACGGGATTGAAGAAGTGCAGTCCGATGAGCGCCTGGGGCCGGGGCAGGCCGACGGCGAGCTCGTTGATGGACAAAGCGCTCGTGTTCGTGGCGATACTCGCGGCGGGCGCGTGCTTCGCGATGGCGGCCAGGATCTCCTGCTTGAGTTCGACGATCTCCGGGACCGCTTCGACGACGAGCAGTGCCTGATCGAGCAGTGTGGGATCGCGTACGACCTCGACGCTGCCCTTGACCTCGAGGCCCTTGGACTTCGATTTCTCGATCGAGGCGTCGACGCGTTCCTTTGCTGCGGCCACGGTCTCATCGGTGTTCTCGATGATGATGACGCGAGATCCAGCGGTGGCGAATGCGTGGGCGATGCCTGCACCCATTCGGCCGCCGCCGTAGACGCCGACGGTCTCTGGAACCTGGGCGGAGTTTTTCACCTCCGGGGTGTGCACGGCGTCAGGTTCGTGTGCCGCCTCAGTCTGCTGCGGCGTCTGCTCGCTCATTCGGTGGTGCCTTCCTGATCAGTGCGCGGTCCTGCCTGATCGGTCCGCGGTCCTGCCTGGTCGGTCCGCGGTCCTGCCTGGTCGGTCCGTGGGCTTGCCTGTTCGTCCATGGCCTGGGTCGCCACGGCTTCGGCCTTCTTCCGCTTCTTCGCTTCCCGTTTGGCCAGGAATGCATCCATGCGGGTGTACTTCTCTTCGGTTTCGAACAGCACGGCCTGGGCCAGATTGTCGATGAGCGGGTGCGCTTCGCGTGGAGCATGGAACGCCGACTTCGAGAGCCGCACTGCCAGCGGCGCGAAGCTCGCGATCCGGTCGGCAAGAGCCTGCCCCGCGAGTTCGAGGTCTTCGGGGTCGACGACGTCGTTGAGCAGTCCGATCGATTTGGCTTCATCGGCCTGCAGCGTGCGCCCGGCCAGCAGAATCTCCTTGGCCCGAGGCTCGCCCACAAGTTCGCGCAGACGCCACGCAGCGCCGGCCGCGGCGAGGATGCCGAGTCCGGTCTCGGGGTTGCCGATCTTCGTCGTGGGTGTCCCGATCCGGAAGTCACAGGCGAAGGCGAGTTCCGCACCGCCGCCCAGAGCGAAGCCCTCGACGAGAGCGATGACGGGCATCGGCAGTTCCTGAATCCGAGTGAAGACCTTCGAGTTGATGCCGGCCAGTGCCTCGTGGCGGCCGCGATTTCTCAGCTGCCCGATATCGGCCCCTGCGGCGAAGACGCCGTTCGAGCCGGTGAGGATGGCGACCTTCGGCTCGGCCTCAAGCTCGGCACACACCTCATGGAGGGCATCGACCATGTCCTGGTCGATGGCGTTGCGCACCTCTGGCCGGCTGAGTCGGATGATGACGCGATCCGGGAGGCGTTCGACGACAAGCGGGGAATTCCCGCCGCCGGCACCGCTGGCCGGGTCGGTCGCTGCGCCCCCGCCGCCGGCGCTCATACTCGCTCCAACAGGAGTGCCGAGCCCTGGCCGACGCCGACGCACATCGTCGCCAGTCCGCGCTTGGCATCGGCCTGTTCGAGGCGGTTGAGCAGGGTCAGGGTGATACGTGCGCCCGAGCAGCCCAGGGGGTGGCCCAGCGCGATCGCTCCGCCGAAGCCGTTGACCGTCTCCGGGTCAAGCCCCAGATCGCCCATGCAGGCCAGGGACTGTGAGGCGAAGGCTTCGTTGAGTTCGACGGCCTCGAGCTGATCGACGTTCCAGCCGACGCGGTCGAGGACCTTGCGGGTGGCCGGGACGGGTCCGATGCCCATGATCTCCGGGGAGACACCGGCACTGGCACCGCTGACGACGCGTGCCCTGGGGCTCAGACCGTGCTTCTGGGCATAGCGTTCGCTGACGAGGATCGTGACGGCGGCACCGTCGTTGAGCGAGGAGGAGTTGCCGGCGGTGATGACTCCCCCGGGTCCGTGGATCGCCCGCAGCTTCGCGAGCTTCTCCGGGGTGGTGTCCGCACGTGGTCCCTCATCGGCGCTGATATCGCCGATGGGCAGGATCTCGGGAGCGAACTTGCCTGCCTCCTGGGCGGCCAGCGCCTTCTGGTGGGAGGCGTAGGCGAAGGCATCGAGCTCTTCGCGGCCCAGTTTCCACTGCTCGGCCACACGTTCAGCGGTCTGAGGCATCGACAGGGTGGTGTCCTCGCCGAAGGCGGGGTTGGTGAAGCGCCAACCGATCGACGTGTCCCAGGACCTGCCCGGCTTCGACCAGGCCCGCTGAGGCTTTTCGGTCACCCATGGGGCACGGGTCATCGATTCGACGCCACCGGCCAAGACCACATCGGCGTCGCCGGATGCGATCATCTGCCGGGCCGTCGTGATCGCGGTCAGTCCTGAGGCGCAGAGGCGGTTGACGGTGAAGCCGGGCACGGATTCGGGCAGACCGGCCAGCAGCACGGCCATGCGGGCGACGTTGCGGTTGTCCTCTCCGGCCTGGTTCGCCGAGCCGAGGATCACCTCGTCGATGTCGGTCGGGTCGACGCCTGACCGCTCGACAACGGCTTTGAGCGTGGCCGCAACCAGATCATCGGGTCGCTGATCAGCGAGTACTCCGCCGTAGCGGCCGATGGGTGTGCGCAGTCCGTCCAGGATGAATGCCTCGGGCATGGGTCTCCTCAGGTGTGGTGTGTGGTGGCGCGTCGATGATCCTCAAGCCTAATCTCGAACAGAGATCGACGCTTGAGGATCCCAGCGATCACGAGTCGTAGTCGACCGTGACCTCGGCGCTGACGGGGAAAGTCTGGCAGGTGAGGACGAAGTTCGCCTCCACCTCGGCGTCTTCGAGGGCATAGTTGCGCACCATGTCGACCTCGCCGCCGCAGATCTTGGCGCGGCAGGTGCCGCAGACTCCGCCCTTGCAGGCGAAAGGCAGATCCGAACGCGATTCCTGTGCGGAGTCGAGGATCGTCTGACCCTGCGACATCGCCGAGGTGGTCCGTCGTCCGTCGAGGACGATCGTGACGTCACTGGTGGCACCCTCGACGATCTTGTCCGCGTGGACGACCTCTGGTGGCGGTTCGTCGACGTAGAAGAGTTCGAAGTGGATCTTGTCCTTGGGCACACCGAACTCGGCGAGCACCGCGCGGGCGTCGCTGAGCATGCCGAAGGGCCCGCACAGCCACACGTGGTCCATATCGCCGATGGGCACCAGGTTCGTCAGGAGTTGGCGCAGCTTCTCCTCGTCGAGGCGACCGGAGAACAGATCGACTTCCCGGGGCTCGCGGGACAGGACGTGGATGAGGTCGAGCTGCTGGTTGCGGGAGTCCTTGAGGTCGGCGAGCTCCTCGGCGAACATCACGGTGTTCGTGTTCCGGTTGCCGTAGAGCATCGTGACCGAGGCGTCGGGGTTCGACAGGACGGTCGTGGCGATCGAGAGCATCGGGGTGATGCCCGAGCCTGCGGCGATGCACAGGTGCCGGCCGCCGAGCTCAGGGTCGGCCTGGAAACTTCCGCTGGGTGGCTGAACCTCGATGGTCTCACCAGGGCGAACGTCACGGACGAGCCAATTGGAGAAGAGTCCGTCGGGGATCTCGCGGACGCCGATGCGCGGATTCGTTCCGGCCGGTGCGCAGATGGAGTAGGAGCGGCGGTGTTCTGCTCCGTCGATCATCCGGCGCAGAGTCAGGGACTGCCCTGCGGCGAAGTCGAAGATCTCAGCGTATTCGTCCGGGACGTCGAAGGTCACTGCCGCTGAGTCGTCGGTGAGGTGGTCGACGGACTTCACGGTCAGCGGGTAGAAGCTCGATCGGGAGGCGCCTTCGCCCTTGACGGCCGGGTCGGTCGGCTGGGTCGTGGAAGCCACCTCGGCGCTCTGATTGATCGTTTCGGTCATCTCAGATCTCCTTCACGTGTTGGAACGGTTCGAGGCAGTCGAGGCACTGGTACATCGCCTTGCATGCCGTCGGTCCGAATTCCGAGGACAGCTTCACATTGGCCGAACCACACAAAGTGCAGGTCAGGGCCCGCTTCGTGGGCATCAGAGTCAAAGCCACAGGCCCTGTGTGACGGGGCGCCTGCCCGGGTGGGGAGATTCCGGCACCCTTGAGTGCCCTGCGCCCCTCTTCGGTGATCCAGTCACTGGTCCAGGCCGGAGTCAGGGACACCCGCACCTCGGCGTCGGGGAATCCTGCGTCCTGGAGTTCGCGCTGCAGATCATCGCGCATCGTCGCCATCGCCGGGCAGCCCGAGTAGGTAGGGGTGATGGTCGTGACGACGCGTCCGTCTTCGATCGCGACGTCACGGAGCACGCCGAGGTCGACGAGCGTGAGCATCGGCATCTCCGGGTCCGTGACGCGAGCCGCGGCTATGCGGGCACGATCGAGCGCCTCGGCGTCGGTGCCGTTCGACCGGGCGGAAGTGTGCTCACGGTCTCCGTGGACGGTGGAAGCGTGGGGCTGAAGTGTTGCGGTCACCATTGTCCTTTCGGGTATTGGCGAGCGACTACCTGCATGTCGGCGAGCATCTTCGAGAGTGCTTCGGTGTGCAGTCCGTCGCGGCCCTTCTGTCCTCGGACACCGGCCAGAGCGCCGCGTTCGGGGCGCTCGATTCCGGCTGCCGCGAAGACCTGGTCGAGGATGACTCCTGCCTCATCGGCCACCTCGGCGGGATCGACTCCGATGCCTGCGGCCGCCACCGAGGCTTCGACCGGGTGGGTTTCGAAGAGTTCGTTCCACAGGGGCCAGAGCCCATCAAGTGCCTTCAGGAGGCGGGTCTTCGACTCTTCCGTCCCGCGGGCCAGGGTGAGGACCCAGCGGCCGGCGAAGTCGCGGTGGTAGGACATTTCCTTGACGCCCTTGACCGCGATGGCCGAGAGCACGGAGTCGCGGCTGGCTTGGAGACGTTCGAAGATCGCCAGACGCCAGGTGGAGTAGATGAGGATCTTCGCGACCGCCTCGGCGAAGTCACCGTTGGGCACTTCGGCCAGGCGAACGTTGCGGAACGCCAGGTCCTCGCGGAAGTACGCGAGGCGGTCCTCATCGGGCACCGGGGAGCCTTCGGGCAGCTCGGGCACGAGACTCGGATCGGCTGCCGCCGTGCGGGCGAGCAGAAGCCGGGACTGGCCGAGCAGGTCGAGGGCGATATTGGCCAACGCGATGTCCTCTTCGAGGTCGGGCGCGTTGGAGCACCATTCGGAGATCCGCTGGGAGAAGACGAGGGCGTCGTCGCCGAGCATGAGGCAGTAGGCGGCAAGGTCCTTCGGGTCGACGCCCTCGGGCACGGTGGTGTCGACTCCGGCCAGGGGGTCTTCGAAGTCGGTGCCGAAGGCCCAGTGCGCGTCGTTGACGAGCAGGCCCGAGTAGGCGTTCTCGTGGTCACCGTGCTCGATGTTGGCGCCGGCCTCGTCGTGGTCGACATTGATGGAAGGTTCGTTGCTCATCGTCAGACCCTCCTCACATGTGGGGGACATCGTCGGGGATGTCGTAGAAGGTCGGGTGGCGGTAGACCTTGTCGCCTGCGGGGGCGAACATGGGGTCCTTCTCATCGGGGCTCGAGGCCGTGATCGACGAGGAGCGTACGACCCACAGGCTAACGCCTTCATTGCGGCGGGTGTAGACGTCGCGGGCGTGACGCAGGGCCATCTGGTCATCGGGGGCGTGCAACGATCCGACGTGGACATGGTTGAGTCCGCGCTTGCCGCGCACGAAGACCTCGTAGAGGGGCCATTCGCCGCGGACGCTCGGGGTGCGGGTCTCTGCGGAGCCGGCGCCGGTGCCCGGTGTGGTCTCTGCGCTCATTTGGCGGCCTCCTCGGCGGTGGTGTCAGCTGTGTCGGCTGTCGACGTTTCGGACGAATCGGTGGGAGCGGAGTCCACGGCGGAGTTCTCGGCGAAGGCCAGTGCTGCGTCGCGGACCCAGGCTCCCTCGTCCCAGGCACGCTTGCGGTGGGCAACTCGCTGATCATTGCAGGGACCGTTGCCCTTGACGACGGACCAGAACTCGTCCCAGTCCGGGGTCGAGAAGTCGTAGTGGCCGCGTTCTTCGTTCCACTTCAGTCCCCCGTCGGGGAAGGTCACGCCCAGGGCCTCGGCCTGCGGGACGGACATGTCGACGAACTTCTGACGCAGCTCATCGTTGGTGTGGGTCTTGATGCCCCATTCCATCGACTGCTCGGTGTTCGGCGAGTCGTCATCGGGTGGGCCGAACATCATAAGTGCCGGCCACCAGAAGCGGTCGACCGACTCCTGAACCGAGGCACGCTGCTCATCGGTGCCGCGCATCATCGTCATCAGCAGCTCGTAGCCCTGACGCTGGTGGAAGGATTCTTCCTTGCAGACGCGGATCATGGCGCGACCATAAGGACCGAAGGAGGTCCGACACAGGGGCACCTGGTTGACGATCGCGGCACCATCGACGAGCCAGCCGATCGTGCCGACGTCGGTGTAGGCCAGCGTCGGGTAGTTGAAGATCGAGGAGTACTTCTGCTTGCCGGCGATGAGCTTCTCGGTGAGCTCATCGCGGGAGGCGCCCAGGGTCTCAGCGGCCGAGTAGAGGTAGAGGCCGTGACCGGCTTCGTCCTGGACCTTGGCCAGCAGGATCGCCTTGCGACGCAGTGAGGGCGCACGGGAGATCCAGTTGCCTTCGGGCTGCATGCCGATGATCTCCGAGTGCGCATGCTGGGCCACCTGCCTCACGACGGTCTTGCGATACTTCTCCGGCATCCAGTCGCGCGGTTCGATTCGGTCCTTGGCTCCGATCGTCGCGGCGAACTGTGCCTCGAGTTCTGATTCGTTGATTTGCGTCGTCATGACCACTCCACCCTTGGATGCGCCCTTCCTGGCGGTGCGCTGTTTCAAATTCTGCACCGCTGAGGACTGTGCGTTCGGGTCGACCATCGTACGACCGTCGACCCGGGACAACCATTTACTGACCGTTTGTTCTGTATTGTTCACTATCAGTGTGGCACACCCCCCGCCGAGGTGCAACGCACAGCACCAGCTCGTCGCCGGGCCGCGGATGACCCAGCGGCACTCGGGCCGCGCGCCGAGACTCGCCTCGCCTCGCAGCGGCCTCACCGAGAACCGCACGCTGCCCCGAGACGCTCCCGTGCGCCCCCGAGTCTCGGTGCAACGCGCGGTCCGCGGCGAGGTTAGACTGACCTGCCACCACCGGGCCGCAGGCGACGCGATACCGTGGTCCGACTTGACAGCGACGCCGATCACAACCATATTTATTGACCAGATGGTCGTTTATTCTTCGAAGGTGCCGCGACCGGGAGCTTCGGGCTGCTGACAGCCATCGTCCACATGCGCTCACCACTGCCCGGCAAGTGATCGCCACAGCAATCAGCGACTCGAAGAGGAGCCTGACATGGGAGAGCCCAGCCCCGAGGCAACGACAACCGCTCGCACGGCGGCGTCTGCGGACAGCGCGAACGGCGAACCGGGCACGGACAGCGAACCGCTGACCGGCGCCGCGGCGATGTTCGCCAATGACCGCGCCTCTCAGCACCTGGGCATCACGGTCGACGATCACGGCCCCGGCTGGGCACGGTGCTCGATGACGATCACCGAGATCATGGCCAACGGGCACGACATCACCCACGGCGGCTATATCTTCCTCTTCGCCGACACCACCTTCGCGATGGCCTGCAACTATCCCGGCTCGATCACCGTCGCCTCGGGCGGTGACATCGACTTCCTCAAGCCCACCTACGTCGGCGACGAACTCGTCGCCCGCGGCAAAGAGATCGTCAAACAGGGCCGCTCGGGCATCTACGACATCGAAGTCACTCGCGGAGACGAGATCGTTGCGACCTACCGCGGCCGCTCCCGCACGCTGCCCGCACGAAAGCCCGCGACTTCCTGACACGAGGTCCCACCGCGGCCCTGGTACGGCCCTGAACCGGCGCCCCACCTCGGCGCCCCACAGATTGCTCAGCACAACAAGATTCACCAAGGAGACAACGATGACTGCCAATGATCGCGACGCCGGACAGCGCATGAGCCTCGACGAGCTGCGCGCCGATCAGCTCGCCAACCTCAAGTCGAGCGTGACGAAGGTGTACGAGAAGGTGCCGTTCTACAAGAAAGCCTTCGACGACCTCGGCGTGACTCCAGCGGACATCACCAGTCTCGACGACATTGCGAAGCTGCCATTCACGAACAAGCAGGATCTGCGCGACAACTACCCATTCGGCATGTTCGCAGTCCCTCGCGAAGAGGTCGCTCGCATCCACGCGTCTTCGGGCACGACCGGGCTGCCGACGGTCGTGGGCTACACACTGGGCGACCTCGACTCGTGGGGCAGCCTCATCGCACGCTCCATCCTCGGTGCCGGCGGCAAACGCGGGCAGATGATGCACAATGCCTACGGCTACGGACTCTTCACCGGTGGCCTCGGCGTCCACGGAGCCGAGCGCCACGGGTTCACAGTCGTCCCGATCTCCGGCGGTCAGACGCAGCGTCAGGTCCAGCTGATCCAGGACTTCAAGCCCGACATCATCACGGCCACCCCGACCTACCTGCTCACGATCCTCGACGAATTCCACAAACAGGGCGTCGACCCCACCACAACGAGCCTGCAGACCGCGATCTGCGGCGCCGAACCGTGGACGGATGAGATGCGCAAGGAGATCGAGAAGTCCTTCAACATCAACGCCGTCGACATCTACGGCCTCTCCGAGGTCATGGGCCCGGGCGTGGCCTGCGAGTCGGTGGAGACCAAGGACGGACCCACGATCTGGGAGGACCACTTCTACCCGGAGATCGTCGATCCCTACACCGGCGAGGTCCTGCCCGACGGTGAGGAAGGCGAACTCGTCTTCACCTCGCTGACGAAGGAGGCCCTGCCGATCATCCGCTACCGCACACACGATCTGGCGAGCCTGCTGCCGGGCACCGCGAACCCGAACTTCCGTCGCATCTCACGCATCACCGGCCGCTCCGATGACCTCATCATCATCCGCGGCGTCAACGTCTACCCGGCCAACGTCGAGTCCGTGCTCTTCGAATTCGCACACCTCAGCCCCCACTTCCAGCTGGTGCTCACTCGCCCCGGCCGGATGGATGAGGTCACCGTCGAGGTCGAGTGCCGTGAAGGCGTCGGAGCCGCGGAAGTCGAAGGTCTGAACAAGCTCGTGGCCGCGCGGATCAAGGAACGCCTCGGTGTCTCCTCGACCGTATCCGTGCTCAAACCGGGCGAGCTGCCTCGCTCGGTGGGCAAGATCAAGCGCATCATCGACCGCCGTGAGGGCCTCAGATGAGCTCCCCCATGAGGCGGGCTGCGGTGCCGTACGCGGCAGCCGCGGTCCAGGCTGGTTAGACTGGTGCGCATTCCGAAAACGACTTCACCTGCGCCGACACCCGACCTCGAGTCCGGTGTCGATCCGGCCGTGGACGCAGCGACGAAGTCCACCGACGCCGAGGCGGGCGCATCGGACCAGCCCAAGCGCACCCGTCGTGGACGGCCCGGTTACGACCGGGAGACGCTGATCAACAAGGCCACAGAGGTCTTCGTCTCTCGCGGATACGACGGTACGTCCATGGACACGGTGGCACGTGAGCTCGGCATCACGAAGTCCGCGATCTATCACCATGTGAAGTCGAAGGAAGAGCTGCTGCACCTGGCGATCAACCGCGGCATTCGCGCCCTTGACTCCGCGGTCGAGGCCGAAAGCCAGCGGACGGGGTTGGACGCCCTCACACGTCTGCGCTCCGCCGTCCATGCCAGCGTGGTCATCCTCATCGAATACCACCACTCGGTGACCCTGCTTCTGCGGGTGCGCGGAAATTCGGACATCGAGCGCAGGGCCCTCGAGGCTCGACGGAGGATCGACGATAAGATCCGGGTTCTCGTCGCTGCGGCGATCGAGGAGGGCGGGCTGCGTTCGGACTTCACACCCGGTCTGATCACGCGTCTGCTCTTCGGCATGGTCAACTCCATCACCGAGTGGTATCGGCCCAGCTACCCCGCCGCCCCTGAGAAGATCGCCGACGCGGTCACCTCAATGGCCTTCAACGGCCTCGAAGCCTGACAGCTCTACCCTGCGAAGTCGCGCAGCGGCAGTCCCCTCACGCCCACCTCGGCGACGAAGAGGGCACCCGCCAAGGGATCCTCAGCGGTGTCCACGTTCTCCTGCGATGTGGTGATGAAGAGCCGATCGAGGCTCTCCCCGCCGAAGGTGCAGGCGGTGACCTTGCCGGCCGGAACGTCGATGACTGCGTCCAAGGTGCCATCCGGTCGGTAGCGGTGAACCGCTCCCCTGTTGACCACGGCCGTCCATACGCAACCTTCGCTGTCGACGGTGAGTCCATCGGGGCGACCGCCGTCAGGGAGTTCGACGAGGACCCGATGGTTGAGCAGTCCCTGATCCGGATCGAAGTCGAAGACGCCAACCTGCCCTGTGGGTGTGTCGTTGTAGTAGGCGAGTGAACCGTCGGGGCTCCACTCCAGACCGTTGGATACGGTCACCCCCTCGAGCATGACGTCGACCCGGCCTTCGGGGCTGAGACGATAGAGCGAGGCAGCACCGGGACTCTGGTCGTAGGCCATCGATCCGCACCAGAAGTTCCCCTGCGGATCGCAGCCGCCCTCATTCATGCGGATGCTCGGCGAGGCCCAGACCTCAGGCAGAGCAGTGACCTGCCCATCGGGACCTTCGAGGGCGAAACCGCGCTCGATTCCGATGACCGCGCCACCGCCTCGGCGAGGTCGGACCGCCGCGGCGACCTCGGCGACGTGACGGCGTTCGACGTCGTCATCACGCAGGGTCAGGATGTCACCGGCGAGCATGTCGACCCAGCGCAGACCGCCCCAGGACGGCGACCACGCGGGCCCCTCGCCGTGGTAGACGATCGGATCGGTGACCTGTTCGGCCCTCATGACTGTGCTCCTTCCGACTGGTGCGCTGAACTTGTTTGCTGCCCTGCCGGCGGCTGCGAATCCGGGCCGGCGCTGCCCGCGGGATAGTTCTCCATCGGCACGGTTCCTGCCTCCCAAGCTTCGAGGACCGGGGTGAGGATCTGCCAGGCCAGCTTCGACTCCTCCGGGCCTGCAGCCAGATCCGACTCTCCTTCGAGGGCGCTCTTGAGCACGTGTCCGTAAGGGGAGAAGTCCGGCCGCGGCTGCTCACCGGTCAGACTCATCGGAGTCATCTTGTCGCGGGAGCTGCTCGAATTGAGGTCGAGTTCAACGTCGAACGGTCCGTCGAGGCCGATCCACAGTCGCGCGCTCTGCTGAGCGGACCCGACCGGGCGGAAGAGGATCTCAAGGCCCTTGCGCGAGTGGGCGAGCGCCTTTCCCGTGCGCAGACGGAACCGGGTGCCAGCCCAGCGGGGAGAATCGATGTGCAGGACAGCCTCGGCGAAGGTCTCGGTATTACGGGTCCCATCGACACCGTCCTCGTCGATGTAGTCGGGCACCGTCTTCGCCGCGGCCTCCGGCTCATCGGCCAGCGTCCCCGCGGTGTAGCGGGCGCGGCGAGTGGAGGTCGCAACGTCAGCGGCAGACAGCGGCCGGACGGCAGACAGGAGCTGGGTCTTGCGTTCTCGCAACTCTGCCGCATTCGGCCATCCGGATTCGATCCCGTCTGGCCGGTCCATGGCGCTCATCGTCAGCACCTGCATCATATGGTTCTGCAGGACGTCCTTGAGCGCTCCTGTGCTGTCGTAGAACCGGGCCCGGCCCTCGAGCGCGATGGCCTCATCCCACAGCACCCGGAACTCCTCGATATGTTCACTGTTCCAGACGGCCTCGGGCAGCGGATTGGCGAATCGAAGCGCCAGCATCGCCTGCACAGGAGCCATGCCGAGCGCATGATCGACGTTGAAGACGATCGAAGCGGCATCGTCACCGAAGAGCTCGCCGAGGAGGTCGTCGAGTTCCAGCGCACCGTCGAGGTCATCTCCGAAGGGCTTCTCCATCGCAATCCGGCTGCCTGCTGGAAGGTCAGCGGCGGCCAGGGCACCCAGCGCATCAGGCATGAGTCCTGTGGGCAGTGCGAGGTAGACGGTCACCGGCGAATCCTGTCCGCGGCCGGTTTCTGCCAGAAGATCGGCCATATCGGCCGGGTCGGTGACATCGGCGGACCGGTATCGCGTTCGGTCGAGGATCCACCGGCGGGCGCATTCCGGATGGTCGGCGCCGTGCTCGTTCAGCTTCGCCTCCGCGTGGTCGCGGTAGTCGTCCTCGCTCATATCCCGAGTGGCAGACGCCATGAGCGAGAAGCTCTGCGGCAGCGCGTCGACGGCGGCGAGCTCCGCCAGAGCCGGGAGCAGGAACCGTCCTGCCAGGTCACCGGTGGCTCCGAAGATGATGAGGTGTGCGTTCAATGTGCTCTCCTGTCGACGGACTGCTGCCACCCACGCTACCGCGTCAGCACGAGGCTGGTTGTCGACGGTGATGTTCTCCGCAGGAACACTCAGTCGCCTCGATTTTCGCCCAGGGTTGCCAGGCCTGCCACGAGGATCCACCCCAAGGTCGCGTCCATCTGACCGAGCAGCTCATCGCGCGGGGGCTGATAGTCGCTGATGACCCAGTCGACGACCATCTGCACGCCGGCGCCGACGAGCATGTCACCGAGGATTCTCTGCTGGCCAGCGGTCAGCTGGGGGCCGGCAGCCGTCGCGGACAGGCGACTTGCGAGCTCATCACCGATCGTTCGACCCTGTCGTCGATAGAGTTCGTCGACGCGCGCACTGACTCCCAGAACCTCGAAGAGGTGGACTCGGGCCTGCACCGGGTTGGCCTGGGCCCAGGCGAGGAAACCGCCCATGAATCCTCGCAGCACCGCCGCGGCATCCTCACCGCCGCCGGCGAGGACGGAGGCGCGCAGGTCGGCGACCACTCGCTCATAGACCTCGCAGAGGAGGTCCTCCAGAGTGGCGAACGACTCGTAGAAGTAGCGCTTGTTGAGACCAGCTTCCGCACAGACCGCACCGACCGTTGCAGCCCGATAGCCTTGAGTGCCGAAGAGCGAGATCCCAGCCGTGACGAGCTGCTCACGACGTGCGCTCTCACGCGCTTCCCGGCTGGCCCCGGCATACGGTCGTCCCTGATCACTCACACTGTGATCTTGACAACAAAGCCCAGCGAACGCAAACTGGTACGACTCCGTACCAGAAAGGCCAGGAATGACATCCAGCTCGTTAGGCAACACCGCGCTCAACGCCGAACGGCGGGCGCGGGACCTCGCGGAACTCGCAGAGACGGAGGCCTCGGGCGCCGAACCCTTCGACCTCGTGGTGATCGGTGGCGGGATCACCGGTACAGGTGTTGCACTCGATGCGGCCTCCCGTGGCCTGAGCGTCGTGCTCGTTGAGCGCGGGGATCTCGCGTCGGGCACCAGTGGCTGGAGTTCGAAGCTGGCCCACGGTGGTCTGCGCTATCTGGCGAAGCTCGACGTTCCGATCGCGTGGGAATCCGCGGTAGAACGTGGCCATCTGATGCGCCGGATCGCGCCGCATCTGATCCGGCCGGTCAAGATGCTCTTTCCGCTGCACACCCACGTCAGCCATTTTGATGCCGCACTGACGGGGACCGGATTCTTCGCGGGAGATGTGCTGAGAATGCTGGCGCGCACCCCGAAATCACTGCTGCCCCACCCCCACCGGATCTCGCCTGGCGAGGTCTGCCGACTCGCTCCGGCCACGGCTTCCAGCGGGCTGCGCGGCGGACTGCTCAGCTGGGACGGCCAGATCGTCGACGATGCCCGGCTCGTGGTGACCATGGCTCGCACCGCTGCGGCCCATGGGGCGCGCATCATCACCTATGCCACCGCCACAGGGGTCGAATCCGGCGTCGAATCCCGTGTCGAATCCGGACGAGTCCAGGTCACCGATCGGCTCACCGGGAAGCCTCACACCATTCGTGCGAAGCAGATCATCAACGCCGCCGGCGTCTGGGCCGATTCACTCTCCGAGGATGTCGAGCTCGCTCCGTCCAAGGGCTCGCACCTGCTGGTTCGGGCCGAGAGCATGGGCAATCCGACCGCTGCCGTGACCGCGCCGGTCCCCGGTCGCTTCGGCAGGTTCGTCTTCGCGGTGCCCTGGGACGACGGACTCGTCATGATCGGCCTGACCGATGATCCACACACTGGTCAGATTCCCGAGCGAGCCCGCCCGGACGCCGAGGAGCGGGCATTCCTGCTCGACACCATCAACGCCGTGCTGGAGAACCCGCTCACACCCGAGGACGTGGTGGGCAGCTTTGCCGGGTTCCGGCCACTGCTCAAGGGCAAGGCCGACTCTGGTGCCGACCTCTCACGCAAACACGCGCTGCTGCGAGACTCAGCCACCAACCTCCTCACCATCGTCGGCGGCAAGCTCACGGCCTATCGGCGCATGGCCGAAGACGCCGTGGATGCGGCGGTCGAGGCCGGCGGGTTGACAGCCAGACCGTGCCGCACCACGACGCTCAGCCTCGTCGGCGCCGGCACACCGAGAGCAGGTCTTCCCAGCCATCTGGTCCGCCGCTACGGTACCGACGCCGAGGCGGTCGCCTCCTACAGTGCCGATGACCCTGCGCTGAGTGAACCGGTCAGAGCCGGAATTCCGCTCAGTCGCGCGGAGATCAGGTTCGCCGTCGAGCACGAACTCGCCGTCACCGTTGAGGACGTCATCGACCGCAGAACCCGCTGGGGCCTCGTCGACGCTGATCGGGCCGACCTTGCCGCTGCCGTGCGCAAGCACGCCCCAGAGCTTCTCGAAACCAGCGAGCCGACCGAGACCGGACAGAATGCGCGGCTCGCACAGCCCACACGACCCATACGAACCACACAGGACGAAGGATGACCCCCATGGAGAAGACTCAACCGAGGATGCGCTGGTGGGGCTGGGGCGAGGACGGCAATGACGACCCGGTCAAGCCCGGCGCCAAGAAGATGCTGACCGCAACCTGCGGCTGGCCCAAAGGTGTCAACCACACGCCGATCGATCTCGACGCCGTGCAGCTGCCCGAACCCGAGCTTCCTGGGCGGGCGCATGCTCAATTTATCGAGCTGCTGGGTGCCGACTACGTTCGCGAGGATCATGCGACCCGCGTCTCCCATGCCGCCGGACGCAGCCTGCCGGACCTGCTGCGCCTGCGCAGCGGCACCATGCCCTTCGCCCCCGATGCCGTGCTCTACCCGGAATCCGAGACCGAGGTCGACGAGCTGTTGGCCATCTGTCAGGCGGAGCGCATAGCGGTCGTGCCCTTCGGTGGCGGCACAAGCGTCGTCGGAGGTATCGCCGCGTTCCGCCCCAACTTCCGCAGCTGCGTGTGCATCAGTCTGGCTCGCCTCGATGAGGTCCTCGATATCGATGAGGAATCCTTGACGGTGACTGCCCAAGCCGGAGTCTTCGGCCCGGACCTCGAGGAAAAGCTGCAGTCTGAGGGCTTCACACTCGGCCACTTCCCGCAATCGTTCGAGTTCAGCACCGTCGGTGGCTGGGTCGCCACACGATCGGCTGGTCAGCAGTCGAGCGGCTACGGTCGCATCGATGACAACGTGTTCGGTCTGCGTGCCTCGACTCCAAGCGGCCCGATCACACTGCGTTCGACACCCGCCACAGCGGCCGGGCCCAACCCTCGTCAGATGTTCGTCGGGTCCGAGGGCACATTCGGAATCATCACCCAGGCCACGTTGCGCATCAAGTCTCTGCCCGAGGCGATGCTGCCGGATGCCTGGTTCTTCCGCGACTTCCACTCGGGTGCCACGGCACTGCGTGAGCTGGAACAACAGGGACTGCGTCCCGACATTGCGCGACTCTCCGATGTCAACGAGACTGCGTTCGGTCTGGCGCAGCTCGGCAGCGACGTCCAACGCAAGGGCCTCCTGGCCTATCTTCGCGCTCGAGGAGTCACCACCCCCTGCATGCTGGTGCTGCGTTACGACGGCCCCAAAGCGGAGGCGAGGGTGCGCCGGTCCACCGGGCGTGAAATCGCGAAGAGGCACCGGGGCGTCAGCGTCGGCGGCAGTCCCGAGACCATGTGGGAGAAGCACCGCTTCTCGACCCCATATCTGCGCGATCAGCTGCTGACCGAAGGCATCATCGTCGAGACGATGGAGACGGCCGCACCCTGGAGCAGGATCGAGGACCTGCACGAGACGATCAAGCAGGACATCGAGAAATCACTGGCCGAGCGCGGCACGCCGGCTCTGGTGCTGTGCCATATTTCTCACCTCTACACCTCCGGCTGCTCGCTCTATTACACCGTGTTCGCTCAGCAGCAGGAGGGCCAGGAGATGGAGCAGTGGAAGGCGCTGAAGACAGCGGCCAGTGATGCTGCGGTCAATAACGGCGGCACGATCACCCACCACCATGGCACCGGAGCAGACCATGCACCGTGGCTGCCCCAGGAAACCGGCGATCTGTGGTTGCAGATGCTGCGCGCAGCGAAAGCCGAAGTGGACCCGGAAGGAATCATGAATCCGGGAAAGCTCATGCACGGACCGACGGAACTATGACCACCGCACCGCCGCCGCTGTCGGTGCCCGTCATCCTCAACCCGGCAGCCCGTCATGGAGCAGTCTGGAAGCGGATCGGACCGGTCAAAGCAGCCTTCGCCGCTAATGGGATGACAGCGCAGCTGATCGAATCCACCAGCGAACAGCACGCCGGAGAGCTGGCCGCACACTATGCGGCGCAGAATGCAGCACTCGTCGTCTCTCTGGGTGGAGATGGAATGGTTCGCGCTGTCGCTGCCGGACTGATCGGCACACAGACCGCTCTGGGCATCGTCGCTGGAGGGCGAGGCAATGACCTCATCGGCAAGCTCGGCATTCCGAAGGGAATCGAAGCCGCCGTCGCCATCATCGCTGAGGGACGCGACCGCTCCATCGATGTCATCGACCTCAACGGGCGGATATCGGTGGGCAATGTCTGCCTCGGACTGGACTCCGCAGTCCAGGTCTATGCCGATTCGGTGCACCGAATCAAGGGACACTGGGTCTATCTGTACGGCATCATCCGCGCAATCCTGGCGCCGCAGCGCATTGATCTGTCACTGATCCTCGATGGCGAAGAGGTCGACTTCCGCGGATACACGGCAGGCTTCGCCAACTCCGGCCGCTACGGAGGTGGACTGAAACTCTCTCCGGGAGCGAAGATCGACGACGGTCTCATCGATGTGGTGCTGCTCAGGGACGTGTGGCTGCCGCGGCTGGCCGTCGAGCTCGTAGCGTTCACGCTGGGTCTGCACGCCTTTCACCCGCATATCACGTTTCGTCACGCCCGTGAGGTGTCCATTGCGGCCCGCGAGGGAGCCGCGCCGGTCGAGATCGTCGCCGACGGTGATGCCGTCGCACACACCCCCGCCACACTCTCGATCCGACCTGCGGCGCTGCGGGTCCGCGTTCCGCGCTGATCTGCCGAGGGTCTGCCGGACTGAGCCCAGCCGGGACACGTCCGAAGCACGGCCCGGCCCGACACAATTACGCCGGCGATTATTCCTTCGCGACCAGGGTCAGCACGTCGTAGTTCGCGACGGGTTCGTCGTTCTGGTTGACGACCTGAGCGTCCCAGCGGACCTCGCCGTACTCATCGGTCTCACGCGGAGTGATGCGCTTGGCGGTCAGCGTGACCTTGAGTGAATCACCTGGTGAGACCGGGGTGATGAAGGTCAGGCCTTCGAGACCGTAGTTTGCGAGCACCGGGCCGGGGTCCGGCTGGACGAAGAGTCCTGCGGCGAAGGACACGATGAGGTAGCCGTGAGCCACGCGTCCCGGGAAGAACGGGTTCGCGGCCGCCGCCTCCTCGTCGGTGTGGGCGTAGAAGGTGTCGCCGGTGAACTCTGCGAAGTGCGAGATGTCCTCGAGCGTGACTTCACGCCATTCGGATTCGAGGGCGTCGCCCACGCGCAGGTCCGCCAAGGTTTTCGTGAACGGGTGCTGACCGGCCCGGCGCTGGGCTCCGTTCACCCACTCGCCGCCGATGGCGGTGAGCATGTCTGGGGAGGCCTGGATCGCGGTGCGCTGCATGAAGTGCTCGACGCCGCGCAGGCCGCCCATCTCCTCGCCGCCGCCGGCACGTCCCGGGCCGCCGTGGATGAGGGTGGGCAGGGGTGAGCCGTGTCCGGTCGATTCCCCGGCGTCATCGCGGTCAAGGACGAGGATGCGTCCGTGCCAGGGGGCGACCTGACGGACGAATTCGGTGGCGAACTCGGCATCGTGGGTGATGACCGAGCCGACCAGGGAACCGCGTCCGCGGGCGGCCAGACGCACAGCCTCCTCGGTGGAGGAATAGGTGATCAGCGAGGTCACCGGGCCGAAGGCCTCGATGTCGTGAACGGCGTCGACCCAGGGGTCGTCGACCTCGAGCACGGTGGCCGCGACATAGGCTCCGCCGAGGTTCTTCGCCAGTTCGTCCGAGGCTTCGCGTCCGCCGGTGAGGACGCGTGCCCCCGCCGAGGTGATCGTGTCGATGGCGTCGAGAACGTCGGAACGCTGTTTGACAGAGACGACCGGCCCCAGTCGCGTCGCCTTCTCACGAGGATCGCCGACACCCTGCGTCTCGAGTTTCGTGACGAGCGCCTCGGCGACTGCCTGCTTGTGCTGCTCGGGGACGAAGGTACGGCGGATCGCAGTGCACTTCTGCCCGGCCTTGACGGTCATCTCGGCCACGACGCCGGAGACGAAGAGGTCGAATTCCTCGGTGCCTGGTCCGGCATCGGGACCGAGCAGTGAGAAGTTGAGCGAGTCCGCCTCGGCGAAGAAGCGGGTGCCGCGATCGCGTACGCAGTCCAGGCCGCCGAGGTGCTTGGCTGTGTTCGCGGAGCCGGTGAAGGCGATCGCGTCCTGCTCTGCCAGGTGGTCGAAGAGTGGGGTGACATCACCACTGATGAGCTGGAGGGCACCGTCGGGCAGCAGTCCGGATTCGATCATATCCGCGACAACGGCGCGGGTCAGGTGGGCGGTGTCGGTGGCGGGCTTGACGACGACGGGGATGCCGGCCACGAACATGGGGCCGAACTTCTCCAGCATGCCCCAGACGGGGAAGTTGAAGGCGTTGATCTGGAGCGCCAGGCCCTGCCGGGAGGTCAGGATGTGGCGGCCGACGAAGGTGCCGTTCTTCGACAGGCGCTCGATTCCCCCGTCGAGGTGGACCGTGGAGTTGGGCATCTGCCGACGGGCCACACCAGAGTAGGTGAAGAGGGTGCCGATGCCGCCCTCGATGTCGACGAAGCCGTCGCGTTTCGTGGTGCCGGTGGAAAACGAGATCTCGTGATAGTTCTTGGCGCGCTCCATGAGGTAGGCGCCGAGCTTCTTAAGGATGACGCCGCGCTGGTGAAAGGTCAGCTTCTGCAGTTCGGCGATGCCTGTGGTCTTGGCGTAATCGTCAACGGCCTTGAAGTCGATGCCGGACGAAGAGACGTGATGGAGGAGCTGCCCGTTGGTCGCATCATGGACGGCTCGGGCACTGCTCGTGTCTCCGCTGGGGGTGTGCCAGTCGCCTGCCACATACGAACTGAGAATTTCGGTCATATCGTCTCTCCCTGGTCGAACTCTGTCTCCCGGTGCACGGCGGCCGACATCGGCACCGCTGCCGCTTCCTGAAGGCAATACTAACCAATTGGTCGGTTATTGTCATTGAGCTGCCGCCCGAGTGACAGCGATCACCATCTGCACTATGCTCGAAAGTAATTACTGACCATTCAGTCACTTGCGCGTACGCACCGGCGATCACTCAGAGTCGAGGACCACCGCGTTCGCCGCACGCAGCTCGACCTGCGAACGCAGATACGTCACCTGCAGATCGGCTCCTGCAGACAGCCATCCAAGGAAGATCCACTCATGTCCACAACATCACCCGCGGCACCCGTGCCGGCTTCGATCACCCGCGAGGAACGCAGAGTCCTGGCCGGGACCCTCGTCGGCACCACCATCGAGTGGTACGACTTCTTCATCTACGCCCAGGCGGCAGGGCTCATCCTCTCGGTCCAGTACTTCGGTCCTTTGGCGTCTGACAACCCGGCGCTCGGTCAGATCATGGCGTGGGCCTCGCTCGGGATCTCGTTCCTGTTCAGGCCCTTGGGCGCGATCATCGCCGGCCACCTCGGCGACCGCATCGGACGCAAGAAGATGCTGGTCCTCACGCTCATCCTCATGGGTGCCGCGACCACGCTCATCGGGCTCCTGCCAAACTATGCGGCCATCGGAATCGGTGCGCCCATCCTGCTCACGCTGCTGCGCATCCTGCAGGGCTTCTCCGCCGGCGGCGAATGGGGCGGTGCCGCTCTGCTCTCGGTCGAACACGCCCCGGTGAATAAGCGCGGACTCTTCGGTGCCTACCCACAGATCGGCGTTCCGGTGGGCATGATCCTCGCCACCGGCGTGATCTGGATCCTGACCACCATCCTCACCCCCGACCAGTTCGCGAGCTTCGGCTGGAGGATTCCGTTCCTGTTCTCCGTCGTGCTCGTCATCGTCGGCTATTACATCCGCCGCCAGGTCGAGGAGTCCCCGGTCTTCGCCGAACTCGCCGAACGCCGCGCCGAATCCTCCGCACCCCTGTCGACCCTGTTCAAGAAGAACACCAAGGAAGTCATCCTCTCGGCCCTCATCTTCATCGGCAACAATGCAGTGGGCTACATGATCATCGCCTTCTTCGCTGCCTACGCCTCCAGGCCTCTCGATCAGGGCGGCATGGTCGGCCTCGACCGCGCCCCCGTGCTTCTGGCCACGACCCTGGCGAGCTTCGGCTGGCTGGTCTTCACTATGTGGGGTGGCGCGCTCTCGGACAAGCTGGGTCGGGTGCGCACCTTCCAGATCGGCTACGTCCTCCTCATCGTGTGGCTCATCCCGACATTCATCATGATCGATCAGGCCAACATCTGGCTGTACGGCATCGGCATCTTCATCCTCACAGTCGGCATGGGCCTGTCCTACGGCCCGATGTCGGCGATGTATGCGGAGATGTTCCCACCGCAGGTCCGCTACTCGGGAGTCTCGATCGGCTACGCCCTCGGCGCGATCCTCGGCGGGGCTTTCGCCCCCACGATCGCCGAAACGCTGCTGGCCCGGACCGGTAGCTCACTGTCGATCGCGGCCTACATGATCGTCGTCTGCATCATCTCCCTCGTCGCCGTCAGCCTGGTCAAGGAGCCCAAGGGCGCACCACTGGGAATCGTCAAGCACACGAGCTGAACGCGCACGCCCGTAGGCGCATGCCCGTAGGGTGGAGGCGGAACCGATCACTTTTGGTGCAGCAGACCAGTCTGCAGACTGGCTCGGTGCATCAAAAGTGATCAGCCTGTCCAGTCTCAACAACTGAGAGTGCACAATTTAAGGAGGCTCCAGTGACGCAGTTGTCCTACCCCGATATCGAAGCGGCGGCGACCAGGATCTCCGGGCGGGTGCGTCCGGTGACGGTGGCCTCCGCCCAGCCCGGTCAGGCACCCGCCGCACCGACGCCGACGGCCGCGACGTGGTCTGCCTCACCTGCTCATGACCCGGCTGGCTCAGGGGTCCACTTCGCCCTCGAGTTCATGCAGTACACCGGCTCATTCAAAGCTCGGGGCGCGCAGAACTTCATCCAGACACATCTGGCAGAGGGCACCTTCCCCGAAGCCGGAGTCACGATCGCATCAGGTGGCAACGCGGGCTTGGCGTGCGCGTGGGCGGCCCGCGACGCCGGTGTTCCAGCAACCGTGTTCCTGCCCACCAATGCGCCGGCAGTCAAGGTCGAGCGACTGCGCGGCTATGGTGCGCAGGTGCGCCTGATCGGCTCCGAATTCGCCGAGGCGGCCCTGGCCTGCGAGGAATTCGTCAAAGCCTCCGGTGCCTTGGCTTCACACGCCTATGACAATCCGCTCATCGCCGCTGGCGCCGGCACGTTGATGACCGAGATCTTGTCCCAGATTCCCGACCTCGACACGATCGTCGTCTCTGCCGGAGGAGGGGGCCTGTTCGCCGGAGTGGCGACGGCCGCGACCTTCCACGGGGTGCGCACCGTCGTGGTGGAGCCTGCGAACTGTCGGGCGTTGAATGCTGCGTTGGCTGCGGGTGAGCCTGTCGATGTTCCGGTCGATTCGGTGGCCGCCGATTCTCTGGGTGCCAGGCGAGCCACGTCCTTGGCGGTGGCGGCCACGCAGAGTGACCTTGTCACCTCGGTGTTCGTCGCCGATGAGCAGATCATCTCCGCTCGCCAGCACCTGTGGAGCGAGCATCGTTTGGCGGTTGAACATGCAGCGGCAACGGCGCTGGCCGGAATCCACGGCTCAGGTGGTTCAGGTTCAAGTTCAGGTTCTGGCAGTCCCGCGAGCTACGTTCCCGGACCGGATGAGAAGGTGTGCGTCGTTCTGTGCGGGGCGAACACCAGCCTCGGCGATCTCTGAAGAACTCAGAAGCCAGCCGTGTAATACGCAGCAACCAACCCTGTAGGACTCAGCAAGCTGCCCTAGCTGCCCTAGCTGCGCTGCTTGTCCTTGGACTTCAGCGAGGCCTTGATGAGGCCGAAGATTGCGGCCGCGACGATGACGGCGATGATGGCTTTGACGAGGAACCACGCGATCGAGAACGCGACGTTGACCACCCACCACGCGATGATGATGGCGATGATTGCGCCAATGATGCTCCATACGGTACTCATCTTCATACCTCAAGACTAAGCCGCGCGGAGTGGGCGCGCAATCATCGATTGCATCACCCCCGCTGCGCAGTCTCACCATGGGAAGATGAGCCCATGACCACAGCAAAGCACCTCGTCGCGCTCGGAAGCTCCTTCGCCGCTGGTCCCGGCATCGAACCGGTCGCCGACGTCCAGGCGATGCGATCGTCGAACAACTACGCTCATCAGCTGGCTCGGCGACTCGGCTGGCAGCTGAGCGACCTCAGCGTTAGCGGTGCGACATCGGCCAATGTCGTCGACACCCCGCAGCAGTCACAGATCGGACCGGGTCAGTTTCCGCCCCAACTGGAGGGGCTGCCCGGCAACGCGGATGTGGTGACCGTGACGGTTGGCGGCAACGATCTCCAATTCTCAGGGTCGATGCTCTACACGGCGCTGAAACACGCAGAACCCAGCAGTCCGCTCCTGGAGATGATGGGGCTCATGTTCCCCAACGGGATTCCGCCGGCTTCAGAAGATGTCATCGCCGAGGCGACCCGAAGTCTCGTCGCCGTCATCGATGGGATTCGGGCACAGGCACCCACTGCTCGGGTCGTTCTCGTCGACTATCTCACCGTGCTGGAAGCAGACATCTCCACGCCCGAAGCGACGCCGTTCACCGTTGAAGAGCTGTCGAAACTGCTGGCACTCCAGTCAGCGATTGAGCGCGTCTTCGCCGAGGCCGCCGCACTCAGAGACGTCGATCTGCTGCTCGCGTCCGAGCTGGGCCGAGGTCATAGCCTCGGTTCAGCGGATCCGTGGGTTCAGCCTCTGCACACCGCTCTCGACAAGATCGGCGGATCGTTTCACCCGAATCAAGCAGGGATGACGGCGATCACCGATGACCTGGTGGGCCTGCTCGCAGACTAGAGCACCGCAGCCTGACGCTGCCGGATCGCGCGGGCCGACCAGCGACCGTCGGCGAAACCGACGTCGATGGGGTGTTCGAAGGCGGCGCTGACCTGCTCGGTGCTGAGCACCTCGGCGATCTCACCTGCCGCGGTGAGCCGGCCGTGGGAGATCAGCATCGCGTGGGACGTCGACTCCGGAATCTCCTCGAGATGGTGCGTGACCAGCAGCGTCGTCAGCTGCGGCGAGGTGACCGAGAGCGAGTCGATGGTCTCGAGCAGCTGCTCGCGGGCGGCCACATCGAGACCAGTGGTCGGCTCGTCGAACAGGAGGAGCTGGGGATCAGCGATGAGAGATCGGGCCACGAGTGCGCGCCCCCGTTCACCCTGGGACAGCACCTTCCAGCCTGCGTCCGCACGGGAACTCAGACCCACCTCGGCGATGAGACCATCGGCTTTCGCAATCTCGTCCGGGGTCGGCTCCCATCGCAGTGGCCGTTCGATCGTTCCGGTCAGGCCGGTGAGGACGACCTCGCGCACGGACAGGTTCGAGCGCAGGGGGTGGCGTGGGTTGACGTGTCCGATGTGGCGGCGCAGGGCCTGGAGTTCGACCCGGCCCATGCGCTGTCCGAGGATGTCGACCGTTCCGGAGGTGGGAAAGACCTGTGCGGAAGCGAAGCTGAGGATCGTCGACTTCCCGGCGCCGTTGGGGCCGATGAGGACCCAGTGCTCGCCCTGCCCGATCTCCAGATCGATGCCGTGGAGGATCTTCGTCTCCCCACGTCGGAAGGTCACTTCGTCCAGTTTCAGGACAGTCGTTCCCACGTCGTCCACACTCTCTTTCCACGTCGAGGCCACTCGGCCGACCAGGTCAAGGTCGCTCGGCTCCACTCGGGGCCGACTCCCGTACGGAGCCGTTGTCGATTCTAGGTCCCGGTGTCGCGAAGGTGGACCTGACCCGGCAGAACCATGTTCCACATCCTGGATTCAGTGCAGTCTCGGTCGGTAGATAAGCTCTTGAGTTCTCCCGTCGAGCAGTGTGGATTCGAGCAGCTCGAGGTCGAAGTCCTGTGTTCCGGCGAAGATGGGTTGGGTGCCTGTGCGGCCGGTGATGACCGGGTAGACCGTGACCTGCAGGCGATCGACGAGCCCTGCATCCATGAGGGCGCGGTTCATCGACAGGCTTCCATGCGAGCGGATCGGCACATCGGATTCCTCTTTCATCCGCGCCACCACCTCGAGAGCGTCACCGGCAGCCGGCGTCGCGTCGGGCCAGTCGAGCGGCTCTGTCAGCGAGTTCGAGACGACCGTGGTCGGGCAGTTGCGCATTGCAGTGACCCACGGATCGAGCACGTCGGAGTAGACCTCGGAGTCAGTGAGCATAGAGGCGAAATCGCGATAGGTGTTTGCGCCGAGGACGAGGCGGTTCTCGCCGCTGTAGAGTTCGAGCCGATGTTCAAGGAGTTCGGGACCTTGCTTGCCCCAGTAGCCTCCCCAGTCGCCATCGGCGCCGACCGATGCGAACCCATCGAAGCTGGAGAACACGTCGAAGGTATAGGTGGCAGTCATGATTGCTCCTCCCAGAGCGGATGCGGTGCACTCAGGCGGTGCACTCAGTGTGCGCCCAGTCGCCGATGATGACCAGACCCGTTGCAGCTGCGGCCATCGAGCGGGACCATAATGGATGCATGTACAACGGCGCCGACCCTCAAGACGAACACCGGATGAAGATGCGGGGGAAGATCCTGCGCCGTTCGGCGTCCTTCAACGTCGCTCATGCCGTCGATGATCTCGAACCCGGCACGGGCGCCCAGAGCATCCAGCGTGCATTGTCCCTGCTCAACCTCGTCGGACTCATCGCCGGCGAGCGCGGAACCGGTGCCAGCCTCTCCGAGGTCGCCTCGATCAGCGGACGCCCTAAGGCCAGCGTCCACCGCATGCTTCAAGCGCTCATCGCCATGGGTTACGTCGAACGCCTCGACGAAGGCGGATATCGACTCGGCGTGCAGTCGCAGATATTGGGCCAGCTGGCGCAGAAATCCGTGGACCCCCTGGTCACAGAGTCGGAATCGAGCCTGCTGCGCCTGGCCGAGCTCAGCCAGGACACGGCCTTCCTCACCCTGCGCACCGGCAGCTATTCAATCTGTGCCCGGCGCGAAGAGGGCTTCGGCGAAATACTGAACAACGCTCTGTCGGTAGGCGATCGCCACCCCTTGGGCATCGGCGCCGGCAGCCTCGCGATCCTCTCCGAACTCTCCCCCGCCGAGGTGGATGCCCATTTCGAGGCCAACGCCCAGATCTTCGCCGAACGCTACCCCAAGGTCTCCGTCGCGGCCCTGCGCGACATCATCGACCGGGCCCGCGTCGACGGTTTCGTGCACAATCCCGGCCTCTTCGCCCAAGGCTCCTGGGCTGTAGGCGTGCCCCTGAAGATCCGCGGCAGCCGACCCCGCGCAGCCCTGTCGATCGCGAGCATCGCCGATCGTGTCACCGGATCCCGCGTCGAACGCCTCGTCGCCTTACTCCGCCGCGAAGCCAACGCCATCAGCGAGGCGCTGAGCACGCAGGCAGATCCCTGATCACCTCGCCGAGGCGGCCCCCAGTCGCGCCGCCACCGAGCTCAGGATCTCGCCCAGCCAGCCCACGGCTGCGGGGTTTGCTCCCGGCCTGGTGACGAAGGAGACTCGACGCTGGCCGAGGTCCTGCTTCGCCGGACGCAAGACCACGTCGAAGTCGGTGTCCACGGCCACCTCGGTGGTCAGGGCGCATCCGAGGCCTTCGGCCACGAGCCCATGGATCATGTATAGATCGTCGCTGCGCATGAGTTCGCGCAGCTCATGGCCGAGGCCGCGGGAGATCCGTCGCAGCACCCGCACCGAAGCCTCGGATTCGTTGTGGCTGAGCACCCAATCGACCTCGCTCATCGTCGCGAAGTCGAGGACCTCATGCCTCGCGAGCTCACCGTCGCGGGCGACCATCACCCGGTAGGGCTCGTCGAGGAGGGTGCGCAGACGCAGTTCAGGTCCCGCGAATTCGGGAAGTTCGGGAATGTCATAGATGAGGCCGGCGTGGACCTCACCGCTGTGAAGCATCCTCACCACCTCGCTGGGTTCGGCCTCGATGACCTCGACGCGCACGGACGTCCGCTGCTGGAGCTCGGCGATCGCGGCCGGCAGGAGGCGCGAACCGATCGAGGAGAACGACCCGATGCGCAGGGAGACGACACCGGCATCGCGCTGGGCTGTGACGAGCTGCTCGGCCCGGTCGATCCGGGCAAGGACCGGTTCGATCTCTTCGGCGAAGGACTCGCCCAGAGGCGTCAGACGGGTTCCGTTTCGGGAGCGGTCGACGAGCTTGATCCGCAGATGCGATTCGAGGGTGCGCAAATGATGGGTCACGGTCGGGACTCCATGCTCGAGCACCTCGGCGGCCCGATTGAGACTTCCCTCGTCCCGAATGGCCAGAAGCACCCGGAACTGCTGCAGATTCATCATAGTATAGACACTATGACACTGTGGACGATTTCTTGCTATATCCTAGGCGGCCTGTGATCCCTAGTGTGGGACACATGCTCGCCGAAACCCATCTGCACCCAGACACCGCGACCCGCCCTGCGAACGCCGACTCAACGTCCGCGCCAGACCCAGCGTCCTCCACCGCAATCAGCTCCGCGCCTGCACAGGCAGACTCCGCTATCGACCCCCGTCAGCACACCGCGCCCTATGCCGAGGCCCTGCGGTCCTTGGCCGCCGAGGGCTGGCAGAGACTGCACGTGCCCGCCCATCAGGGCAGCCGCTCGCATGCTCCCGGACTCGCCGAGGTCGTCGGTGAGGCCGGCATGAGCATCGACTTCCCCATGCTCTTCAGCGGCGTCGACCAAGAGAACTGGCGGATGATCAACCACGATCGCGTCACCCCGATCATGGCCGCGCAGCAGCTCGCCGCCGAGGCCTGGGGAGCGTCCCGCACCTGGTTCATCACCAACGGAGCATCGGGCGGCAATCACATCGCCACCACCGTCGTACGCGGTTTGGGCCGTGAGTTCGTGCTCCAACGCAGCGTCCACTCCTCGGTCATCGACGGTGTCACCCACGCCGAACTGCGCCCCCACTTCATCCACGGTCGCGTCGACCCTGGACTCGGTTCCTCCCACGGCGTGACTCCGGCCCAGGTCGAGTACGCCCTGACCGAGCATCCGGAGTCCGCGGCCGTCTACCTCGTTTCCCCCAGCTACTTTGGTGCCGTGTCCGATATCGCCGCCATCGCCGAGGTGGCCCACGCTCACGATGTTCCCCTCATCGTCGATGAGGCCTGGGGATCCCACTTCGGCATGCACCCGCAGCTGCCAGTCAATGCTGTACGCCTGGGCGCCGACCTCGTCATCTCCAGCACTCATAAGGGCGCCGGCTCGCTCGCGCAGTCCGCGATGATCCACCTGGGCCACGGCACGCAGGCCAGGCGCATCGAGACCTTGGTCGATCGAGTCGTGAAGTCCTATCAGTCAACGTCATCGAGTGCGATCCTCCTGTCCTCCCTCGACGAGGCGCGCCGCCACCTGGTCACCCATCCGGAGGCGATCGACGAGGCGCTGGCCACTGCCGAGGAGATCCGCACCCGGGTCAAGAACGACACCCGATTCCGCGACGCGACTCCTGACATCCTCGGCGGGCATGATGCGATCGGCAACGATCCGTTCAAGATCGTCATCGACACCCGTGGTGCGGGAATCACAGGCGCCGAGGCCCAGTGTCAGCTGATTCGGGATCACCGGATCTATTGCGAGCTGGCCACGCCCTCGGCGCTGCTGCTGCTCATCGGCGCCACCTCGCCCGTCGACGTCGATCGCTTCTGGACGGCGCTGCAGGAACTGCCGCGCTCGGAGGCCGAGCCGGAGCGTCCCATCGTTCTTCCGGGCAGCTGCGAGAAGCGCCTGGAGATCAGCGATGCTTATTTTGCAACGCCGCAGACCGTCCCCTTCGCCGAGGCGGTCGGCCAAGTCTCGGCCGATGCTCTGGCCGCGTACCCGCCCGGTGTGCCCAACGTTCTGCCCGGTGAGGTACTCAGCGCAGAGGTCGTCGAGTTCCTTCGTGCCACTGCCGCTGCTCCCTCCGGGTATGTCCGCGGAGCACAGGATTCGAGGATGGACACCTTCAACGTCGTGGCCGAGAAACCTGCGGTCGGCTGAGCGCGCCGTGGTCGCCCAGCGCCGTGATCGCCCAGCGCCGGGATCGCCAGATCGCCGAGAGTGCAGGTTAGCTTCGAGCGCGCACTCTCTACCCTCTGCCCTCGAAGCTAAGGTAGCCCCGCGATGAAATGCAGCGGCACCGCCACCGTGCAGAGGCACCGCGACCGCGCCTCGGCCCCGGCGCCCCCGGGCCCGCTCACTCAGCGCAGGACGACGGTCCGCTTCCCTGAGAGGAACACGCGGCCGTCGCAGTGCCACTTCACCGCATTGGACAGGGCCTTGCACTCAGCGTCACGACCAGCGGCAACAAGGTCCTTGGGGCCGAAGGAATGGTCGACCTCGACGAGCTGCTGGGCGATGATCGGACCCTCGTCGAGTTCGCTGTCGACGAAGTGTGCGGTCGCCCCGACGGTCTTGACTCCCCGTTCCCATGCCTGGTGGTAGGGCTTGGCGCCCTTGAACGAGGGTAGGAACGAGTGGTGGATGTTGATGGCCTTGCCTGTCAGCTCGCGGGCCAGGTCATCGGAGAGGACCTGCATGTAGCGGGCGAGGACGACGAGGTCGATCTCGAAGCGGTCGACGAGTTCGAGCAGCTTCGCTTCGGCCTCGGGCTTCGTCTCCTTGGTCACCGGGATGCGGAAGAACGGGATGTGGTGCCATTCGACGAGTTCGCGGTGGTCGGGGTGGTTGGACACCACGGCCGCGATCTCGATGGGCAGTTCGCCGATCTGGGCGCGGAAGAGCAGATCGTTGAGGCAGTGTTCGAACTTCGAGACCATGATGAGGACCCGACGCTTCTCTCCCTGCGGCCACAGCTGCCAGCGGGCGCCGAACTCGGTGCCGATGGCCTCGAAGTCGCTGCGCAGACCATCGATCGCCGCGCTCGATTCGTCCTCGACGCTGAAATCAATGCGCAAGAACAGGCGCTGCGTGTACTGATCGTCGAACTGCTTGAGTTCCTTGATGTCACCCCCATGAGTCAGCAGCGCACCGGTGACGGAATGGAGAATGCCCGGTCGTTCGTCGCATTCAAGGGTGAAGATGTAGTCCTGCATGTCCGCTGCTTCCTTACTCGGTGGGTGTCTTCAATCATTGGCGGGTTGGTCGTGCTGGTCAACTTCACGCAGGTCGTCAGGCCTCGCAGCCGCCCCTCGCAGCTATCACCGTTCGCCAGTCCGCGACTCAGCATTCGACGACGTTGACGGCGAGTCCGCCCCGTGAGGTCTCCTTGTACTTCGACTTCATGTCCGCACCGGTCTGACGCATGGCCTCGATCGCCTGGTCGAGGCTGACCCGGTGGCTGCCGTCGCCGTGCATCGACAGCCGAGCGCCGTTGATCGCCTTCACTGCGGCGATAGCGTTGCGTTCGATGCACGGGACCTGGACGAGTCCCCCGACCGGATCGCAGGTCAGGCCCAGATTGTGTTCGAGGCCGATCTCCGCGGCGTTCTCAACCTGTTCGGGACTCCCGCCGAGCACGGCGCACAGCCCTGCGGCGGCCATCGCGCAGGCGGAGCCGACTTCACCCTGGCAGCCGACTTCCGCCCCGGAGATCGAGGCATTGCGCTTGAACAGGATTCCGATCGCGCCGGCGGTGAGCAGGAACGTCACCACAGCCTCGTCTCTGAACTGCTGTGACTCGTCATCGCTGATCACGAACCGGTCCATGTAGTGCAGCACTGCGGGAATGATCCCCGCAGCACCGTTCGTCGGAGCGGTGACGATGCGCCCTCCGGACGCGTTCTCCTCGTTGACGGCCAGCGCGTAGAGGTTGACCCATTCGAGAGCGTCGAGGGACCCCGACGCCCGGTACTCGGCCGCTTCGAGCGTGGCGCGCAGTTCGGGAGCACGACGCCTGACCTTCAGCCCACCCGGAAGCTGCCTCTCGGTGCGGGAGCACCCGTTATCGACGCAATCGCGCATGACAGCCCAGATCTCGAGCAGCTGCCGGCGCAGTTCGCTCTCGGCCTGTCGCTCCCGCTCATTGAGCGCCATGAGCTCGGCGATGCTCAGCTCGTTGTCCCGGCAGAGCGCCAATAGCTCATCGGCCGACGAGAAGTGGAAGCGGTCGCGTGAGACGTCGGAATCGCCTCCCATCTCGTCGGCGGTGAGGACGAAGCCGCCCCCGATCGAATAGTAGTCGCGTTCGATCACGGAGCCGGCCACCTCGGCGCTCAGACGCATCCCGTTGGGATGACCGGGCAGCGATTCGCGCAGATGCAGAACCAAGTCGGTCTCCGGGTCGAAGACGATCGGCCTCCGCCCGCCGAGGTTGAGCGATCTCTGAGCGCTCACCTCGGCGACCAGCGGTGCCATGATGTCCGGGTCGAGGGTCTCGGGTTCGTGACCCGACAGCCCGGCCAGCACTGCGGAGTCGGAGCCGTGGCCGATGCCGGTGGCACCCAGAGATCCGTAGAGTCCGACCCGGACCCTCTCAACTCGATCGAGGTCCCCGGATTCGTCGAGGTCGGTCAGGAACCGGGCCGCCGCCCGCATCGGACCCACCGTATGTGAGGAGGAAGGGCCGATGCCGATGGAGAAGAGGTCGAGAACACCGAGTGCCATCAGTCGCTGCTCTCGGCCTCGGCACTCGCGCTGCCGACGACTCCCACGGCACTCCCGTCGGCGAGAAACTCCGCCATTCCGTCAAGCAGCCAGCGGACCGTGAAGTCCGCGAAGCTCGCCCGCGGGTAGATGCGGTACGTCAGCGCCGCACAGTGGTGCACGATTACAGGCACCGGCCCCAGTTGGGCCGATATCGCCGTGCCGACGCCGAAAGCCCGCGGGTGGAGGTCGGTACGCACGCTCTTCTCGAGGACCTCACGGGCTTTCGACCCGGTCAGTTCGAGGATCGTGCGGTTCGCGGACAGATCCACGGCCTGTCCCGGCAACCCCTCGAGAGAGGCTTCGGCGATGAGTGTCTCCCCGGGCCGCTGACGCCGGGAGACGTCGACGACGAGGAACTCGTCGGGACCCAGCCAGAGCGCATACAGTCCCGCTTCGTCACCGGTGACCTCGCCGACCTGCTTGGGCAAGGTGATCCCGAGAGCAGACTCGAGCGCCTCGGCCGAGGCGGTTCCCGGCGCGGCTCGCAGCCCGAGCTGGACGGCGAACGCTCGCTCCCGCAGCCCCACGGCGTCTCCGCCGACAGCGGTGGCGGTGGCCATCTCCTCGGCGAGGTGGGCACCGGGTGAGACGCGGAGGGCATCGAGTGCCTCAGCGGAGGACTCGACGTTGCGCAGCTGAGTCTGGCGCTGCTCGGTGGTGTGGGTGGTTTCAGCCATCACGGCGGTTCCCTTCTGGATCGTAGAAGACGGGCGAGGTGATCTCGACGTCGACGAGGCAGCCGGCAACCGGAGATTGGATGATCTCACCCGTCCGGTTCCGGCCGTTCTCGACGAAGGCGAGACCGATCGGGCGATCGAGGCTCGGCGACATGTAGGAGGAGGTGACGTGGCCGATCATCGGCACCGGCCCGGCCTCCGGAGTCACCGGGGTGCCCGAGGTGATGAGCTGCGCGCCTTCGGCCAGCCGGGTCGTGCCGTCGACGGGAAGGACCCCGACGAGGTGTTTGCGGTCCTCGCGGGCCGTGTCGATCCGTGAGTAGGAGCGTTTGCCGATGAAGTCCTTGAATTTCGAGACGATCCACTCCATGCCCGCATCCTGCGGGGTCACGGTCCCGTCGGTGTCCTGACCGACGATGATGAAGCCCTTCTCGGCACGCAGGACGTGCATGACCTCGGTGCCGTAGGGGGTGATGTCGAACTCGGCTCCCGCCTCGGCGACGGCTTCCCACACGGCCAGGCCGTAGTAGTTCTCGACATTGATCTCGAAGGCCAGTTCACCGGAGAAGGAGATCCGGCAGACGCGCGCCGGGATCCCGTTGGCCAGGGTCGTCTCGCGGAAGCCCATGAACTCGAAGTTCTCATTGGACACGTCGAGGTTCGGGGCGATCTTGGCGATGACCTCTCGCGACTTCGGGCCGGCGACCGCGACTGTCGACCACTGCTCCGTCACCGAGGTGAAGACGACGTCGAGTTCGGGCCATTCGGTCTGGTGCCATTCCTCGAGCCATTCGAGGACAGTCGCGGCACCGCCGGTGGTCGTGGTCATGTAGTAGCGGTCCTCGGCCACGCGCAGGGTGACGCCGTCGTCGAAGATCATGCCGTCGGGTTTGCACATGAGACCGTAGCGGCCCTTGCCTACCTTGAGCTTCTTGAAGCCGTTCGTGTAGATCTGGCCGAGGAACTCGCCGGCGTCGGTTCCCCGGATCTCGATCTTGCCCAGCGTCGAGGCATCCTGGAAGCCGACCGATTCACGCACGGCCTTGCCCTCGCGCAGCACCGCTGCCTCCATGTCCTCGCCCGGCAGGGGGTAGTACCAGGGCCGCTTCCACTGTCCGACGTCTTCGAACTCGGCTCCGTGGGCAACGTGCCAGGGGTGGATCGCGGTGATGCGTGCCGGATCGAACAGCTCACCCTTCCTGCGGCCAGCCAATGCTGCGAAGGGCACTGGGGCGAAGGGAGCGCGGAAGGTCGTGTGCCCGACCGCGCCCAGGTCGGTCTCGCCGAGGATGCTGGCGATGGCGCCGATGGCATTGACCGCACTCGTCTTGCCCTGGTCGCCTCCTGTCGAGATCGAGGTGTAGCGCTTGACGTGCTCGACCGAGCGCATGCCTGCGTTCATCGCCCGCTGCACGTCTGCCACACTCTGATCGCGCTGGAAGTCGATGAAGTGCGTGGTCAGCGCCGTGTGATCGGCCTCGGCCGAGGTGACCAGCCACAGTGGGCGCGCCGGTGCGTAGGTCATCGCCGCGGCTTTGGGAACGGTGAGCGCGGCGGCGAAGCCGGTGCGGTCGGCTGCCGCATTGCCCGCCTCGGCACCGTCCTTGAGAGCCGTTTCGAGAGCGTAGTCACCATTGATCGCGCCGACAGTGAACTGGTCGCGCACCGGTGTTCTCGGAACGAAGGCGGCGATGTCGCTGCGCCAAACGATTGGGCCCCTGCGCTGTCCGTGCAGGTGGATGACCGGGGAGAACCCTCCGGCCACGGCGAGCAGGTCGACGTCGATGTCTTCGCCGTACTCGGCCGCCACAGCATCCTCATCGAGGGGTGCGACGGTGACCCGGCTGATGCGCCCCGCCGGGCCCTCGCCTGCGGTGCCGGTGACCGTGGAGCCGAGGATGAGTCGGGTTCCCGTCCTGCCGACGACCCTCTCTGCCATCGCCGAGGCTGTGGTCCGGGAGTCGATGATCGCCGGAACGTCGATTCCGGCCGCGTGCAGATCGGCCAGCAGTTCGTAGGCCGAATCGTTCGTCGCCGCAATCGCGATGCGCTGACCGGCGACGACGCCGAAGCGGTTGAGATAGGTCCTCACGGCCGAGGCGAGCATGATGCCCGGTCGGTCATTGTCGGCGAACACGATGGGGCGCTCATGTGCTCCCGTGGCGAGCACGACCTGCTTGGCTCGGATGTGCCACACCCGCTGCCGGGTGCCCGCGCGGGAGGCGGTGCCGTCGCGGTCGCTGTCCGCAGAGCCGACGCTCGCGCCCGAGCCCTCGGTCTCGACGTGTTCGCGTGTCCGGTCTTCGAGAGCGACGAAGAAGTTCGAATCGTAGCTGCCGAAGACGGTCGTGTTCGGACGGTAAGTGGTTTCCTCCGCCTCGGCGAAGCCGTTGACAGTGGTCTCGATCCACTCCGCCGCGGGGACATCGTCGATGGACTCGTCGAGGGCTCCCTCGACGGTGCGTCCCGAGCTTGCCAGCAGCGACCCGCCGGGAGCGGACCGGTCATCGAGCAGGAGCGTCCTGGCTCCGGAGCGGCCGGCCTCACGCGCGGCGGCCAGACCAGCGGGCCCGGCACCGACGATGAGAACATCGACATGGACGTGCTTGTGCTCATAGACAAGTTCGTCCTGACCGGGGTCGAGGATGCCCAGACCCGAGAGATAATCGGCCTCGAGACCGTCCGTGATAGGCACACGGGTGGCCGGAAGCATTGATTCGCTGACGTCGCCGGCCACGCGCGGATGCACGCGGACGAGGGCGTTGGACTCCTCGATGCCGGCGCTGAGGATCCCGCGAGATCGTCCCAGGTACGTCGAAGCACCGCAGTCGATGCGGCCCGCGGCGATGAGCGCGCTGGCAATCGTGTCGCCGGCGAAGCCCGCGTAGGCCCGCCCATCGACGGTGAAGCGCAAAGGACGCGAGGAGTCGATCCCGGTGGCCTGCGGCAGGCGCCGTGCGCCAGCGTCCGCGGAGCTCGTATGTAGGGAGTTCATCGTGCGGCCTCGCCTTCTGCTGGAGTCGGGCGTGGAGCACCCATGGGATAGATGGCCGTGAAATCATAGGTCACGGTGTCGCGGACGGCGTTGAACCACTTGCGGCAGCCGAGGCTGTGGCTCCACCGCTCGGCGTAGAGGCCGCGGTCGTTGTCGCGATAGAAGAGGAACTCGGCCCACTCCCGGTCGCTCAGTGCGTGAGGGTCGGCTGGGTAGGCAACGTGAGCCTGTCCGCCGTAGTGGAATTCGGTTTCGTCGCGTGGCCCGCAGTGCGGGCAGTCGATGAGAAGCATGGTCGTCCTTCCTGAGTCGATCCGGTCAGTGGGCCACAGCGGCCGCGCCGTGCTCGTCGATGAGGTGGCCGGTTTCGAACCGGTCGAGGGCGTAGGGGGCGTTGAGCGGGTGCGGTTCGTCGTTCGCGATGGTGTGGGCGAAGGTGTAGCCGGCGGCAGGTGTTCCCTTGAAGCCTCCGGTGCCCCATCCGCAGTTGGCGTAGAGTCCTGCGACTTCGGTCTTCGACACGATCGGTGAGGCGTCGAGGGTGACGTCGACGATGCCGCCCCAGGTGCGCAGCACATGAGCGCGGGCGAAGATCGGGAAGAGTTCGACCGCGGCGGCGAGCTGCTCTTCGATGACGTGGAAGCCGCCTCGTTGTCCGTATCCGTTGTACGAGTCGACCCCGGCGCCCATGACCAGCTCGCCCTTGTGCGCCTGGGAGACATAGACGTGGACGTGGTTGGACATCACGACGGTCGGGTGGACGGGTTCGAAGAGTTCGGACACCAGCGCCTGCAGCGGATGGGACTGGATCGGCAGTCGGATCCCGGCCATGTCGGCCAGGACCGAGGAGTCGCCGGCCACGCACATGGCCACCTTCTCGGTGGCGATGTTGCCGCGAGTGGTCTGGACCCCGATGACCTTGTCGCCGATGCGCTCGATGCCGGTGACCTCGCAGTTCTGGATGATGTCGACGCCCATTTCGTCACACTTGCGGGCGAAGGCCCAGGCGACGTGGTCATGCTTGGCGATGCCAGCACGCGGCTGGTAGGTGCCGCCCATGACCGGATATCGCAGGTCATCGCCGATGTTGATGATCGGGCAGACTTCCTTGACCTGCTCGGGGTCGAGCCATTCGGCGTCGACGCCGTTGAGCGCGTTCGCATTCACACGCCTCTGGGACTCGCGCACATCCTGCAGGGTGTGGGCGAGGTTGAGGACTCCGCGCTGGGAGAACAGGAAGTCGTAGTCGAGTTCCTCGGGCAGCTGCTCCCAGAGCTTGAGGGACTTCTCGTACATCGCGGCGGACTCGTCCCAGAGGTAGTTCGAGCGGATGATCGTCGTGTTTCGGGCCATATTGCCCCCGGCCAGCCATCCGCGTTCGAGGATGGCGATGTTCGTCATGCCGTGATCCTTCGCGAGGTAGTAGGCCGTCGCGAGACCGTGGCCGCCGCCGCCGATGATGATCGCGTCGTACGAAGCCTTAGGCTCGGGGTTGCGCCAGAGGAAGTCCGGATGTTCGGGGAGTTGGTCGGCCATCAGGGTGCTCCGATCTCTGCGATGGTGGGATACAAGGCGTGGGCGGCGGCGAGCGTGGAGACACGGGCGCCGAGTTCAACGATGGTCTCGGCAGCGGCTCCGCTCTCTGCGGTTCCGGCGATGAGGGTCTCTGCGATGATGTCGGCGACCTCGGCGAACGCGTCCGAGCCGAATCCGCGGCTGGCCAGGGCCGGAGTGCCGATACGCAGGCCCGACGTCACCATCGGCGGTCGCGGGTCGTTGGGCACGGCGTTGCGGTTGACGGTGATGCCGACCTCGGCGAGGAGGTCCTCGGCCTGTCCGCCGTCGAGCACGGAGTTGCGCAGGTCGACGAGAACGAGATGGACGTCGGTGCCCCCTGTGACGATCGAGATGCCCCGCTCGGAGACGTCGGACTCGCCGAGGCGGCGGGCGAGTTCCGCCGCACCGGCCAGCGTGCGACGCTGCTTGTCGGCGAAGTTCTCTGTGGCGGCGAGTCCGAAGGCCACGGCCTTGCCCGCGATGACGTGTTCGAGGGGCCCGCCCTGCTGGCCGGGGAAGACCGCGGAATTGATCTTCTTGGCGATGGCGGCGTCATTCGACAGGATGATTCCGCCACGCGGCCCGCCGAGGGTCTTGTGCGTCGTCGACGTCACGACGTGGGCATGCGGCACGGGCGAAGGGTGCAGACCGGCGGCGACGAGACCGGCGAAGTGGGCCATGTCGACCATCAGGTAGGCGCCGATGGAGTCGGCGATGCGACGGAATTCGGCGAAGTCGAGCTGACGTGAGTAGGCCGACCAGCCCGCGACGATGAGCTGGGGGCGGTGCTCCTGAGCCAGACGATCGACTTCGGCCATATCGACACGATGGGTGTCATCGCGCACGCCGTAGGCGACGATGTCGTAGAGGCGTCCGGAGAAGTTGATCTTCATCCCGTGGGTGAGGTGACCTCCGTGGGCGAGATCGAGGCCGAGCACCGTGTCGCCGGGGCGGATGAGTGCGTGCATCACCGAGGCGTTGGCCTGCGCCCCGGAGTGCGGCTGGACGTTCGCGAACTCGGCTCCGAACAGCCCTTTGACCCGGGCGATTGCGATGCGTTCGATCTCGTCGACATGCTCGCAGCCGCCGTAGTAGCGACGACCGGGATACCCCTCCGCGTACTTGTTCGTCAACACCGAACCCTGCGCGGCCATGACGGCGGCCGCGGTGTGATTCTCGGAGGCAATCATCTCGAGGCCCTCGCGCTGACGACCGAGCTCGGCGTCGATGAAGCCGGCGATCTCAGGATCGAGTTCGGCGATGGACGTACTCAGCTCGACGGGCTCCCGGCTGGGGAAACCGGCGTCAGCGTTGCCGACGGAGACACCTGAGGGCTCGACTCGTTCTGCAATCTGCTGTGTCATGTGATCTCCTTCGATCATTGATCATCAACTAATATATCAGTTGTCTTCCTGTATTCTAAGCAGTGTCAGTCACCGAATGCAACAGCTTTTTCAGGAGTTGAGCCATGCGCACATCGGCAGCCCCGAAGTCGAACCGAGGGTCTCTCTCCGACTACGCCTACGAGACTCTCCGTCATCGGCTCATCATGCTCGACATCGCACCCGGCGACGCTATCAACGAGGCCACGCTCAGCGATGAGCTCGATGTCGGTCGCACCCCGATCCGCGAAGCGCTCAAACGCCTGGAGAGCGATCACCTCGTCGTCTCGTTCCCGCGCCGCGGCACCTTCGCCTCGAACGTCGATCTCACCGACCTGAGCACGATCTCTGAGATGCGCGAAGTCCTCGAACCCATCGCCGCACGCAAGGCGGCCGCCAACCTCGAGGCCACCCGCCGCGAGGAGTTCACCGCGATGATCTCGGAGCTCCGAGCCCTCGGAACCGACGTTGATCAGCGGACTCTGATGGAGCGAGATCTGTCCGTCCACCGCCTCATCTACTGCTCCGTCGACAATCTGCATCTCACCGAGACCCTCGTGCGCCTCGACGATCTGGCGACGCGGATCTGGTGCCTGGTCATCCCGCGCATGCCGGACCTCATCGGACATATCCGTGAGCACATCGACCTGCTCGAGGCGATCGTCGAGGGCGACGAGGAGGCAGTGGCGGAACTTGCCGCCGACCATGTCCGCGATTTCGACAGGACCCTGCGCGCAGCCTTGAGGTGAGTTCTGGAAAGAAGCCGGCGATGACGCCCGTGGTGGATCGATCTGGCACGTGGCAGGTCGAGCACTGCGAGTCAGTGTCCGCTGCGAGTCAGTGGCCGCCCAGACGCTGCGAGACTCGTCGAGCGGCGTCGACGCAGCACTGACCGAGTTTCGCGATCTGATCCGCATCGGTGCGGAACTTGGGTGCGGCGATGAGAACGGCGGCGACGAGCGCTCCGCGATGGTCGTGCACCCCGGCTGCGATCCCGACCTCGTTCGGCGACGTGTGGGCATCATTGAGCGCGTAGCCTCGCTGCCGATTGCTGCGCAGAAGCGCGCGGTAGGCGTCGAAGCTCTCGGGGCTGGAGTCCAGACCGAGGAGGGAGTCGCTGTCGGCGAGCGCCTGGACCTCGGCGACCTCAGCGAAATCGAGGAAGACCTGCACCGATGCGCTGTAGGCGGTCTGATAGCGCGACCCCAGGCTCGAGGTGTGCTTGACCTGCTGCGGGCTGGGGATCTGCTCGACCGTGATCGCCTCGGTCCCGTTCCACACGATGAGGGCGCTCGTCTCCTCGGTCCGGCGGGTGAGATCCTGGAGGATCGGATAGGCGGCCCTCCTGACATCGAGGTCGGCGAGCAGGGGCCCGGCGATCGCGAGGATTCCCAGACCCAGCCGGTAGCGGCGTGAGGATTCCTGCTCGACGATGCCCTGGGCTTCGAGCGCGGTGAGGATTCTGGACACGGTGCTCTTGTGCAGACCCACTCGCGGCGCGATCTCAGTGACGCCGAGCTCCTGCCGATCTGGGGAGAAGCAGCGGAGGATCGACACCGTGTTCTCGATGACGGAGGCACCGCGGTGGGAGATGTCGGAAGACTGTCGAGGCATGATGTCAGTGTATTCGTCCGCGGGCACCGACTGACGCGGTGCCCGCGGACATTTCCGGGAGCGACCCGGTCCTTCCTGCTTCAGCTCCTGCGTGAGCGGTCGTGCCGCTCAGGCAGGGATGATGTTGTGCTCGGGTCCGAAGGGGAACTTCGTAATGTCCTCGAATCCGGACTCGCCGACGACGCAGATATCGTGCTCGCGGTAGCCGCCGGCTCCCGGCTGCCCCTCGAGGACGGTGATCATCGGCTCCATCGACACGACCATGCCCGGCTCGAGCACGGTGTCGATGTCCTCGCGCAGTTCGAGGCCCGCTTCGCGGCCGTAGTAGTGGCTGAGCACACCGAAGGAGTGACCATATCCGAAGGTGCGGTTCGGGAACAGACCGTGCTCGAAGTAGATCTCGTTGAGCTCGGCCGCGATGTCCTTGCACACCGCTCCGGGCTTGATCAGTTCGATGCCCCGCTTGTGCACCTCGACGTTGACATTCCACAGGTCGAGCGAGGCCTGGTCGGGCTCACCGTAGAACAGGGTGCGCTCGAGAGCGGTGTAGTAGCCCGAGGGCATCGGGAAGCAGTTGAGGCTGAGGATGTCGCCCTTGCGCACCTTCCGCGTCGTCGCCCAATTGTGCGCTCCATCGGTGTTGATGCCCGATTGGAACCACACCCAGGTGTCGCGGATCTCCTGGTCGGGGAACGTCTCGGCGATCTCGTGGACCATCGCCTCGGTGCCGATGAGGGCGACTTCGTACTCACTGATGCCTTCGGTGATCGCGGCCTTGATCGCCTCCCCGCCGAGGTCTCCGATCCGGGCGCTGTGCTTGATCACCTCGATCTCCTCAGCTGACTTGATCATACGCTGACGCATCGCGGCCTGTGAGATGTCGACGAGGCCTGCCGAGGGGAAGGCCCCCTGGATCTTGTTGCGATTCTCCAGGGGCAGGTTGTCGTCCTCGACGCCGAGGCGCTTGGGGGCGGCGATGCCGCGCTGGCGCAGACCTTCCTGGATGGCGTAGAGGTAGTTGTCCCGGCGCCAGTCCGTGTAGACGATGTTCTCACCGTAACTCGTCCGCCAGGGCATGCCCGCGTCGATGTTGGCCGTGATCGTCACAGAGTCGTCTGGGGTGACGACCATCGCGTAGGAGCGACCGAAGTAGGTGAAGAGGAAGTCTGAATAATATTTGATGTTGTGATAAGAGGTGAGCACAACGGCGTCGAGTTCCTTCTCGGCCATGATCGTCCGCAGCCCGGTCAGGCGCCGCTCCATCTCTGCGTCGGAGAACGTCAGCGTCGACTTGGAACCGTTGTGGAGGACCTTGAGGCGCTCGAGGTCGGCGACGGAGGCGGTGTCGGTGGTTGTGGTGGTCATGAGATCTCCTTCTCGTGTGGGTGAACCGTGGGTGGGTCGGGGTGCGTTGCGAGTGAGCCGGGAGGGGTGCGTCTGCGCGGATCAAACTTCGCGCAGGGGTTTGTGGAAAGTCTCTTTGGCACAGAGGACCGCGCCCAGGCAGACGACGGCGGCAGCCATGAGATACCAGCCGGGTGCCAGCGGCGAATTCGTCACTCCGATGAGCAGGGTGGCCATGAACGGTGCCGTGCCGCCGAAGAGGGAATTCGAGAGGTTGAAGCTGACGGCGAATCCGGTGTAGCGGATCCTCGTCGGGAACATCTCGGCGAGGAAGGTCGGCAGCGTCCCGTCGTTGAGCGTCAACATGCCGCCCAGAGCGATCTGGACGAGGACGACGACGGTGAAGCTGCCGGAGCCGAGAAGCATGAACGCCGGAACTGTGAAGATGATGAAGACGATGGAGGCGATGAAGAGCATCCGCTTGCGCCCGAACCGGTCCGAGGCCAGCCCTGTCAGCAGGATGAAGCCGATATACGTCAGCAGCGCAATCGTCGTGGCGACGAAGGATTCGGTGGCACCGTATCCCAATTCCGTCGTGAGGTAGGTGGGCATATAGGTGAGCACCACGTAGAAACCGACCGCATTGAGCAGAACCGCGCACATGGCGATGATGAGGGGGCGCCAATGGTCGCGGAACATTGCGAAGACCGGCGCCTTGATGACTTCGTCCTCTTGGGCCAGTTCACGGAAGGCCGGGGTGTCTTCGAGTCGCGTGCGGATATAGCGGCCGATGAGACCCATGGGAGCCGCGAGGAAGAACGGCAACCTCCAGCCCCAGGTCTCCAGCTGCACGTCGGTGAGCACAGAGGTCAGGATCGCGGCGAGCACGGAGCCCAGCAGGAGCCCGGAAGCGGTGCTGGCCGGGACCACTGCCCCGTAGAGACCACGCCGGCCCGGGGGCGCATATTCGACGAGAAATGCCGAGGCACCCGCATATTCGCCAGCCGCGGAGAATCCCTGGACGAGGCGGACGAGCAGGAGGAGGAGAGGCGCGAACAGACCGACCATAGCGTAGCTGGGCAGCAGGCCGATGGCGAAGGTCGAGACCGACATGATGAGGATCGACACGGACAGCGCCGAACGACGACCGATCTTGTCGCCGATGTGACCCCAGATGAACCCGCCGATCGGACGAACGACGAAGGACACCGCGAAGACCGCGAAGGTTGAGAGCAGAGCGATGTTGCCCTCTGAGGCAGGGAAGAAGACGAGTGCGATCGTAGCCGCGAAGTATCCGTAGACGCCGTAGTCGAACCACTCAACGAAGTTGCCGATGAAGCTCGCGGAGATGACACGGCGCAGGACGCGCTTCTGTTTGACCGAAGGGGAGGTGGCGGGATCCGAGACCTGAGTCATGGTCACACCGCCGATCTCATGGGAGCGAATATCGACATCTTTGTCTTCTCCATCATCGTGACTGATATGAGTCAGTTGCAATCAGTGCAACCCTGTTGCATCAACAATAGAGGCGGCGAACTTCCCGGTCAAGGGTTGTCGCCAAGGAAACCGTGTGCTGGGTCGACGCACGTCAGTCGTCAACGGTGCACTATCGCAGGTCGGCATCGAACGCCGACGCTCTTCGCAACTGATCGACTACCTCGCAGTTCGCAAAGGGCTGTGGGCCAGCCATCCCCCGACAACTGTTGGTATCGAATGTTCGAGAAGCGGCGCTGGATCGCGAAGAACTTGCCAACCGCTGGCACACATTCACCTGCAGGACGTATTGCGGCACGACGAAGGCCCCTGCAGAACTCAAACGTCCTGCAGGGGCCCTCGAGGTCCTGTGCTGCGAATCCCGCTACCGGCTGGAGACCCGGCCGAACATATTCGCGATCGGTGCCAGCAGCATCGGCCTGGCGGCGAACCAGCCGCCGACGATGACTGCCAGCGAGACCACGAACCAGATGAAGCCGACCCAGTTGAGCTGATCCGATCCTGAGAACATGTGGTTGAGGTTCTGCAGCATTCCCGTCGTGAAGACGAGGAACACGTGGATGAGGATGAACACAACGAAGAAGATCATCGTCGGGAAGTGGATCGCCCGAGCCAGCGGCGCCGGGTAGATCTTGTTGAGCTTGGTGGCGTCCTTCGGCCACCATTCGCTCATTCGCAGACCCGTGATCGCGGCCAACGGAGCTGCCACGAAGACCACCAGGAAGTACATCAGCTGCTGGAGCGAGTTGTAGTTGACCCAGCCGTCTTCCGCAGGCCAGTCCAACATCATGTACTGCAGCATGGCCGAGACAGCGTTCGGGAACACTTCCCAGCTGGTCGGTACGATGCGCGCCCAGTGATCGGACACGAACAGCAGGACGACGAAGACGACGCCGTTGACCATCCACAGCAGGTCGAGACCAGTGTGGAACCACAGGTTGATGCTGACCTTCTTGCCACCCTTCTTCGGGGTGTAGAAAGCCGGCGGCTTCTGCTGGTGCCGAACTTGGAGCCCGGACCGAATGATGAGGACCATGAAGAACATGTTGAGGAAGTGAGTCCACCTCGCCCAACCGGGGAATCCGTCATCGACGAACGCGGGCAGTTCATACTCGCCCGGGTAGCGCTTGAGGAACTCAGGTACACCGGGCAGAGTCGTCAGACCCCTTGCGGCGAGGACGATGACGCCCGCGACGATGACGAGTCCGACGAGTCCCAAGCCACCGAGCTTCGCCCACTGACCCACGGACTTCGAACCGATCATCGTCGGTTCCTTCTTCTTCGGTGCAGCGCTCTTGGCAGCCGAGGCCGAGCTCGCCTTGGCGGCAGGCTTGTCGGCCTGCTTCGCTGCCGGCTTCGCGGTCGGCTTGTCCGTCGCCTTAGCGGCGGGTTTGGCCGTCGGCTTCTTCTGCGCGGGTCCTGTGGACTTCGGCAGTCCGGACCGTGACGACTTCGGAGCCGCCGAGGTGGCGGCTGGCTTCTCGTCCTGAGCGGACTGATCTGCCTTATCGTCCGAGCTTGAGGCCGCAGCTGCGGCACCGGCCGCACCGGCACCGACGGCTGCTGCTCCCGCAGCGGCTGCAGGAGCAGCCGAAGAGGAATCACTCGATGACTGTTCAGGCGTCTTCTCAGCCGGAGCCGACGCCCCTGAAGCAGCAGGAGCCGGTTCGGTGGAGACTGGAGCCGACTCGGCAGAAGCAGGTGCAAAGCCCTCTGGAGGCCATGGATCCCCGCCCGCCACACGAGGCAGTCCACGACGCAGAGGTGTATCGCTGAGCTCACCGGATGACTTCTTCCCGGAGGAAGCAGCGGCACCGGCGGCAGTCGCACCAACAGCTGCACCGGCTGCGCCAGCGGTTGCTGCACCGGCGGGAGCTGCCGATGACTTTTCCGTCTCGGCAGGCTTCTCACTTGCAGCTGGAGTATCTGTGGATGCGCTTGAGTCTGCGGCGGCCGGAGCGGCGGCAGCTGCAGGCGCGGACGTGGAAGCAGAAGTCGCCGAGGCGGCTTTCGCACCGGCTGGAGCCAGTCCCTCTGGCGGCCATGGTTCGCCGCCGGCAACGCGGGGCAGTCCACGGCGCAGGGGAACGTCGCCGGCAGGTGCCGACTCAGTCGCTTCTGGCTCAGATGCTGCAGACCCAGTCGCTGCGGAGCTCGCATCAGCAGACTCAGCTTCAGCAGGCGCCTCGGAAGCAGTTGCTTCCTGAGCGTCAGAGTCGGAGGCCGCCGGAGCAGCTTCCGAACTCGAGGCGGCCTTCACGCCGGCGGGCGCGAGCCCCTCGGGTGGCCATGGTTCGCCGCCTTCAACGCGGGGCAGACCCCGGCGCAGCGGAACCTCACTGCTCGCCTCGGAGGCAACGGCGGCGGAACCAGCAGCTGCACCCGCAGCAACACCGGCCACGCCGACTGCCGCACCGGCCCCGACGGAGCCGGAGTCTTGGGCAGCTTCGGGCGACTCGGCAGCTGCCGACTCATCCGCGTCTACCGAGTCATCCACCTCGGCGCCGGCATCGGCTGATTCCGGCTCGAACGATTCTTCCGCTGCAGCTGAGGCACCCGGCTCGACCGGCTCACCGATGACACCCTCTGGGGGCCATGGCTCACCGCCCGGAACTCTGGGCAGGCCCGAGCGCAGCGAACTGGAGTACGTGGCCATATCAGGACTGTTTCTCTTTCAAGGTCTCGATCGACTGCGGGACGACCTTGAACAGGTCGCCGACGACGCCGTAATCGGCGATGTCGAAGATCGGCGCCTCGCCGTCCTTGTTCACAGCCACGATCGTCTTCGAGGTCTGCATACCGGCCTTGTGCTGGATCGCACCGGAGATGCCGAGTGCAACGTAGAGCTGCGGCGACACGGAGACACCGGTCTGTCCGACCTGGTGAGACTGGGCGATGTATCCGGCATCGACGGCCGCACGTGAGGCACCGACAGCAGCACCGAGGACGTCGGCGAGTTCGCCGACGAGCTCGAAGGATTCTTCGGAGCCGACACCGCGGCCACCGGAGACGACCTTCGAGGCGCCACGCAGCTCGGGACGCGAAGAGGTCTCGACCACGGCTTCGAAGGAGTCGATCTGGGCCGAGCGCTTGCCGGAATCGGCAACCTCGATGGCCTGAGCGTTCGCAGACTGGGCTTCCCCACGGGTCTCGATGGATCCCTGACGAATGGTGATGACCGGGGCACCGAAGGTCGGTGCCGAGGTTGCGGTGTAGCCGCCGCCGTAGACGGAGTGGTTGGCTACGATACCTTCGCTGTCACGCTCGACGCCCAGTGCGTCGACCGAGACGGCCGAGCCGTTGCGGACTGCGAAGCGTCCGGCGATGTCTCTGCCGTCGATCGAGTGCGAGATGAGGATGGCATCGGGTGCGACAAGGTCGCTCGCAGCGCTGAGGGCATCGACTGCGAAGGTTCCCAGAGCGGAGTTGCCCTCTGGAACCTCGGCGGTGAGCACCTGCACGGCACCCAATGATGCGGCCTGCTGCGCCGCGGCCTCGCCGCGACCAGCAGGTGCGAGCACGAGCGCAACGGGTGAACCGATCTCACCGGCACCGCCGAGCAGCTCAGCAGCCGGCTTCTCCAACTGACCCTCGGAGTCGACGGTGAGGACGGCGAGAATGGAGTCTTGTGCGAATTCGGACATATCGATTCTCCTTAGGCCAGGCGGTTCTTGATGAGGTATTCGGCGAGCTCTGCTCCGCCGTTTCCTTCGTCGACGATCTTCTCTCCGGCTTCGCGCGGCGGCTTCTCGGCCACGGTGACCATGATTGATCGTGCTGTGGACTGGTCGTTAGCATCGACCTCGAGGTCGGACAGCGCGATCACCTCGAAGGGCTTCTTCTTCGCGGCCATGATGCCCTTGAAGTTCGGGAAGCGGGCCTCGGGAAGCGCCTCGGTGATGGAGACGACGGCCGGGAGTTCGGCGCTGACTTCCTGCTTGCCGCCCTCGACTCCGCGGGTCCCTGCAACCTTGCCGTCGCTGATCTCAACCGAGGTCAGGCCGGTCACATGCGGGAAGTCCAGGTGCTCGCCGAGCATGGCGGGAATCATGCCGCCGTTGCCGTCGGTGGAGACGTTGCCAGTGACGACGAGGTCGAAGCCGCCACGGCGAATGGCTGCGGCCAGGACTTCGGAGGTGAGGCCGAGGTCGGCGCCGAGGAGTTCCTCGTCGGAGATGTGTACGGCGTTGTCCGCGCCCATAGCCAGGCCCTTGCGGATCGTGGCGGTCGCGGTCGATGGCGCCATCGAAATGACGGTCACCTCGGTTCCGTCACTGCTGTCCTTATAGGAAAGCGCGACTTCGAGGGCACGCTCGCCGATTTCGTCGAGAACCGCTTCCGAGGCGGAACGATCCGCCAAGCCGGTTTCCAAATTCAGTTTCCGATCCCCGTATGTATCCGGGACCTCTTTGACCAACACCGCGATCTTCAAGGATGACTCCTATTCCGTGAGGCAATTCATCTGCAAATGAGACTTCTGCCTCATAATCTACCGTCAGCACGTTCTCGCCCGACACCCGGGTTCACGAGGAAGCCCGGAAAAGTACTCAGTCAGACATCCTACTTCCTGTGTGCCATAGCTAACATGCCAATTGTACGAACGTTCGAACAAATTCTACCCGCCAAAAGCTGATGGGTCGTCATCTCCAAAGCAGATTGGTCATCATCGCGATGTACGAGGCGGCTTCCGAAAGCAGTGAGGAGCGCGCACAGAAAAGGGGCCCTAGAATGGAGGCACCGACCGTGACCAGGCATCGGAAGCCACCGACTGCGACCAGGTACCGGAACTGGACCGAAGAGTCCGACGCCCGCATCAACGTTGAAGGAGCGCCACGTGGCATTCGATCTCGACGACATCGACCGCAGCATCATCGCCGCTCTTGTCGACGACTCACGCCTGAGCGTGCGCCAACTGGCCGAGAGGGTGCACATCTCCCGGTCGGCCGCCCATAAACGCTTCTCGGTTCTCGTCGAGTCCGGGGCGATCAAGAAATTCACCGCCGAGGTGGACCGCAGTGCCCTCGGCATGACCGTGACCGCAGTGGTCGTCGTGAAAATCGGCGATCGCCCGTGGCCCAAAGTCAGAGACGATCTTGCCGAGCTGCCGTTCGTGGAGAAGGTTCAGGCTGTCAGCGGTGACATCGATGCCCTGGTGACCGTGAATGCTCCCGACAACACTGCACTGTCCCAGGTCATCCTGCGCAGGATCCACGAAGTACCCGGCGTGGTGTCCTCCCGCTCTCTGCTCATCCTCGATGAGGCGGAAGGACACAGGCCCGGCTCAGGCCACTGAGCGACTCACTCAGAGTCCCGGCCTTCAGCCCTTCTGGTATTCCTTGATCGCCTTCTCGGCCATCTCGACCCCGTACTTCGCGTCGGAGTATCCGGCGATCGTGGCCTTGCCATGCGGGTAGACATGTCCGGCTTTGACCGCGGGCAGGTCCTTGAAGACCGCCGAATCCATCATCGTCTTCGTCAGCTCGTCGTACTCGCCGCGCATGTTCGAGGTCACGAAGATGACGTCGGCATCTGTCAGGCTCTTGTCGAGGACCTCCATTGAGATCTGGGCCTCGGGCTCCTTGATGCCCGACTTGTTGCCGCCCTGGCTGGCCTTCGCGTACTTCTTGATAGTGGCGTCCTCGTCAGCCGACCAATCCAGGCCGAGCGGAGTGAACAGGGTGCCGACCATGTTCTCACTGCCCCAGAGGTAGGCGGAGTTGTCTTCGAAGGAGGAGACGACTCCGAGCTTCGTGCCCTTGGTGACCTCGCCGTACTCTTCGGCGATCTCCTTCTGCTCCGCCTGGAAGTCGGCGTCGAGCTCTTTGAGATCATCGGTCTGGTTGATCGCCTCGGCGACTTCCTCGACTCGCTGCTGCCAGTTCGCCCGGTCGCCGCCGCGCAGTGTGAATTGGTAGACCGGCGCGATCTCCTCCAACTGCTTGATCATGTCCTGCTCATAGATGTTGGGGGCGAGGATGAGGTCGGGTGACACCTCGGCGAGCTTCTCCAGGTCGGGCTCCTCTTGGGCCACGACAGGGATGTCGCCGAGCTGATCGACCCATTTTTCGGGCACTGAGGGCTCCTGAAATTCGCCCTGCCCGACGGGAGGCAGGTCAAGGTCCATGAGGGTCTCGGTGGCGGCATAGTGCAGGGTCGCGACGTTCTTCGGATCAGCGGGGACTTCGACCTCGGCGCCACTGGAATCCGTGACGGTGCGGGTCTCGGCCTCACCCGAGGCCTCGGCGCCTCCACCACCGCCTGCACAGCCTGCCAATAGTCCAAGACTGGCCACTGAGGCGATCACGGCTGTGGCGATGCGATTGAGTTTCATGTGTTCCTTTCAACGTCGAGCAGGCGGCTCGCGACTGATGACCCCTCCTGGGCAGAGGGAAGAATGCGGGTTGTCAGAGGGACAGGTGAGGGGTGAGCGCTTAAGGCCTTCGGGCGATGACAGCACTGCGGAAGCGTCCGAAGCCCCACCCGATGTCGACGACCTCGACCGACTCGACGCCGAGCTCGGTGATGCAGGCACAGACCTCGCGACTCGTCCACGAAGCGTTTCCGGTCATTGCGAAAGTGGCGACGAGCTCCTCGGCCTGATGGTCATCGGCCTCGGCGTCGTCGGTGAAGGGTTCGACGATGACGAGGCTGCGACTGGACGCGAGAATTCGCGCCAAATGCGCTTTCGCATCCTCTCGCGAACGGCCAGTCAGTCCCGCGAGTACGAGGGTGGTGTCGACGACGGGCCAGGCTTCCTCGCCCGCATGGGCGCGAAGCCCGGGGGAGTGGATGCTGCGTCCTGCCTCCGGGGCCTTGCGCGTGAGGGCGGCGGCCACCTCGGCGCCGGCGTCGCCGGTCAGAGCGATGCTCGAGGCGGAGGCGATGGGGTCGAGATCTAGGATGATGTCGAGGACGTACTGCAGGTGCTCGAGCGTCCGGCTCCGGTGAGCGGCGTCGAGAGTGGCGTCGGCCGCGCGCCGTTCCGCCCAGACGAGGGACTCCGTCGCCGAGGTGGGTGTGGCCGTGGACCTGCCACCGCCCCTGATGAGGTCGAGGAGGTTGACGATCGAGAACAGGTCCCGCGCCGCCGGATCGTCAAGGTTGAGTCCGTCCCCGACACCGTCGCCGATGAGCACGGCGCCGGACTGAGTGTTGCGGTAGTTCTCGCCCTCGCGTGTCAGCAGGCCGAGTGCACACAGGGCGGTGAGGACTACGCGTGCACCATCGGGATCGATGCCCGCCTGGGCGGCGATCGCCTCGGCGGTGGTGGCTCCCCCTGCGATGAGATCGCCGATGCCGAGGGTGACTGCGATACGGGTGATGATCGGGGGCAGGATCTCGGTCATCTCATGGACGTCACTGACGATGTTCTGGCTGCTATCGGAAGCCTCTGGGGAACCGACTGATTCGCCTGCGGCAACCTCGGCATTCTCGCCCTTCTCACCTGCGGCAGCCTCAGTGTTCTCGTGCGCTGCGGGCTCGGAGTCCTTCACCGTGGAGACCTTGCGCCAGTACCCGAGGACTTCGACGTCTTCCTTGGGCAGCCCGAGGTCACGTCGCAGGTGACGCCGGATGGGTGCAACGGTCAGCGCCTCACCCGCGCACCATGCGTAAGTTCGGCCTGGGGGCAGAGCGATGTTCTGCACGGCTTCGTACAAGAGGGTGGACTCCCCCGGCGCGGTGGAGCCTCGGACCAGCCAGTCGATTTCGACTTCGGCTTCCGTGCGGATCTCCTGAATATCAGTGGTGCTCGCGACCTCGACGATGATATGTCCCCTGGTGCCTGCGGGAGCGGTCTCGAGCCAGCGCCCCACTGCGGGCAGGGCGGTTTCGTCGGCGACGAGCAGGTGGAAATCGATTCCTTCGCTGATGCCGGAGCAGGTCTTGGGTCCGGCGAAATTGAGGCTGTCGCCGACAGCTGCGTCGAAGGCCCAATCAGAGGCGAGTCCCGAGTCGTGGCGGACGACGTCGAAGGTGAAAGAGCTGGAGTCCGCGGCGATGCTTCGAACCGTGTAGTCGCGGGTGAAGTTCAGAGCCTCGCGATTCCAGTTGAACCGGAATTCTCCCTGCTCACCGATGTCGATGGATTCGGTTTCGGGCGTCGGGATGACGAGTTTGACGTGATCGTCGAAGCCCTCGGAGCGGAATTGCGGCCGTGGCATCCCGTTCACCATGCACGCCGACAAGTCGTCGCCTGCCACTGTCAGGCGTCGCATGTTCGGCGTGATGTCCGTGATGTCCGTGACTTCCACCTCGCGCAGGACGATCGGCAATACCTGCATAGGCCTGGAAGTTCGCGGCATGGATTCAGCTCCGAGGGTCTCTTGACGGATGAAACGTCGAGACCAGGAGTTCGCCGCTTCGAGCAGGTGTGTCAACTGCCAGAGGCATACGAATGCTCCTTCTGTCTCAAAGGTCAGCCTAACCTAACCGATGGAAACCCTACAAGTGCCGACGCCGAGGTTGCCCTAGGTTGGGCTCAGAGTCTTCCTGATCGCTCGGATCGTCAGCTCCAGAGCGGCCGCGCGACCGCTCTGGTCGCGATCACCGGAGCGAGAGCTCACGTCGTAGAGGTGCCCCGATCCGATTGTCAGGAACACGTACATCGCCGCCCACTCGACAGGCACATCCCGGGCAATGGAGCCGTCGCCCTGGCCCCTCCGGATGATCACCTCAACGGGGTCGCCTTCCCCCGGGCCACCCTCGCCAGTCGCGTCGTCACCGCCCGTCGAGGCGGCTCCCGGCCCGGCACTCTGCTCACGCTCCACCTCGGCGAAGACATCGTCTGTGATGATCGGATTGTCGGCGAACATGAGCGTGAGGACATCCGGAACGGTGAACAGCTGCGCGCAGACTCTCTCGACGGCCTCGAGGCCGAGACCCGCGTGCAGGCGAGCGCCCTGCAATGCGTCGGTGAACATGCGCGCCCCCTGCCGAGCCACCTCGGCAATCAGGGCCTCACGGTCACCGAAGTGCCGGTAGAGAGTCGTCCGCCCAACACCGATGGAATTCGCGATATCCGCCATCGACGCCCCCGAATCCTCGGCGAGCACGGCCAGCGCCTCCGTGACCAGGGCGTCCTTCCCCAGCCGACGCATTCCGCCGTTCACCTCACCCATCAACGCCCTCATTCCTTCGGCCAGTCTCTTCCTTCCGTCAATCATGCCTGATCACATTTATGGTGGTACACCATTGTTCCAGTTTGGTACACTCATATACCACTTGGTTCGCTGACCCCTACGCGAACCATCGACATTGACGCGAATGCCCGACGATTCCCCACAGATCGTCGTCGCAGCAAGGCTCGGAGAGACCATGGCAGACAGGGAACCCCACACCAACCGCACACATTCGATCGAGACGTCCGAGCCAAACGGCACTTCAGGAAGTCCCGCACCCGACGACGCCTCGGTGTTCGCCCTCGGCTGGACCGAGGTCATCGTCATCGGCGCAGTCTGCGTGGGGGTCGGCATCGCCCTCGGATTCTTCCTTCCCGCGCTGGGTGCCTTCGCCGCGAGATTCCCGATCCCTTTCGGAGATGCCGTCGAAAAGCTCAGCCAATTCGACCAGGCCTGGGTCGTCATCGCCCGACCCATCATCGGTGCGGTAATCGGCGCGATCGCCACCGTTGTCATCACCGTCTCGACGACTCCCTTGCGCATCAGCGATGACGACATCCTCATCGGGCGCCCCGACGACCATCCGCTGCGGATCTCGCGAGCCTCTTTCTCCACTGCCTATTTCGACGGCGGCAAACTGACGGTCCTCACCGCAGGCGGTCACCAGGCGTACAAGGGAGACGTCGAAGGCAAGAAGGATGAGGTCGCCGAAGCGTTCACCTCGCGCGGCTATCGGTGGGGCGAAATCTGAGCTCCGCACCCCGGCCAAACGTCCCTCCGCCCACACGACAACCGAGCACTTCGTCCACACTTCTCAACACAATCGGCATCGGCGTCCGGGGCTGCTCGCAGACCCTGGATCGGTGACTCGGCTCACGCCACGATGGGGTCATGACCATTGACGTTCCCACCTCTCGCCGCGCACTGCCCCAGCTGCAGCCCGTCAGCTTCATCGGTGCAGACGGGCAGCCCGCCGATGTCCCTGCCGATGGGCTCACGATCCCCAGCGATCGCACCCTCTTGGGGCTCTATCAGAAGATGGTGCAGGTCCGTCGATTCGAGGCACAGGTTACGCATCTGACCAGACAGGGACGCCTGGCGACCTACCCCTCCGCCGCCGGCCAGGAAGCCATCGAGGTCGGTGCGACCACCGCACTGGCACCCAACGACTGGCTGTTCCCCACCTACCGCGACTCCGCGTCGCTGCTGACCCGCGGTGTTCCTGTGACAGAGATCCTCGCGGCCTTCCGCGGCGACTGGCATTGCGGGTTCGATCCGAACGAATATCACACCTCACCTGCGGCGACACCCCTGGCAACGCAGACCCTGCACGCGACCGGCTTCGCCATGGCCGCGAAGCTCAAGGGCGAAGACGCCTGCACCCTGACCTTCCTCGGCGATGGCGCCAGCAGCGAGGGCGACACCCATGAGGCCTTCAACTTCGCCTCGGTGTGGCAGACCCCGACCGTCTTCGTGCTGCAGAACAATCAGTATGCGATCTCGACTCCGCTGCGTGAGCAGTCGAACGCGACCATGCTCGCCGACCGCGCCGCCGGCTATGGAATGCCGGGACTGCGCGTTGATGGCAACGACATCGCCGCCGTGTTCGCCGCCGTTACGGCAGCCCTCGAACGCGCCCGCAACGGTGAGGGGCCGACCCTCATCGAGTGCCTGACCTACCGGATGGAGTCGCACACGAACTCCGACGATCCCACGAAGTACCGTGACGCCGAGGAGGTCGAGCATTGGAAGCAGTTCGATCCCATCGACCGCCTCGAGAAGCACCTGCGCACAGCCGGGGTCCTCGATGACGAGACCGCCGCTGAGATCACGGCGAGCGCAGAGGAGCTTGCCACCTCGGTCCGTGACGCCATGAACACCGAGGCCGAGGTCGATCCGAGCGAACTCTTCGCCTACGTCTATGCGAATCCGCGTGCGAACCTCATCGCCCAGCAGGGCAAGCTCGAAGCCGAGCTGGCAGCGGCGGCTCAGTCATGACCGTCACCGCGCTCACCACGGCAGAAGACGTTCCGGCACCGGCCTCGGTGACGATGACGAAGGCACTCAACCAGGCTCTGCGCGACAGTCTGGCCGAGGACGACACCGTCCTGGTCTTCGGTGAAGATGTCGGTCGCCTCGGCGGGGTATTCCGTGTCACCGAAGGTCTGCGGAAGGAATTCGGACCCGAACGGGTCTGGGACTCGCCGCTGGCGGAGTCCGGCATCGTCGGCACCGCGATCGGTATGGCGATGGCCGGGATGCGCCCGGTCATCGAGATGCAGTTCGATGCCTACGCCTATCCTGCCTTCGAGCAGATCGTGTCCCACGTGGCGAAGATGCGCAACCGCACGAAGGGCCATGTCAGCCTGCCGATCACCATCCGGATTCCCTACGCCGGTGACATCGGCGGCGTCGAGCATCACTCGGATTCCTCAGAGGCCTATTGGTGTTCGACTCCGGGCCTGACCGTCGTCACGCCCTCGAACCCAGCCGATGCCTACTCTCTGCTGCGCGAGTCAGTCGCCTCCGAGGATCCGGTCATCTTCATGGAGCCGAAGTCCCGGTACTGGATGAAGGACAAGCTCAGCCTGCCCGTGCAGACCGCACCGATGGATCGAGCGCAGGTTGTCCGCGAAGGCTCGGACGTGACCCTGCTGACCTACGGTCCCACCGTGCGCACCGCCCTGGCCGCGGCCGAGGACGGTGCAGAGCATGGACTGTCGATCGAGGTCATCGACCTGCGGTCGCTCTCGCCCTTCGACGATGAGACGGTGTCCGCGTCGGTGCGAAAGACGTCTCGTGCCGCGATCATCCATGAGGCTGCCCAGTTCGGTGGCTACGGCGCCGAGGTGGCTGCCCGGGTCACCGAGGCTAATTTCACCCACCTCTCGGCTCCGATCCTGCGGATCACCGGCTTCGATGTGCCCTATCCGTCGCCGAAGCTTGAGGAGTACTTCTTGCCGACCGCCGAACGCATTCTTGATGCCCTCGAATCCTGGGATTGGGAGCTGTGATGGGTGCCGAGACGAGTTCCGCGCGCGCGACGAACGCCCGCGATTTCATCCTCCCCGACCTGGGTGAGGGACTGACCGAGGCCGAGCTCATCAGCTGGCTGGTCAACGTCGGCGATGAGGTCCATGTCGATCAGATGGTCGTCGAGGTCGAGTCCGCCAAGTCCGTCGTCGAGTTGCCGTGCCCGTTTACGGGGCGAATCGAGGCGCTGCACGCGAACGCCGGTGACACCGTGTCCGCAGGTCAGCCCCTGCTTTCCGTCGCCGAGGCAGGTGCCGGTTCGAGTGCGAACGCGGACTCTGGTCCCGGTTCCAGTTCCGATTCCGGTGCCGGTTCAGATAGCAGCGGCGCGAACCTCATCGGATACGGCACGTCCGAGCCCAAGACGCGGTCGACGAAGAAACGGTCCTTCGGTGCGAAGACCGGCGGCTCAACGGCTGCTCACAGTGCAGTCCCGGCGGCCACTCCCCCGGCCGAACCTTCAGTCTCTCCGGTCTCCTCCCCGATCGTGCGCAAGCTCGCAAAAGACAACGGACTCAGCGCCAAACATCTCCCGGGTACCGGCGCTGGCGGTATCGTCACCAGGGCGGACGTGCTCAAGGCCATCGAGTCCGGCACGACGACCTCCGTCCCGAACAACACCGTTCTGGCCAGTGACGGCCACGTCGGCACTACCACCTCGGCGAACGTGGCCCCTTTCGGGTCACCCGCCGACCGCGATACCAGGACTCCGATCACGGGACTGCGCAAGGTCGTATCCGAGCGTCTGACGCGGTCGCGGCAGGAGATTCCCGAAGCCACGATCTGGCTCGACGTCGACGCCACCGAACTGCTCAATACCAAACGCGCCCTCGAGTCGAGGACCGGGGAGAAATACTCCCTGCTCTCACTCGTGTCCCGTTTCGTCGTCGCGGGGTTGAAGAAGCACCCGATCATCAACTCCTCGATCGACACCGAGAACAACGAGATCGTCACCCACGGGGACATCAACCTCGGCCTGGCCGCGCAAACGCCACGTGGCCTCATGGTTCCCGTCGTCCATGGCGCAGGCGAGATGAGCCTGCGGCAGCTGCGCGACTCGGTATCCGAGACCGTCGGCAAGGCCTCGACCGGCAAGTTCAGCACCCAGGAACTGACCGGCGGGACGTTCACGCTCAACAACTACGGCGTGTTCGGAGTCGACGGCTCTGCGCCGATCATCAACCTGCCCGAGGTTGCGATGCTCGGCCTCGGACGGATCAAGGATCGCCCCTGGGTCGTCGACGGCGAACTCACCGTCCGCAAGGTCATGTTCTTATCATTCGTCTTCGACCACCGCGCCTGCGACGGTGCCGAACCGAGCCAGTTCCTCACCTTCATCGCCGACTGCATCGAAAACCCGATCTCGCTGCTGCCGGAGCTGTAGTCGCCTGGGGCCAATTGAGGGAGCAGATCTTCAGCTCTCTCCTTTGAGGATTGTGCGCGGCGCACCCCGATTCCACATTTCGGACTGACTTTCACCTCCCGTGACGCGCAGCACTAACCTGGCGCAGTCCGCTCACCTGCGGTGTCCATTCGATGGGGAAGAGGTTGCGCATGTCGGGAGTTCACGATTCATCACCGCCGTCGAGGCCACCTCGGCGGCGGTTCTCGTTGCTTTTCCTCATCGTGCCGGTCGTTCTCTACCTGCTCACCCCGTTCGTGGCGAACACGATCGAACCGCGTATCTTCGGGATGCCGTTCATTCTCACCTACACAATCGTCGTCACGATCCTCACCTGGTTCTTCGTGTGGATGGCCGCACGCGGTGATCATTACTACCGCAGCGACAAGGCCGAATACGTCCCAGCCGACGTTGCCTTCGGTGAGGACTATGCGATCGATAGCACCCCCGCAGCCGGTGGAGAGGAGACCGAGAAATGAGCTCTTCAGCGATCATCGCCTGCATCATCTTCGGCCTCAGTATGCTCGCGACCATCGGCATCGGCATCTGGTCAGGCAGGGGCCGTGAGAAGTCACTCGACGAATGGTCGGTCTCCGGACGCGGCCTCGGATTCATCTTCATCCTCCTCCTCATGGCGGGCGAGACCTATACCTCGTTCTCGTTCCTCGGCACCGCCGGCTGGTCGTATTCCTACGGTGTGCCGATCCTCTACCTCATCGGCTACCTCAGCGTCGGGCTCGTTGTCGCCTACCTCGTCGGACCGCTGTTCTGGACCTATGCGGCCAGGCACAAACTCGTCAGCCTCTCCGACATCGTCGAGCACCGTTTCCGCTCGCGAGGTCTGGCGATCCTCGTGGCCGTGCTCGCGACCGTGTTCATCGTCCCCTACATCCAGCTGCAGATTCAGGGCATGGGCGCCGTCGTCAACGCCATGAGCTACGGGGCCATCGACCTCAATGTCGCCGCCATCATCTCCTTCATCGTCGCCGAGGCGTTCATCCTCTTCTCCGGTCTGCGCGGTTCCGCCTGGGTCAGTGCGCTCAAGGATGGGCTCGTCATCCTCGCCGTGGCCTTCCTCGCGATCTATGTTCCGTTGCACTACTTCGACGGTCTGGCCCCGCTGCTCGACCGGCTCGTGGTCGAGAAGTCACAGTGGCTGACCTTCCCGGGTGCGGGCGAGGGAACGTATGGAAGCGCCTGGTTCATCTCGACGATCATCCTCAACGGGATCACGATCACCGTCTTCCCCACGTCGATCGCTGGTTACCTCTCGGGCACCTCGGCGAACACTCTGCGCCGCAACTCCATCATCCTGCCCTGGTACCAGCTGCTGCTTCTCGTGCCGATGATGGTCGGTGTGGCAGCGCTCCTCGTCATTCCCGCTCTCAAGGATGCAGACTTGGCGCTGTTCTCCGTGGTCATCGACTCGCTGCCGGCCCCGCTCGTCGCTGTCATCGGCGTCGCCGGTGCACTCTCAGCCATCGTGCCGATGAGCGTGTACATGCTCTCGATCGGCTCGATGTGGGGACGCACGGTCCTCGGCGGAGGACTGTCTGGACCGAAGAACTCCGCGACGATGACGAAGGACCAGCTGGCTGCGCGGGGTCTGCGGCAGAAGACACTGTCCCAGTGGGTGTGTCTCATCGTCGGTGTGATTGCCCTGGTGATGAGCCTGCTCATGCCCGACGCACTGGTTGAGCTGTCCGTGCTCAGTTACGAAGGTCTGGCACAGGTCGTGCCCGCCGCGCTCCTCGCCCTCTATTGGCCGCGGATGAGCAAGCAGGCTGCTGCCGCCGGACTCATCGTCGGATCGGTGACCATGGTGGCCCTGCACTACACGGGCAACGATCCGCTGCTGGGCATCAACGGCGGCCTGTGGGCCGTCGCCGCCAACCTCATCGTCGTCGTGGTTGTCACTCTCGCTAAGCCGGACCCGCGTTGGGTTCCGGCGGCGGAGCGGGCGAAGGTGGGCACCTGAGGCACGGCAGCGGCACCTGCACGCACGGCGCCGGAGGCCTCAGCCCGCGTACACCTCGTCCCCACCGACATAGGTCGCTCGCACGTCGATGTCCGCGATTCCGTGCGGGTCGATGCTCAGTGGGTTGTCTCCGAGGACGGTGAAGTCGGCGAGGTAACCCGGCGCCAGCCTGCCTTTGTAAGACTCTTCCCCTGAGGCTTCGGCGGATCCGAGCGTGAAGATCGACAGCGCCTCGGTTGCTGTGACCTTCTGCGAAGCTCCGACGGTGGTCCCATCGTCGGCGCCGGTGCGGGTGATCAGTGACTGCAGTCCGAACAGCGGCTGGTAGGGCCCGCACGGATAGTCCGAGGAACCTGCCACCGTCACACCCTTGTCGAGGAACGAGCGGTGAGCGAACATCCTCTCCATCCTCTCCTCCCCGTACCAGGAGTTCAGCGCCCCGCCGTGATAGCCGGGATATCCGGCGAAGGGGACCGCAATGGCGCCGAGGCGGTTCATCCGCTCGAGGATGTCGTCGTCGATGAGGCTGCAGTGTTCGATCCGATGACGTAGGCCCGGGCGTGGAATGCGCTGGGCGACGTCTTCGAACGCGTCGAGGACGAGACGGATCGCGGCGTCCCCGTTGGCGTGGACGCCGATCCTGTTGCCGTCGGCATGGACGCGTTCGACGTTTGCCCGCAGCTCCTCGGTCGAGGTGGTCTGCACACCCTGATAGTTCGGGTCGGTGAAGGGTTCGGAGAGGAGGCAGGTTCGTCCCCCGATCGCTCCGTCGAGGAAGGCTTTGACGCCGATGAGCTTGAGCCGATCATCACCGAATCCACTGCCCACTCCGAGCTCGACGGCCTTGTCATAGTGGTCGATGGACAGGAGCATTCCGATGCGCAGGTTCAGCGCATCGGCATCGCGCACGGCGGAGAGGATCCCGATGTCCTGGGGGCTGATGAGTGCGTCGCAAATCGAGGTCAGGCCCGCGGCGCTCCACTTCGCGATCGTCCGCGCGGCACCGAGCTGCAGATCTTCAACCGTGTCACCGGGGATGAAACGGTCACCGCGGGCAGTGGCCGGCATCAGCACGTTCATCAGCGCCCGCTCGATGAGCTTCCCGTTGAGTCGACCGTCGGAGTAGCGGTCGAAGCGGCCACCGTCAGGGTCGGGAGAGGACTCCTCGATCCCGAGGAATCGCAGTCCGGCAGAGTTGAGAACGCCCCAGTGCCCGGCGACGTGGTTGACGATCACCGGGGTCTCGGGCGCGATCCGGTCGAGTTCGTCGCGGAGGACGATCCCGGTCTTTTCGTCGTCATAGCGACTGCCTTTGACCCATTCCCCCGGCGAGGTGGTGCTGACCTCAGCGGCGATCGTGTCCAGAAGCGTGGGAACATTTCCCACCGCTTCATGGGACAGGTCGAGGTGAAGGGCATCACCGGCGGTCATGGCGAGGTGGATGTGGGCGTCGTTGAGGCCCGGGATGATGGTCGAGTCACCGAAGTCGAGCACCTCGGCGGCGGGGAACCGCTCCCGCAGTTCGGCCAGCGTCCCGCTCGCGCTGATGGTCTCGCCGGTGATCGCGAGCGCTTCGGGTTCGGGGGCGCCTGCTTGAGTCCCTGCTGGGGTCCCTGCCTGCGACACGATCGAATCCGCGCGCACGATCGTCGGTGTTCTCTCCTCCATGGGGTGCTCCGTCTCTGCAGCTGGTGTGAGTTGCTCACCATCGTGCCACGTCACAACCTTCAGCGGTCGGACGTCTTTCGCCGCTGAGACCAGCAGACAATTCTCCTCAGCCGTCGAGCAGTGCCGCCGCATACATCGGGCGGGCGGCATCGGCGCTCGGCGGATGGAACAGGCCGGCGGTCGCATCCCGGTAGAGGCGGGAGAGTTCGTGACTGTTGTCGAAGCCGCTGCCACCGCTGCACATGAGTGCTGTCTCGGCCGCGTTCCGGGCCGCATCGGAAGCCTTGATCCGGGCTCCGACCAGGCGCAATGGCCAGCCTGCCCCGTGGTCGACGAGGGCGTCGAAGTCCCTGGTGTAGGCATCGAGCATGGCGGGCACGGCGAGGTAGTCCAGGTGCGCGTCTGCGAGGCGAGCGCGAGTCTCGGGCACCTCGGCGAAAGTGGTTCCGGCCTTCGCAGACTTGCGCTTCTTCAGACCAGCCGCGCCGAGTTCGAGCGCTCGGGCGGCGACACCGGCGTAGACGGAGGCGATGAGCAGCTGGAAATTGCTGGTGATGGCAAAGGTCAGCGGGTCGGGGTGTTTGCCGGCCGGGATGATGCGCGAGACCCGTTCGGGTCGCATGAACACCTCATTGAGGATCGTCGCACGCGACTGCGAGGCCCGCATCCCCATGACGTCCCAATGATCGGAGATCGTGATGCCCTCGGTGCCGCGTTCGATGAAGCCATAGACCAACTGGCCTTCGGCCGGCTGCTCCGCATTGGGGCCTGCGATTCCCTCCTCATCGGTAGCGATCTCTCCGTGGACGATGAGTCGGGTCCACACCGGGGACAAGGAGGTGAAGATCTTCACTCCGGTGAGCAGGTAGCCGCCGTCGGAGGTCGGCTGGGCCACCGTGTCCGACCCCTGCATCACCCAGTCGTTGGAGGGTTCGGAGATGCCGAAGGCGAAGATCTCTCCGGCCATCACCTCCTCGAACACCCAGTTCAGGGAGGCATCGCCGCGATCGTTGAGGGCCTTGACGACACCTGTGCACATGAGGTGCATGTTGATCGCCAAGGCCGTGGCCGGGGCCGCTGCAGCCAATCGCTGCTGCAGGAGCGAGACCTCGTGCAGGCTCAGTCCGGGACCGCCGTAGGCGTCTGGAACGAACAGCGTGAGGTAGCCCAGCGACTTCAGCTCGGCGAGGTCCTCGTCGAAGAAGCGATTCTCGCGGTCATAGACGCCAGCGCGTTCGCGGAAGCGCTCGAGCACCTCGTCGGGGAGGTATTTTTCGGCAAGTTCGCCGAGGTGGGTCTCACGGTCAGACATTATGTCTCCTTGTTCACGGGGTCCGTTGCTCATGGAGTCGATTGCTCATTGGGTCGGTCTCACCACAGCGGGCGATCAGTCGGTGCGGACTCGGCGCAGGATGATTGCACCGTTGTGTCCGCCGAATCCGAACGACGTCGACAAGACGGTGTCGATCGGCTTCTCAGAATGGTCAACTGCACGGGCCTGATCAGTGACGATGTCCCAGCCGTCGAATTCGCAGTTCTTGAGATTGAGTGTCGGCGGAAGCCTCTGATCTGCCATCGCACGAATGGCGATGATGGCTTCGACGACACCGGAGGCACCAAGGAGGTGGCCCGTGGACGACTTCGTGGCGCTGATCGGAATCGAGTGCGCGGTCTTTCCAAGCGCCGCGTCGAAGGCCTTGAGCTCGGCCGCATCGCCGGCGGGGGTACCGGTGGCATGGGCGTTGATGTGATCGATATCGGCGGCCCTCAGGTCCGCGTCGGCCAGGGCTTCTCGCATCGCCGAGGCAGCACCGCGACCATCGGGGTGCGGATTCGTCGGGTGGTGGGCGTCGCTGGCAGCACCGAATCCTGCGAGTTCGGCGAGCACGGTGGCCCCGCGGGCTGCGGCGCCGGTCTCGGACTCGAGAAGGATCGCGCCGGCACCTTGGCTCATGACGAACCCGGTCCGCGCACTGTCGAAGGGCCTGCTGGCCGAACTCGGGTCGTCTTCGAAGCCGGCGGCCAGGGCCCTCATGTTCGCGTTCGAGGCCAGGTTGATCGCGTTGAGGCAGTCCTCCATCCCGACGACGAGCACCGCGTCGGCGTATCCGTGACGGATGCGCCGCAGTGCTTCGCCGACGCCGATCGCTCCGCTGGCGCAGGTGGCCGAGACTCCCTGCCCGGGCCCGCGGAAGTCGAAGCGTTGGCTCAGCAGCGCCGCGGCCGAGTCGGGTGCGCCGTGAATCGCCAGTGTCAGGGGAACCGAGCGGGGGCCGCCGTCGAGCAGCGAGCGTGTAGCGTTCTGCATGGCGTCGACAGGTCCGGAGCCGGTGGCCGCGATGACGGCGACGCGGGATCGGCCCCAGGGGAGTTCGTCGGCGTCTCCACCACGCGATGTCTCCCTCTGAGCCGTCTTCGCGCCAGCTGTCGGGCTCGCGATCCCCGCCTGGGCCAGGGCCTGGTCGGCCGCGGCGACGGCCCAGTGCTGGACCGGGCTGAGACGTCGGGCAAGCGTTCGGGGCAGGACTGCCTCGGCGTCGAAATCTCTCACCTGGCCTCCGATGCGAACAGCCAGGTCCGCGAACTGCTCCCCCTCGAGCACGCCGATCGCGCTGCGGCCGGTGACCACCGAGTCCCAGAGGGAGTCGACGTCATTGCCGCTCGGCGTGATCGCGCCCATCCCGGTGATGACGACGCGGCGTTCTTCTCTCACAGTCTCTGTCCTTGTCCGTCCATGATGAGGTCAACGGTTTCGGTCCGCCGAACCTTCCCGCCGACCGTCCTGGGTAGGCGATCGAGCCGATAGATGCGACGCGGAACGAACTGCGGTGCCAGGCGGGCGCGTGCGTGATTCAGCAGGGCAGCCTTGCCTGCGTTGTCTGCGTTGTCTGTGCTCGCTTCGATGACGAGTACGATGATGCTGCCCAACGCAGGGTCGTCGAGGGCGATAGCGCAGACCTCGCCGAGGTTGTCGTACGTTTCGAATGCGCGCTCGACCTCCGGCAGTGAGACCTTGTGACCTCCGGTGATCGCGATGTCCCCGGCCCGACCGGCCAGCTGCAGCATGCCGTTGACAATCCGCCCCTGGTCATCGACGGTGGCCCAACCGTCCGCGCCGCGCAGCACCGCCTCAGTGGTGCCCGTGACGTAGCCATAGGAACAGGCGGCGGCTCGAATCCACAGAGTGCCGAGCTCGCCCTCGGGAAGCTCTGCACCGGAGTCGTCACGGATCTGGGCACCGATGCTCGGATAGACCTGGATCCAGGTGCCGTCACCGTCTCGACTGTCACCGATGAATCCAATCTCGGCAGCACCGTAGTAGCTGATGAGGCGAGCTGTGGGGAGGATCTCGCCGAGGCGGTCCCGGATGCTCGCGGGCAGATTGGCTCCCCCGGTGACGACGAGGTCGACAAAGGCGAAGCGCTCGGAGTCACGGCGGGCAGCCTCGGCGAGGGCACGGACCACTGCGGGGACCGCAACGACACGGGTGATCTCCTCCGCGGCAATGCGGCTGCCCATCGTAATCGGATCGAATTCATCGGCGAGATGCACGCTGCCGCCAGTCGCCAGACTTTCGATGACGGCGTAGAGCGTGAGGCTGTAGGACACCGGCCCTGGTGCCAAGGTCGCGACACCGGGCAAGGGCCCCAGGTGGGCCGAAGAGACGGCCACGTTCTCCCGATACTGCTGACGGGTTTTGATGAAGGCCTTCGGATTGCTCGTCGTGCCCGAGGAGAAGAGCATGAGGAACGGCTCATTCCCGTCCCGAACGGCAGGTGCGGGAGCGGGGAGCGCGGCTGCTTGACGAGCCCGGAAGTCGGTGAGGCTGATGACCGTGCCTGTCCACCCGGAGGCGGCGAGCGCCTCGGCAAGGGCGGGCGAGTCGCTGATCACGACGCCGATCCCGGTGGTTCGGATAACGCCGAGCTGGTGGTTCAGCGGCCACCGCGGGTCGATCGTCGCGGACACGGCACGGTAGCCGGCGAGTCCGGCGATGATGCGTGAGGTGTCGTACGCCGAGGTGGTGCTGATCGCCGTAATCGGTATGTTGTCGGTCTCCGGCGCAGGCGTGGGAGGCAGTGGCTGCGTCCGATGCAGTTCGTCGACGATGGCGAACATGGACCGTGAGTCCTCGACAAGCCCGCTGTAGGTCAGGCGATCTCGGGCACCGACAAGTGCGAGCTGCTCTGGATCGGACTGCGCAACGTTGAGGATCATCGCGGTGATCGGCAAGTGCAGCCTCCTGGATTCGCTGGATCGACGAGTGTTCATCGCGTCCACGGGCAGTCATTACGCCTGCGGGACTCGCCTTCTCAGTATAGGAGCGCACACGACTCGATGCAGTTCTGCTCTCACTCAGCCCGGTAGTCGATACGGTTTCCTGAGTCGCATTTTCGCAGTTTGCCTATTGTGGAATGATTCGATTCTCGCTAACGGTGATCTGAGCACAGAATGACCATGGAGTTCATTTGAGTCATTCCAATATACCGAGGGGCGAATCAAGCCAGGAGCCTCGATTACCTGGGATGATGATTTATCACAGGACTTAATGCGCGCCGGAAAACACCCCAAACGACACCCGGGGTAGATCTTCGCTTCGACACTCGACTAATCGCCGCTATACATTGACTTCGATCCAGCGAAATCATGTTTCTATAGCGTGGAAGTTCTGGGGAGTTCGCCGCGGAGTCCACTACGCCACACGCTCACTGACGAGCGAGACACCAACGAAGGGACTCACCGTGGAGCCTCTCCTGCTTTCTCACTGCCATCATCAGCGGAACCGGGCTGCTCATCCTCGCTCGCATCATCCTGGGCCTGCCGAGTCACCGATCTTCCCGGGCGCAATGAAGGCCACCGGCTATTGGTTCCCGCGATCTGAGCGCGGGACAGCGACCGCCATCTTCGACTCCGGGCAGCGTCTGTCCAATGTCGTCGGGTTCCCCCTGGTGGCAATGGCGGTGCAATGAACCGCCTCGGCAAACTCAAGGACACCGAGCTCGACTACATCCGGGAGGGCGGTGCACAGGACGAGGACGCGCCTCGCCCCAACCCCCTGGCGAACCTGGGATACATCCTCAAACAACGCAAGGTCTGGGGGATGTCACTGGGCCTGGGCTGCGCCGGTTACACGCAGTGGATGCTGCTGACCTGGCTGCCCGGATATCTGCAGTCGGAGATGGGGATGAGCATCATGTCTTCAGGCATCTTCACCGCACTGCCCTGGCTCGTCGCAGTGGCCGTGGAGTTCATCTTCCCCGGCTGGCTGCTCGACCACCTCATGCGCATCGGCAAGTCCGGCACCGCGGTTCGCAAGGTCTTCATCATCTCGGGCATGCTCATCGCCATGACGGTCATGGGTGCGGCATTCACGCACGATCCGGCGTGGGCCCTGTTCTGGATCACTCTGGGAACAAGCGGAATCACGATCACCTTCTGCGTAACGAACTCACTGCCCGCGCTCATCGCCCCCGAGGGCGGAGTCGGGGCCACCGGATCGATCATGAACTCAGTGAATAACCTCATCGGCGTTTCGGCACCGATCGTCACCGGTTTCGTCGTGCAGGCGACCGGCGGCTTCAGCGCCGCCTTCATCGTCTGCGCGGTCATACTGGCCATCGGAATCTTCTTCTTCACCGTGGTGCTCGGCCCCATCGTCCAGATTCCCACCGCCGTAGAGCGCGCCGCCGCGAAGGCAGCTGAACTCCAGGGCTGAACCGCGTTTGAAACTGTACCGCGCCAGAGCTGAACTGCGCGCGCTGCCTCCACCCGCCCGTGCCCCTGACACAGGCGTGCGGCCGAACCCGGATCGGCAGCCGTCGACATCGCCTAAAGATACATTTAAGTATTCGGATACCCTCATGTATCCTTATATTTATGACATCACCAACCGACTCCGAGCACCGCCCGGTTCGCCTCACACGCAAGGAGAGTCGCGAGAGAACTCGGCGAGACCTCGTCGCTGCGGCGATCGAACTCTTCGCCGCTCAGGGGGTGTCAGGCTCCCCGCTCAATGCTGTGGCCGAGCACGCGGGGTTCAGCAGGGGTGCAGTGCATGGGAACTTCTCCGGCAAGGACGAGCTTGCCCGCGCCGTGGTCCACTCAGTCTCGAATGACCTCGGCGCACAGCTGGCTGAAGCTCTCTCCCGCGCCGCCTCAAGCAGAACACGGCTGGCAGACTACATCACCACCTCGATGGACTACTCCCGTGCCAAGCCGGCCTCGGCCGCAGCCATCGTCGCCGCCGTCGGCTACCTCAGCCGCAACGGCACCGAGTCCTACGAAGATCGCGCCAGGGACTCCGTCGGCGATCTGATCGCACTGTTCGAGGACGGACAGCGGCTGGGGGAGATGCGGAGGTTCGACCCGCTCACGATGGCACTGGCACTCCGCTCGGTCCTCGACACGGCGGCCGCGAGCCTGAGCAGCAGCAGAGCACCTGTTGGTGCCTCCCGCACAGAAGCCATGACAGCTGAGTTCGTGTCGCTCTTCGACCATGCCACCCGCAGCACCACCAACGCAGCTCCAGAAGGAACACATCTATGATTCGCACCTACCGCACCACGGTCCGAGGCCGCTTCATCGACCTCGATGACTCCCAGCGCACGTCCCTGCGAGAAGCACAGGAGGACCACGATATGTTCGCCGCGCGCTTCACACCGGAGGGGACGTTCCTCTACACACCCGAACTCGTGAACTATCAGCACCGATTTCTGCTCTCCATCGACGAAGCAAATCCCGATGACGCCGATGTGGCGGCGAGCATCCGAGCTCAGGAACTCTCCGAAGCCGACCTCAAGAATCGGGGTCTCGACGGCAGGACCGTCGATGTCTCCCCCGTGTGCGTCGAGGATGTCAAAGTGCGCTCGGGGCCACGCCGATGAATTCTGAGCATCCGACGCTCGAGACCGCGGATGCAGCACCGAACCTGGATGCTGCACTGCTCCTGGCCGGGGCGAAGAGTTCACTGGACACTGTGATCGGCACTGCGCTCTCTCGCGTGGGCCTGTCACTCGACGATCTCCGCCGGCTGCGGATCATCGGCGCGCGCCCGCAGGGACTGACCCGGGAGAATCTCGCCGAGGCGATGGGCGAGACCCGGTCGTCTACGGTGCGTTCCAGCCTTCCTCTGGTCAAGCTCGGCTGGCTTTCACGTTCGGAGTCCGGCGACTTCACCCTCACCGACAGCGGCCGAGTACTCATCGACCAGGCTGAGGGCATTGCCGAGAACGCGGCAAGCCGCTGGTTCACTGACACCGCACTCAGTCCGGCAGAGGTGATCTCGACCCTGACATCGGGTTCCGGTGTCAATGCCGCCGATTCTCGGAGATGACGTGCCCCGGAGGCCCAGAGTGACCGCTTCCCTCACGGCCGACTGATGCGCGGTTGGCGCTCGAGACTTGAGCTCTCCCACGCTGCTGCACCTTCATGCAGAGGAATGCGGCGGCGACCATGGCGACGCCGGCCCCTGCCATCAGGATACCGGTCTCCACCTCGTGCAGAGCGGCGAAGACCGCCACGCCCAGGGCTCCTCCAACGTTGCGCGCAGTGCTTCCAGCACCCGAGGCCAATCCTGGCCTCTGCGGCAGGGCATGCATGGCCGCCGCCACGATCGCAGGCATCAGGATCCCGACACCGATCGCCCACACGACGAGGGCGCACGACAGGAGCCACAGACGTGCCCCCGAGATCGTCAGCCCCATGAGCCCCAGGCCCACTCCAGCCACGATGAGCCCCACTGCGCTTGTCTTCCAGACGCCGAGCCGGTTGCTGATCACCCCTGACAACGCCCCGAAGAACGGCAGCGGCAGCAGGGCAGGCAGTGTGGCCAGCCCTGCCTGGAACGGAGACAGCCCTCGTTCGTCCTGGAAGTACTGGGTAAGGAGGAACAGTGAGCCGAGGACACAGAAGTTCAGCAGTCCCGCAATGACGCAGGCGATGGCGAACCTCGCTCGCATTGGGTGCGAGGACTCGGACGGCCCGGCATCCTCGATCAGGTCACCGCCTCCTCGGCCGAGTCTTCTCGACGGGACCGATGTTCTCGACGGTGAGGACTGCACAAGGATCGGGATGAGCGCCAGCAGAATGACCGGCAGATTCAGCCAGAAGACCGCCCTCCAGTTGCCGACGTCGACGAGCAGTCCTCCCAGCAGAGGCCCGATCGGCAGAGCGATCCCGCCCAGAGCCGCCCAGAGTCCGACGAGCTTGCTTCGCTCGCGCTCGTCCGCGGCCGATTCGGAGAGCATCGCCAGGGTCCCAGCCATCGTTGCGGCAGCCCCCACGCCCTGGAGGGCGCGCGAGGCGACGAGCAGATCGATCGTCGGCGACAGCGAGCAGGCCAGCGAACCGAGGAAGAAGCAGAGGTAACCGAGAACCACGACACGACGGTGGCCCCATCTGTCCCCGATTGCGCCGAACGCGAGCAGCAGCGCTGCCAGGACGAAGGTATAGGCATTGACGACCCCGGCCATCCCCGTCTGACCTGCCTGGAGGTCAGCATTGATCTGCGGCAGCGCAACATTGACCACTGTCACATCGAGGAGAACGAGGAAGTGTCCGGCACACAGGCCGAGGATGAGCATTCTGGGCATCCGTCTCGCCTCATTCATGGGTTCGCTCATCGGTCAGGGACGTCACAGACGCTACCGAGTGCCTCCCCGAGTGTCGAGGTTCCGACGAACCTCACCCACGGTGCCCGTCATAGGGTGAAGTCTTGATCCCACCGTGACAGCACAACGCGGGCGCTGCGCTGAGAAACGGGTGCGCACCCGCGTCTCAGTTCAGCGCCCGCGTCTGGAATCGGTGACGGTCAGCCAGCGACGTAGTACATGCGCTTGTTGACGAACTCGTCCATGCCGTAGGGGCCGAGCTCGCGGCCGAAGCCCGAGCGCTTGGTGCCGCCGAAGGGGATCTCGGCGCCTTCCCCGGCGGGGGTGTTGACGTTCGACATGCCGACCTCGAGGCGCTGGGCGAGCTTCGCGGCACGCTCCTCGTCCTTGGCGAACACCGCGCCGCCGAGGCCGAAGCGCGTGTCGTTGGCCAGCTTGAGGGCCTCATCGTCGCTGGTCACCTTGTACACCGTGGCCACCGGCCCGAAGAGCTCTTCGCGGTAGGCGTCCATGTCAGAGGTGACTCCGGTCAGCACGGCTGGCGAGACGTAAGCCGAGCCGTCCGATGCCAGCTCGCCGCCGACGAGTGTCGCACCCTGCTCGACAGCGCGGTCGAGCTGCTTGCGCAGGTTCTCTGCGGCTCCACGGGAGGACAGCGGCGAGTACTTGCCGTCGCCCGCCTCGGCGGGAGTCCCCTTCGTCCAATCCTGGGCGCGCTTGGTCAGTCCGGTGACGAAGTCGTCGTAGATGTCGTCCATGACGATCATGCGCTTGTTCGCGTTGCAGACCTGGCCGGTGTTGTAGAGACGAGTGCCCCAAGCAGTGTCGACGGCTTCGTCCATATTGTCCGTGTCGAGGACGATGTAGGGATCGGAGCCGCCGAGTTCGAGTACGGCCTTCTTCAGGTGCTTGCCCGCTGTGGCCGCGACGGCCGAACCGGCGCGCTCGGAACCGGTCAGCGAGACGCCTTCGAGCCGATCGTCGGCAATGATGGTCTCGATCTGATCGTGGGTGGCGTAGATGTTGTTGTACACACCTTCAGGAACGCCGGCCTCCTTCATGATCTCGGCGATCTTCGCCGACGAACGAGGGCAGATCTCAGCGTGCTTGAGGATGATCGTGTTGCCGAGGACGAGGTTCGGTGCTGCGAAGCGGGCGACCTGATAATACGGGAAGTTCCACGGCATGATGCCCAGCAGCGCGCCCACGGGGCGGCGCTGGATGAAAGCCTTGCCGCCCGACATCGACTTGATGGGTTCGTCGGCGGCGAAATCCGGTCCGTTGTCCGCGTAGTAGTTGAAGATCTCCTCGCAGAATTCGGCCTCCTCGATGCCTTCCGCGACGGGCTTTCCCATCTCTTCTGCGATGATCTTCGCGAGTTCTTCCTTGTGCTCCCCGAAGAGCGAGGCAACCTTATTGACGATCTTTCCGCGTTCTTCGGTGGTCTTCTCCCGCCAGCTCAGGAAGCCCTGGTGAGCGCCCTCAAGGACCTCCTCGACCTGTGAGTCGGTGGCGTTCTCGAAGCGTTCGACGACTTCGCCCGTGGCCGGATTCTCGACGCGGTAACCGCCTGCAGCACTGCCTACATTGCTCATTCCAGACTCCTTTGACTTGTGTGGCGCCCGGGTGGCGCCGGAAAAGGCGTTTGCCTACCTGATCACCGTCGAAATCGACGGATTGCGTAGGCCCACCTCTCACGCTATCAACACGTGACGTGCGCAACAAGTGAGGGAACCTGGGGGAATCATCAGTTCCACACACAGCCCTGGCGTATTGCTACATTGCTGCGAATTCCGCAGTTTATGCGACGGTTTCCGCGCGAACTACTAGCTCGACGAAACCAGCGTTCGGCCGCACGAGCGATCAGACAGACTGTCGACCGGACGGTCGCTCAGTCAAACCGTCGTGAGGAACCGACCACGTCGCCCGCCTTCCACTGACTCCAGCCCGGCTGACCGACCATGAACGCCTCGATCGTGGACTTGTCCGCGGTGAGATTCGGGTCGTTCTTGAGATAGTGCTTGGTCTCGCGAGAGATGAGACCCGACAAGATGAGTATGCCCAGCAGGTTCGGCAGGGCCATCAGACCGTTCATCACATCGGAGAAGTTCCAGATCGGCTCGAGTTCGGTGGTACAGCCGACGAACACGACGAGTGAGAAGAAGATCCGGAACGGCAGGACACCGCGGCGGCCGACGAGCCTTTCGACATTGCGGTCGCCGTAGTACGACCAACCGAGCAGAGTAGAAAAGGCGAAGAGAACGATGCCCATGGTCACGATCCAATGGCCCCATTGCCCGGGCAGCCCATTGGAGAAGGCCTCTCCGGTCATGAGTGCGGCACTGATCTGTTCCCCGGTCTCGGGGTCGACCTGATTCCAGGTGCCGGTGGCGATGATCGTCAGTCCGGTGAAGCTGACGACGATGATGGTGTCGATGAATGTCTGGGTCATCGAGACCAGCCCCTGGCGGACAGGGTGCGTGGTCTGCGCGGCAGCAGCGGCGATCGGCGCCGAGCCGAGGCCCGACTCATTGGAGAACAGACCACGGGCCACGCCCATCTGCACCACGATGATGATCGCCGACCCCGCGAATCCGCCGACCGCCGAGGTGCCTGTGAAGGCTTCGGTGAAGATCGCAGCGAAGGCGCCGGGCACCTTGTCGATGTTGGCGAGGAGGATGAACAGGGCCCCAAGGACGTAGAAGACGATCATCACCGGCACAAGTCCGGCAGTGACCCGGCCGATGGACTTGATGCCGCCGACGAGCACCACCAGGGTGAGGACGGTGAGGACGGCACCGGTGATCCAGGCGGGGATCGACCAGCTGGATTCGACATTGGCCGCGATCGAGTTGCCCTGGGTCATGTTGCCGATGCCGAAGCAGGCGAAAACGGCGAATACAGCGAACATCAGTCCCAGGACCTTGCCCAACGGCCCCTTGATACCGCGTTCGAGATAGTACTGGGGGCCGCCCGACTTCTCCCCCGCATCATCTGTACCGCGGAAGCGCACCGCCAGGAACCCCTCTGCGTATTTGGTGACCATGCCCAGGAGCCCCGTCATCCACATCCAGAACAGCGCGCCGGGGCCGCCGACGCCGATCGCTGTGGCCACGCCGACGATGTTGCCGGTGCCCACGGTGGCGGCCAGAGCCGTTGTCAGCGCCTGGAATTGGGTGATGTCGCCTTCGGAGCCGGCATCTTTGCGTTTGAGTATCCCCAGGGACAGAGCCGGCAGCAGCTTGGTGAACTGCAGTCCACCCAGACGGATCGTCAGGTACAGGCCTGTCCCCAGCAGCAGGGGGATGAGGAGGAACGGACCCCAGACGAATCCGCTGATCGTGTCGAAAAATTCTGCAACGGCATCCATGACGTCGGTTGTCCTTTCACCATTTGAGTTTGTGTTCAACAGCGAACACAACAGAAGCAGTCGCCTGTGAGTCTAGCGATGATCGGTGGGCAATGACAGAGGCGTCGGACATCGGCGCCCCCACCTTGTCCCCGAACACCGCAGAAGCGCCTCACACGCCAAGCAGATCCAAGGCATGTGAGGCGATCGAGGCCGTGTCGATCCCGTGGATCTCGTAGGCCTCGCTGACAGAGGAGGCCTGACCGAATTCGGTGACACCGAGGTTGCGGGTGCGATCCCCGCGCACACCGGCGAGGAAGGCCAGCGTGTGCGGGTGTCCATCGAGGACGGTCACCAGCGGTGCCGGATGCGCGGCCGGGAAGAGTTCGTCGGCGATCGCCGAGCGCGGCGTCGAGTTCACGCGTGAGCGCTCCTGGACAGCACGGAAGAGCTTCGATGGCGAAGTCAAGCACACGATACCTGCCCGCACCCCCAGCGATTCGAGCCTGGCTGCGGCCTCGATCACCTCGGTCATGATCGCCCCAGCACCCACCAACGTCACCTGGTCCTGGCTGGCCGGATGCGCGCTGAGGCGGTAACCGCCGGCGATGACCTGTTCGCGTCTGCGCTGCCGCAGCAGGGGGTCCCCGGGCACGGCGGCCAAGTCCTGACTCACCGGTCGTGTGGTGAGCCGGAAGTAGGCGGAGTCACCTTCGGGATCGGCGAGTTCGCGCAGCGCTTCGAGCAGCGTCCACTCGAGATCCTGCGCGAACGCCGGCTCCCAGCTGGTCAGGCCAGGAATCTCGAGGGTCACCGAGGGGGTGTTGAACGATTGGTGTGCCCCGCCCTCCGGCGCCAGGCTCACCCCAGAGGGCGTGCCGACCATGATCGAGCGCCCGCCCGCGTAGAGGCTGAACGTCCACGGCTCGAGCGCGCGGTTGATGAATGGATCGTAGATCGTCGCGATCGGCAGCAGCGGCTGTCCCCAGCGGGATCCTGTCGAGCCCAGCTCCCCGGCCAGGGACACGAGGTTGACCTCGGCGATGCCCATTTCGATGTGCTGTCCGCGCGAGCCTTCTTGCCATTTGAGGACCCGTTCCCGATCGTCGGAGAACCAGTCCTCGCGCCCGGCCGGTGACCAGATCCCCGTCTTGTTGATCCACCCGCCGAGGTTGGTCGACGTGGCCACATCGGGTGAGACGGTCACGACCCGGCGGGCAACCTCGGGAGCGACGTGTTTGAGGTCGGAGAGGAAACGACCGAGCGCGGCCTGGGTCGAGATCACGGGCCGCGGGGTGAAGCCCAACTCTGCAGGCACCTCGGCGACGGCATGGGTTTGGTGGCCCTCCCGCTCCAGTGAAGCAGCGGTCTTCGCGCACAGCCGTCCGGCCGAGGTGTCCGGGTCGAAGGTGACCCAGGGATTGTCGAGATCCATCCCCGAGGCGGTCGCGAGGTCGCGCATCTGCGCCTCGGTCAGCTGCGCGGCATGGTTGCCGGGGTGGCCCTCCGTGGCCAGCCCCTTGCCCTTGATCGTGTAGGCGAAGACGACGGTGGGCCGTGCGTCATCGATGGCCTCGAAGGTCTCGACGAGCTGACCCAGATCGTGTCCTCCCAGGTCACGGATGAGGGAGGCGAGGGAATCGGCGTCGAAACGGTCGATCACGGCCCTCAGGGACGAAGCGGCCGCCTCGGCGAGGCCGGCGAGCAGCCGATCATGGACCTCCGTCGGATGGGCGCGCAGGAGCCGCTGGTATTCAGGGTTGGGCATCGACACCAGGCGGTCCTTGAGCGCCTGACCGCCGGGCCCGGCGAACACGGCCTCGAGTCTGCGCCCCCAGGGGCAGGTGAGGACCTGCCAGCCGGCTGCGGCGAACATGCCCTGCAGCCGTTTGATCTGCACGTCGGGGATGACACGGTCGAGGGACTGCCGGTTGAGGTCGACGATCCACACGATTTCGCCCAGCGTGCGCACCTCGGGATCGATGATCGCCTCCCACACCGCGCCCTCGTCCATCTCCGCATCCCCGAGCAGCGAGTAGAAGCGACCCGCGCTCGGGGTCTCCGGGAACCGATCGGAGACATAGCGGTGGGACAGCGCCGCCCAGATCGGTGCGGTCGCGCCGATTCCCACGGACCCGGTCGAGAAATCGACCGTGTCGGGGTCCTTCGTCCGCGACGGATAGGGCTGCAGACCCCCGCGCGATCGCAGCGAGTCAAGGTGCCTCTCCTCGAGATCGCCGAGGAGGTAGTTGATCGCGTGGAGGACCGGCGAGGCGTGCGGCTTGACCGAGACCCGATCGATCGAGCTCAGCTGGGTGAACCACAGCGCGGTCATGATGCCGGTCATCGACGCCGAGGACGACTGATGCCCGCCGACCTTGACGCCGTCGCTGTTGACCCGCCCCCGATTGGCCCGGTCGATGATCGATGTCGCCAGCCACAGCACCCGCTGCGCGATCTCGTCGAGCACCGTGTCCTCCCCCGAGACCGACGCCCGCAGCGGACGGTCATTCGTCCCGGGCGGACTGACCTGCAGGGACGTTTCGAACTGGTGGAGTTCTTCGTCCGGGACCTGGATATGGTCCCGGTCCTGGACGTGATCCGGGTCCGGGGCGCGGTCCGGGTCGAGGTCACTTGAGTGCTGGGCGGCCGGCGTGTTCATCGTCATTGATCCTTCGTTGGCGGGCGGGGTGGTTGACGGCGCGGTCAGAAGATCGAAGCGCGGTCAGAAGATCGAGCTGTAGGCGTTGAGCGCCAGCTGACCGCCGAGGTGGGCGTAGAGCACCGTCGAATCCTTGCCGACCGTACCCTCTCCGACGAGATCGATCAGACCCGCCATCGACTTGCCCTCGTAGACAGGGTCGAGGATGACGCCTTCAAGCTGCGCGGTGGTTCGAATGGCGTTGACGGTGGACTCATCGGGGATGCCGTAGGCGGGACCTTCCCAACCCGAGCGGATGTCGACATCAGCATCGGTGATCTCACGGCCGAGACCGATGAGCTGTGCCGCGTTGTTCGCGATTCGCTTCACCTGGTCGTGGGTCTTCTCCAAGGTCGCGGAGGCGTCGATGCCGATCACCTGGCGTGGGCGTCCCCCGGCGGCTTCGAGGGCCGCGAATCCGGCGATCATTCCCGCGTGGGTCGACCCGGTGACGGTGCAGACGATGATGGTGTCGAAGAAGACGCCCAGTTCCTTCTCCTGTTCGGCGACCTCGTAGGCCCAGTTGACGAACCCGAGGGCGCCGAACTTGTGCTCGGAGGCACCCGCCGGGATCGGGTAGGGCTTGCCGCCTGCGGCCTCGACCTCGGCGATCGCGTGCTCCCAGCTCGAGCGGATGCCGATGTCGAAACCGGCCGAATCCAGATGGACGTCGGCGCCCATGATCCGGGAGAGCTCGATGTTGCCGACCTTGTCATTGACCGGATCGTCCCAATCGACCCAGCGTTCCTGCACGAGTCGGGCCCCCAGCCCGAGGTGGGCGGCGACCGCCGCGACCTGCCGGGTGTGGTTGGACTGGTAGCCGCCGATCGACACGAGGGTGTCGGCCCCGGAGGCGAGAATGTCGGGAACGATGTATTCGAGCTTGCGGGTCTTATTGCCGCCGAAGGCGAGCCCCGAGTTGACGTCTTCACGCTTGGCCCAGACCCTGGCCCCGCCGAGGTGGTCGCCGAGTCGGTCGAGCGTGTGGACCGGGCTCGGCCCGAATGTGAGCGGATAGCGTTCGAAATCAGTGATGGCCATGACGTCCTCTTCGTGTGGTGGGGTGACCTGCCGCAGAGTGTGATCTGGTTCGCACCCTGCAATATGCAATATATTGCATTTCGGCTTCGACTACAATGGGCGCGTGCCTATTCCAGAGAATTCGCCCGCGCCGCATCGCACCCTGCTGCGCGATGACGTCTACCGCTCGATCCGCGATGCCATCGTACGCGGACAGCTCGCGCCCGGTGAGCAGCTGCGTGACCAAGAGCTCGGCGCCTGGCTGCAGGTCTCCCGCACACCCGTGCGCGAGGCCCTTCAGCGCCTGGCCCAAGCCGGACTCGTCGTCGCCCAGCCGGGAAGGATGACCCGGGTCGCACCGGAGAATCCCGAAGCCATCATCAACGCGCGCCAGATCGCGGCCGAGCTTCATGCCCTGGCGATGACACTCGCTTTCGCCGCCCTCACCGAGGCGGACCTCGCAGAGATGGCCGAGGCGAATGAACGGCTGCGCACGGCTCTCGCCAAGGGCGACATCGACGCGGCCATCACCGCCGATGACGACTTCCACGAGGTGGCCCTCGCACGCAGCGAGAATCCGCTCATCCCCGATCACCTCGAGGTCGTCACGGCCACCCTGCGCCGCGCGGAGTATCTGCATTTCGACTCCGTGAAGGGCTCCGCCTCCCCCGAGCAGCACACCGAGATCATCGCCGCGATCCGCCGCGGCGACCAGAGCCGAGCCGTGGAGCTGACCAGGGAGAACTGGTCCGTCCTCACCGGGCAGACCGCTCCCTGAGCGATCCCGTTCGCCACGTAACGACACTCGACATCCGGGCAGCCTGGAATCGCGTGAGTCATATAGTCATCTAATGACCTGTGCTAGAGTCCTGTCCACGATCACCGACGATCAAAGGACTCATGATGCAATCGAGAACGAAATGCACCCTGACCACCATCCTCGCGGCAAGCTCCGCCGCGGTACTCACCTCAAGCCTTCTTGCTTTGGGCCCGGCCTTGGGACCAGCCCAGGCCTCGAACCCGAGTGAGGCAGCCGACACCTCTGCGACGGTCAAGCCCATTCCCTCCGCGGGCTGCGGCACCGAGCAGACTCCGGGCAATGACGAACGGACGATCACCTCGGCGGGTCAGGAGCGGACCTTTCGAATCAACATTCCTCGGGACTACGAGGCATCGACGCCCCTGCCGCTGGTGATCGGGTTCCACGGAAACGGCTCCGATGGCGCCGAGTTCCAGAACTACACGGGCCTGCCCGCACTGCCTGCGATCACCATCTTCCCCGATGGGGCGCTCAAGGACGGCAAGAGATCGTGGCAGGGCGCCCCCTATGCCAGCGGTGCCGACGACGTCCGATTCGTCTCCGATCTGCTCGATTCGATCGAGGACGAGCACTGCATCGATCTCAGCCGTGTCTATGCCACCGGCAAGTCCAACGGCGGCGGCTTCGTCTCGGTGCTGGCCTGCAATCTGCGCGAGCGATTCTCGGCCTTCGGCATCGTCGCCGGAGCCTATTATCCGCAGTCGACGCAGGGCTGCGACTACACGGAGCCGACGCCGATGCTCGCCATCCACGGCACCGGCGACGCGACGATGGACTACGACGGAGGCGAGCGTCAGGGCGAGACCTATCCGGGCGTGCGCGAATGGATCGAACCCTGGGTCGAGGCCTCGAACTGCACGGTGAAGACAGAGCGCGACATCGGCAAGAAGGGCGAGCACGTCCTGCGCACGAGCTGGAAGAAGTGTTCGTCCGGCACGTCGAAGCAGGACGCGAAAGGCTCGCGCACGGGCGATGTCGAGCTCTATTCCGTCACCGACGGCGGGCACGTCTGGCCTGGTGAAGTGGTCTACAGCGGCGGCGGGTACGTGACGAAGAGCTTCTCGGCGACCGACACCCTGTGGGAGTTCTTCAAGAAACACCCCGGACCGACGAGCCGCTGAGGGCCCCGGCCGACGCGGGCGCGCCGAGCCAGCGCAGGCGCACTGAAGCGGCGCAGGCGCGTCGAGCCGGCGCAGTCGCGCCCGCCGGCAGCGGATCGGCACGTGACCGTTGACACACACATATCAAAGTGATTTGATGACTTAAACACTTGAAGGAGAGTGGCATGACATCAACTATCGGACTCGTCGAACGTCTCACTCGCGAAATCGTTCACACGATTCGAACCGAGAATCTTCAGCCCGGCCAGTCGCTGCCCTCGGCGAAGGTCCTCGCCGAACGCTTCGAGGTCACCGTCCCCACCGTCCGCGAGGCGCTGCGCCGGCTCGAAGCCACGGGCTCGGTCGAGCTCATGCACGGCTCGGGAACCTATGTGCGGGAAGCGATCAACCGCCGCATCCTCGACAACCCGCACTATGTGCCCGTCGACCTTGCTGCGGCGATCGAGCTCCTCGATGCCCGCATCGCCATCGAGCCGGGCATCGCCGATCTGGCGGCTCAGGTCCAAGACGTCGAGGCTGTCGCCTCGATGGAGTCTGCACTCGACAATGCTCTGCAGGTCGAGACAGCGGTGCCGGCCGGACACTTCCACGTCGAACTCGCCAGAGCCTCGGGAAACCGTGCCCTGCACGAGATGCTCGTCTCCCTGCTCGCGATCCACTCGCGGACTCAGCAGGCGGCCCGGACCACCTATGACCGACTGCGCGATCACGATGAGCACGCGGACATCCTCGACGCGATCAAACGCGGGGATGGATTCGAAGCCGCACATCGGACCCGCAAGCACCTCGAGGCGATCAAGACCGTCGTCCTCGCAGACTGGACGAACGACGAAGGCTCCGAGGGCACCTCACCGCTGGCCGCCCCACAGAACGGAGCCGAGGGATGACACGACCAACGCCAGGCGAGATCCGACCGGCGATCCACTCCTACGGGGAGCTGACCTCGCTCGAGGTCGAACTTGCCAAGGACAGCGGCAGCCTTCTCATCCTCCCGGTGGGAGCCTGCGAACAGCACGGCGATGGGCTGCCGCTGAGCACGGACAGTATCCGCGCCGACCATGTGGCTCTCACGGTGGCCGAAGAGCTGGCAGGAAGAGCCTTCGTCCTCCCGAGCATCGACTACGGAGTGTCTCCGCACCATAAGTTCCTCCCTGGCACGATCAGCCTCGACCCTCGGACCTTCATCGACATCGTCACCACGGTCGCCGGCAGACTCGCCGATTCGGGATTCGCCAAGATCCTCGTCATCACCGGCCACGGCGGCAACCTGGCAGCACTCGGCGTGGCCCAGCAGGCGCTTCTCGACTCCCATCCGGACCTGGTCTTCGCCTACTCGCCCGTCAGTGCCCTAGCGACGGAGACGACCTCCGCTCTGCCGCGCACCGAGGTCAGCGGCCATTGCGGGGAGTCAGAGACCGCGCAGATCCTCGCCATCGATGACCGCCTCGTCGACTCTCCGCGACTGACGCCCGGGGCCACGACGCTCGATGAGCTCGGCCCCCGGGCACGACTGAGCCGGACCAGGTCGCCATCGAGCGCGGTCACCTTCGACCAGTACGCCGAAAACGGGGTCCTCGGGGATCCCCGTACCGCAACTGCCGAGGCCGGGCGGGACATCCTCGGCGAGATCACCGGCAAGCTCACCGCCTACGCCCGGGAGATGCTGCGCCTATGACAGCAACCACCGCCTGAGCCGACCTGCAGGACTCCCCCTCCCCCGCTCGCAGCCGAGCGCGAGCCAGCCGCTGCAGGGCCACCACGCACCAGACCATCACCTACCGCCAGCCTTCCTTCCCACCACTTTGACCGATGGAGTTCACGGGCATCGCCGAGTCGTGCCTTGTCACTCCTTCACTCACCTGGATTTCAGGAGTAAGACATGGAAACGACCACCACCGACAAACCCACTCAGGAACGACTCCCGGCAGTCATCCGGTTCCTCAATGTCATCGAGAACGTCGGCAACAGACTGCCGCATCCGTTCTGGCTGTTCTGGATCCTCGCAGGGATCCTCGCCGTCCTCAGCCTCGTCCTCTCTGTCATGGGAGTCGGGGTGAACGATCCCGGCAGCGGGGAATGGACCCCGGTGAACAACCTGCTCAGCGGCGACGGGATCGCGATGGCCGTGAGCACCTCGCTCGATGCCTACCAGTCGTTCCCTCCGCTGATCACGATCATGGTCGTCATCATGGGTGTGGCACTGGCCGAGCGCACCGGGCTGCTGTCGACGGCCATGAAGGTCTCGATCGCCCGAGTCCCGGCGTCTCTCGTCGTCTTCACCGTCGCCTTCATGGGAACGGTCTCACACGTCGCCTCGGCTGCGGCCTATGTCATCCTCGTCCCGCTCGGCGGCATGGTGTTCAAGGCGGTCGGGCGGCCCCCCGTCCTCGGCGTCATCGTCGCCTACACCTCGATCGCATCGGGCTACGACGCCAGCCCCATCCCGACGCCGAATGACGCGATCTTCGCGGGAATCACCTCGGCGGCGGCGAACATCATCGATCCCGACTACATTGTGACTCCGATCGGCAACTGGTATTTCAACATCGCCAGCTCCATCCTTCTGGCCATCGTGATCACCATCGTCACCGAACTTGTGCTCACGAAGCGGCAGAACCTCGACGCCGATGAAGACGCCGAGCACGAGGACCTCATCATCAGCGACAAGGAACGTTCGGCTCTCAAGCTCGCGATGGTCGCCGTGTTCGCGATGGTCATCTTCATCGTCGTCCTCGTCGTGCCGGACAATGCGCCGCTGCGCGGGGACGGCCCGATCGGCGAGTCCCCGTTCCTCACCGGCATCGCCTTCATCATCGCCATGCTCTTCGGCGTCGGCGGAATCGTCTACGGCTTCCGCGAGGGCACGGTCGAGAAGTTTGCCGATGTCCCCAAGCTCATGAGCCAGGGCATCGTGTCTATGGCACCAGTCCTTGTTCTCTTCTTCGCGATCGCCCAGTTTCTCGAATACTTCGAGTGGACGAACATCGGCATGCTCGTCTCGGTGTCGACCTCGGAGCTGTTTATGGGACTCGGCCTGCCCACCTGGGTGGTCTTCGTCCTCGTCCTGCTCGTTCTCTCGGTCGTCAATGTCCTCATTACCTCCGGATCTGCGATGTGGGCGATCATGGCCCCGGTCATCGTGCCGATGCTCATGCTCCTCGAGGTTCCGCCCGAGACCTCGCAGGCGATCTTCCGCATCGCCGATTCGGGCTCGACTGCGATCACCCCGATGAGCCCCTACTTCATCCTTGCACTTGGCTTCATGCAGCGCTATCAGAAGTCCGCCGGCATCGGCACACTCGCCTCCCACACCCTGCCGCTTGCGGTGTGCATGACGATCATGTGGAGCCTGCTCTTCTTCCTCTGGTGGGGCCTGGGCATCCCGCTGGGCCCCGATGCACCGGTTCGGTGATCGGCCGAGACCGACGAAGATCACCCAGTTCTGTTCGGCAGGTCCTCGTCGCCAGAAGCCAAGTCAGGCCCCGTCTCCCAGCACTGTGACGTGGTGGGAGACGGGGCCTGAACGATGGGCAGCGTACGAACGCAGCCCGAGGCGGGTCAGGGTTCGACGATCGCCTGGTCGGTGTTCGTGTACTCAATAGAGTCCGCAGTGGAGCCGACCAGCCCCATCGTGACTCGAAGCAACCCGGGCTCCACGTCATCCAGTGGCGGCGGCGTGTCGGTGCCGATCGTCAACGAGGAACCATCCTTCGTCGTCGCGGTGATCGACCCGATGTACACCTCAACGTCTCCCTTGAGCGTCATCGTGTCGGCCTTGGTCACCAGTCCGCCCTCTCCAGCCTGCTCGGGAGGGCTGACCGTGAGCGAGAACCCTTCGATCTTGATCTCATCCGCCGAGATCTTCAGCGCACGGGTGGACCCTCCATCAGCCGTAGGAACTTTCACGATGGCGATTCCGCTGAGTCCCTTGAACGACAGCGACTCAGAACCCATTGCCGCCGGAGTCTTCGTGAAGATCGGTGCGTCGTCATCTTTCTGCGCCTTGACAGGCTCACTCGGCTCTTCGCTCGGCTCTTCACTCGGCTCTTCGGTCGGTTCCTTGGTCGGAATTCCAGATTCGGTGGGATCAGGTGTCGCTGGATCCGTCGGCTCATCTTTCGGAGCAGGCGACTCGCTGGGTCCCGGAGTTGATGGGTCCGTCGGTGATGTCGTCGGGGCACCAGGCGAGCTCGGAACCTTCGGCTTCGAACTCTCTCCGGGTCCGGATGCGTCAGGACTTTCACACCCGGTCTGTGAGTTGCACAGCGGGGCGGCGGGGTCGGCCGTGGCCGCCGCCGTCGCACTGAGCGTCGAAGCGACACTCAGAGCGAGTACCGCAACGAGTGACGCCGTGCGGCGATTGGGCACCTTCATAAATCTCCCTCTTCGCCGACGGAATCCTGGCTTCCCCTCCGCTCAGCCGCTGGCGCCTCGGCGTCCAGTTCCGCTTTACGGGACTTCTTCAGCTTCTTGGCTTTCTTGGCCTTTGGCTCACGTGAACCCATCCAGGCGACCACGAGAACCGAACCGATGCTCGCCAGCAGCATGCCGACGATGAACCCACCGAGGTTCACCCCGATCAGCGAGTAGACCGCAAGAACGAGCGCAATGATTCCGTAGAACACGTGATGCGTCGGCTTGAAGATCGCAAGGGCGCCCAGCACAACGAGCACGATCGGAATGACTGTGGCCTGCAGACCCTCGATTCCGAACTGAATCTGCAGATTCCCCAGATCAAGCTGGCCGGAGAAGAAGAGCTCAACTCCGCCGACCACGACCAGCAGTCCACTGATGAACGGCCGCTGCCGACACCAATGCCGAAAACCGGCGTCCTCCTGGGACCCGTCCCGAGCCGAACCGTCGTTCTCCTGTTCGGAGCGTTCCATCTCGATCGTGTCCTGTTCAGTACCTGTTTCCTGCTCAGCGACGCGACGACTTCGCCGGGACAAGGCGAGCAGGCTGGTCCGCTGTTCATTGGTCTTCTGCACACCTGCCTCCTGTTCACTGAGCTGCTGGGCGCTTGTACCCGCTTCTTTCATCAGAAGCACGTCTCGGTTCCGTCGGTGAGCTTCAACTTCATGTCCTTGAGGGTGAAGACCGATGCCGTGGTGCTCCACGAGTCCTGCTTCAGGTCCTTGATCGACACCGTGTCGGAGTCCTGAGCGAAGTCACCCTTGGAACCCTTTTCCTTGGTGTTGACGTCTGATGCGTCGACGCCGATCCGAATGTTCTTGAACTCAGCATCGCCCCTGAGTCCTGTCATGCCGATCTGCAGGTTCTTCGCAGATGCTGGCTCCTTGCCGCCGCCTGCACTGATGAGGACGCCCACCTTGCCCATCGGTGTCTTCGTGACGGCCGACTGGCAGAGGTCTTTGAGCGTGGCGTCCTTCATGTTGGCGGTCACGACCGAGTGCTCAACGCCCTCGGCGTCCTTTGCGGTGCCGCTGTACTGGGAGAACCCAGTTCCCTCAAGCTGCGAGGACGAAATCTTGAACTGGGTGCCCGAGATGGCGAATGAAACCGGTACGGCACCCTGTGCGACTCCTCCCAGCAGGGCTGCGGAGACGATGCCGGCAGGTATTCCGACAAGGGCGATCCGTCCTGTGTGGGACGAGCCGATCTTGCGAAGACTGTTGAACTTCGGGAACTTCATTGATCCTCCTGTCGACACCGACTGCTATGTCGGAGCCGCTATTGTGACGTAAGTTACTAGCAGGTGTTACCGACGAGTATATCGGTCCTGGACTTCGAGTCAACACTTCGAGACGACTCTCTTTTCAGCCGATGCACACCAAGAGGTCTTGTCTCCCAGGATAAATCCCCACAACCTTTTCCCGCCAGTTCGCGGACCGAAAACTACTGCAAATGTTCTCACCAGGGAAGTTTCCCGGGTCACCGGGATCTGCGACGCGCTCACACCTATTGCGGCCATCGGTTCAGCGACGGGTCAGCCGCTCCTCTTCGTACGCTCCAATTTTTTTGCTCGGAGGGAATCCCGCACCTCACGCAACTTGTCCCGCTTGCGACGACGGCCCGCCTCGGCGGCTTTGATCTGCTCGGCGGTCGGCTCATGGTCACCCATGCCCACCTGCAGTTCGGCGGGCGTGATCTCCCGCATCACTCCGACATCGATGCGCTTGCGCAGGCGCAGGATCTCCAGCCGCAAGATCCTCGACAGGAAGTAGAGTCCCAGAAGGTTGGGGAATGCCATGAGGAAGAAGATCGCATCGGAGAACGCGATGACCGAATCCAGCGACATGGACGCGCCGATGATGACGGCCAGGATCCAGAAGATCTGATAGGCCTTGTCTGCCTTCTTCGAGTTGCCGGTCAGGTATCCCAGGGCCTGCTGACCGTAGTAGCCGTAGGCGAGGATCGTCGAGAATGCGAAGAGGACGACGCAGACCGTCAGCAGAAGCGGGAACCAACCGGCGACGGTCGCGAAGGCCTCCGACGTCAAACCGATTCCGTCTTCGGTCGTCGATCCGTAAAGGCCTGTGGTAATGATTGCCAGTGAGGTCAGGGTGCAGATGATGACGGAGTCGATGAGAGGTTCCCACATCGCTACGAACCCCTCGGTCGCTGGCTTCGTCGTCTTCGACGCGGCATGGGCCATACCGGCCGAGCCGACGCCTGCGGCATTGGAGAACAGGGCACGCTGAATCCCGACGATCGCAACGCCGATGATTCCGCCGGTCACCCCGTCGGGGCTGAAGGCGCCGGTGAACATGAGGGCAAAGGCGTGCGGAATCTCTCCGACGTTCACGGCGAGGATGACGATGACGCTGAAGAAGTAGAGGATCGCCATCAGCGGAGTCAGCTTCGACGTCCATTGCCCGATCTTCTTGATTCCGCCGAGGATGACCAACGCGGTCAGCGCTGCGAACACAACACCGATGAGCCAGGATTTCCCATCGAGGAAGCTGCCCTCACCACCGGAGGCCTTGACGAGGATCGAGGCCGCCTGATTGGCCTGGAACAGATTGCCTGCACCGATCACGCCGATGACTGTGGTGACTGCGTAGAAGACTGCGAGGAACTTACCCAACTTCGGGCGCCCGATTTCAGCCAGCCCGTCACGCAGGTAATACATGGGCCCGCCGGAGACTGTCCCATCAGCATGGACCTTGCGATACTTCACGCCCAAAGTAGCCTCGGCCATCTTCACCGTCATGGCAAAGAAGCCGAACATGATGATCCACAGGGCAGCACCGGGCCCGCCGATCGTGATGGCGACCGCGACACCGGCGATATTACCCAGTCCCACCGTGCCGGAGAGTTCGGTGGCGAGCGCTTGGAAGCTCGAGACCTGCCCGGGGTCGGTCTTGCGGGTGAAGCGTCCGCGGATGATTCCGACTGAGTACTTCAGTCCTGTGACCGGCTGGAATCTCAGATAGATGGTGAGGAAGACGGCTGCTGCCATGAGCCAGACGACGATGAGCGGGATGCCCAGTCCGCCGATGTTGAGTTCGAAGAAGACGATCTCGCTGAAGGTCTGAGCGATCGGACCGAAGAACGACTCGATCGCCTGGTCGACGCCTGCCGCTGTGACGTCTGTACCTGCTGTAATGCCTGTGTCTGCTGTGATGCCCGTGCTTGCTATGACGTCTCCGCCTGCTGATACGTCAACGGATTGGGAAACGGTGGTCATCCGGTCTGCACTGATCGGAGTGGAATCCACGACGGCAATGTCGTGGATCTGGCCAAAATTTTCAATTATAGGTTTCATCTTCACGGGCGCTTGGTTGCGATTCGTCCGGAGGATCGGTCCGGGACCGGCGCCTGAGATCAACCTAGCAAGAACGCCACCGGCTGTCAGCTGACATTCAGCTTTCAACAAACCCTGAGGTCACCGGGGCTCTTCCAGAATTCACTCGCGTCCGCGCAGGAAGTCGACGAAGCTGTGCGCGAGTGCCCGGTTGATCCTGATCAGATCGGAGTCCGCCTCGGCGACTTCGGCCGTGATGGACTCATTGGTTTTGCCCGCAGGCAGTTGGAGGGGATCCGAACTCAGCCACAGCTGAACCTGCGCGGCGTCGGACTCGGGATGGAACTGGGTGCCCCACGCGAATTCGCCGACGCGGTAGCCCTGGATCGGTGCGTCGGATCCCGTCAGCAGGAGTTCGGCACCGCCGGGCAGCTCCATCTCCTCCTGGTGGAAGAGGACCGCCGGAATCGTCTCCCCCGCGATGGCGGAGAACACGGGATCTGCTTCTCCCGCCGAGGTGGTGTGCAGGTCGTAGATCCCGATCTGCGGGTGCTCACGGCGGATGATCTTCGCCGAGGTGGCAGCGGCCAAGAGCTCACCGCCGAGGCAGATGTTGAAGCTCGGGAACTCCCCGGCCGCCGATCGCCGCAACAGGTCCCTGACCTCGGGCAGCCATGGATTGACCGTGTCCTCGAGTGGCCCGGCAGACCCACCGAGAACGAGAAGAGCGGCATAGCCGTCCAGAGCGGTAGGAATCTCATCGCCGAGGTAGGGGCGAAGGACAACCACCTCGGCGCCGGCCTCGGTCAGCCATTCGCCGAATCTCTTCGGTCCCGCGCCGGCCTCATGTTCGATGACCAGGATCCTCATATCGCTCATGCCGACCATTGTCACTGATGTCGAACACGAACGTCGACATAGTCTTGAACCTAACACGGGGTTGTGTCTGACAGAGGGTTGAATCTGACACTGTGGCAGGTGAGTCAATGGCAATGACGACACGAACAGCTCAAGAATCTGAGTGATGCGGAGGGCAACTCATGAAGATCGGTGAATTCGCCCGGCTCGGCCAGGTCTCCGTCCGGATGCTCCGGCACTACGAGACACTTGGCCTGCTGCAGCCGTACGAGGTCGACCACTTCAGCGGCCATCGCAGTTATTCGGTGGCTCAGCTGACCCGATTGAACCGAATCATGGCGCTGAATTCTCTGGGCATCCCGCTCAGGAAAGTCGCCGAGTTCCTCGATTCGGGCCTCAGCACACCCGAGCTCGTCGACATGCTCGAGTTGCGTCGTCACCAGCTGCTGGCCGAACAGTCGGCCGCGGCAGCCTCATTGGCCGACGTCGAGTTTCGACTGGCCCTCATCGAAAGGACGACCATGGACCACCCGGACTGCATCATCAAGGAGCTTCCAGCAGAGAGGATCGTCGGCACGACGGTCATGCTCGGTGAGCCACCGTTCGACACCTCGGAGATTGGGCCGCGCTTCGGCAGAGCCGCCCAACAGATTGCGAGCGCCGGAGGAGATCCGGACATCGGAATCGGCCTCTACGCCGACACCGAAGCAGGAACCGAAGTCACGTGCGGCTACCGTGCGACCGCGTCCGACGGTCAGAACAGCGCCTCGCTACACGCTGTTGAACTCCACGCTGATGACCTCCGCGTCACCGAGCTGCCGTCGTGCACTGCGGGCACACTCATTCACGAAGGGTCGATGAGTCGGATCGGCGCGAGCTGGCAGCACCTCTCGGAGTGGTGCGTTACTCAGGGATACTCTCTCATCGGTCCGTGCCGAGAGGTCTACTTGGAAGTCGGCGACGACAGTGCCGACTCCAGCAACAGCGACTCAGACCGCTCCGGCTGGGTGGTCGAACTTCAGCAGCCGATCACGAGCTGAATCGCGCGCCCTCGACGAGCCGCAGGCTGTCGATGAATCGTAGAGCGTCGATGAGTCGCGCGCCTTCGACGAATCGCAGAGTGTCGAACAGGGGCCCGCCCCGAACGATGACGTCGTTCGGTGCGGGCCCCTGAGCCACCTCGGCGGCGGTGATCAGTTGATCGGGCTTGGCCTGCTGCTGGTCGTGATCAGTAGGTGACGATCCTTTGCTGGTCGTGATCAGTAGGTGATCGACGGTGCGACCGGATCGGTTCCGGTGACCTTATTGGAACCGGTGACGATCGCCTTCCGCAGTGACAGGAACAGAAGGACCATGCCCACGGAGAGCGCGATGTGGCCGAGTCCGGCGATGCCCGCGATCATGGCGTTGGATTCCTGGCCGAGGACAGTCAGCGATCCATGCCAAACCATCATGCCGACAGTGAGGATGATGCCCACGTTGTAGGTCCAGAAGAACCAGGAGAACATCTTCGTGCCCGAGAGCCCGAAGACCTTGTCGAGGACGAGGACGATGAGCAGGACGATGAAGCCGAGCGTCAGCAGGTGCGTGTGAACCACGCTCAGTTGGGTGAAGTCTCCTTCAGGGAAGTCGTTGGCTTTGGTGAACTCACGGTAGAACAGGCCGGCGAGGACACCGATGATCATGTATGCGAATGCCGCGTTGAATATTTTCTTCATGCTTATACTTCATCAAGATTCGGCCCCAGTATCCTGACCCAGAGGATTGAACTCTATTCCCAACTTTTGATTGATGTTCGTCCTCACACGGTCAAAATCCCTTGATTCGCGGAGAACCAGCGTGTTCGGAGGCTAGCCTGAAGTCATGGCCTTCGAAAATGTGTTCGCAAAGATCGACCATATCGCGGGTGGCAGCAAGGCCGGGCTCATCGTTCCGGCCGAAGGTCTTACTCACCCGAAGACGAAGCGCGCGTTCGCGTGGATCACGGGGCTGCTCATCTTCGAGTTGGTCCTCGGGTTCGGTGCCGTCGTCTTCGCCATCATCATCGCTCGCGCCGGCGAACCTGTGCCGTTCGCGGTCTGGATGCGCACCGTCGTCGTCCTCGGCATGACCGCGACACTGTTCTACTTCTTCTGGCGCTCAACAAAGGGCTTCTACTGGGGCTACCAGCGGCTGCGCCTGTTTGCCCAGATCTTCCCGGTGATCACCCTGGTCATGGCCGCCATCCCCGGCCTCTATCCCGTGTGGATGATCACCGAGCAGATCGTCTTCAGCCTCATCATGATCGGCGTCGGCGACTTCCTCACCAGCGATCACATGCGCGAGGTATTCCGGAAACCCGAGAACTGAGCCTGGGCTTAGGTACGGCTGGGTTGGACTCAGGTAGGGCTGGACTCAGGTAGGGCTGGACTCAGCTCGGGGACTGCAGCTCAGCCAGCCACGAGCTTCCGGGCCTCTTCCTGGTGGGCTGCGATGAGTGCTTCCTTGTCCAGCTGTACACCGTTGCTGCCGATGGCATTGCCGTCGAGGACGCGCCAGTGGCCGGCGACCATGACCCGATCCGCCTTCTCCGCCCCACAGAGAACGAGCGCAGGAATCGGGTCGTGTGAGCCGGAGAAGGCCAGTCCGTCGAGGCGGAACATCGCCAGATCCGCTTGCTTGCCGACCTCGATGCGACCGATGTCATCACGGCCCAGCGCCGCAGCGGATCCACGGGTGGCCCAGTCGAGGACGCGAGCGCAGGTGACGTCTTCCGAGCCGTAGCGCAGACGCTGAATGTACAGGGCCTGGCGGACCTCACGAATAAGATTCGAGGCATCGTTCGACGCCGAACCATCGACCCCGAGGCCCACGTTGACGCCCGCATCCTCGAGTTCAACGGCCCGAGCGATTCCCGAGGCCAGTCGCATGTTCGAGGTCGGGCAATGTGCCACGGAGGCACCGGCCTCGCCGAGGCGGGTGATCTCATCACTGTCGAAGTGCACACCGTGGGCCAGCCAGGATCGATCGGTGAGCCAACCCACCGACTCGAGGTAGTCGACGGTGCGCAGTCCGAATCGTTCCCGGCAGAACTCCTCCTCGTCGAGGGTCTCCGCCAAGTGAGTATGAAGCCGGACGTCGAGCTCCTCGGCAAGGATCGCGCTATCGCGCATGAGTTCGGTGGTCACGGAGAAGGGCGAGCATGGGGCGAAGCCGATCTGGATCTGCGCCCCGGCGCCGCGTTCGTGATAGGCCTCGACGAGGCGGCGGGAATCGGCGAGGATCACGTCCGCATCCTGCACGGTCTGCTGCGGCGGCAGTCCGCCATCCTTCTCTCCCAGGGACATCGATCCGCGGGTGAGCATGGCGCGCATGCCGAGCATTCTGGTCACGTCGACCTGAATGTCGATCGCCTCATCCATGCCGGTCGGGAACAGGTAGTGGTGGTCGGCGGCTGTCGTGCATCCCGATTCAAGCAGTTCCGCCATGGCCACCGTGGTGGCCAGCTCGAGGGCCTTCGGTGTCAGACGGGCCCACACCGGGTAGAGATTGGTCAGCCAACCGAAGAGCGGCAAATCCGCCACGGGAGCCCAGGCCCGAGTCAAGGTCTGGTAGAAGTGATGATGGGTGTTGATGAGTCCCGGAGTGATCACGTGCGCACTCGCATCGACCACCTCGGCGACGGACTGCGCTCCCCCACTGGGCTCACCACCTGCGGGAACAAGCTCGACAATCGTTCCGGACGTCGTGTCCACGACGATTCCGCCCGAGGCCTGAGCCGGATCGATTCCGCGGCCGAGGTGGACGGCCATAGGATTGCGCAGCCACATTGTGGAGCCTGCCGAGGTATTGGCTACCCGGGTGCGAGCTGCTGGAGTTGGGGTGTTGGCTGCTGGAGTTTCGATTCCCGTGTTCATGGTGCCGCCTTTCAGTGCTGAATCGGTCAAATCATCAGTTCGACCGTTGTGCGGCGACACGACTGGGGGCGAATCGCCGCCAGCTCAGGTTTCTCGGCGTCTGCTGCTCCGCCGTCCGGTGTGATGGTGCGGGTCGCAGGATGCGAGTGCTTTCCGCACTCGCAGCAATACCGCGCTATACCGCTTACCTTCGGGTAATGCACCTCAGGGGGCACTTATTTGTCCCCCGTGGCGCCACCGGCAAGACTGAACTCTAGCATGTGTGGCAGGTCACCAAATGAAGTTGCCATCCACTGACCATTCACCTAGCATTTTGCGATAAGGAAATATACTTTCACATCTCGGAAGTAGTGAAACCGATCCCTCACGTTCAGTCGACCACCCGAATCGCCCATCGCGGCAACGGGCCCGAGGCTGTCACTCAGGGAGGAACTCAACGGAGAGATAGATGTCGGCATCTCAGCAGGCTCCTAAGAACACGCGAACGGAATCGACTCGTCCGGAGGATGAGAGACTTCCGGTCGGCACCTCATTCGCCTACGGTCTACAGCACGTACTGACCATGTACGGCGGCATCATCGCCGTCCCCCTCATTATCGGCAAAGCAGCCGGCCTCGATGGCGGCGGGATCAGCGTACTCATCGCCTCCTGCCTGTTCGTCGGCGGCTTGGCCACCATTCTGCAGTCATTCGGCGTTCCCTTCTTCGGCTCACAGCTGCCTCTCGTCCAGGGAGTGTCCTTCGCCGGAGTCGCCACAATGACGTCGATCCTCGCTGGAGGTGACGGACTGCCGGAGGTCTTCGGTGCAGTCCTTGTCGCCTCGGTGATCGGCCTCATCGTCGCACCAGGTTTCGCGCTCATTGTGAAGTTCTTCCCACCTGTCGTCACAGGCACCGTCATCACGACGATCGGCTTGTCCCTCATGCCGGTGGCCGCCGGTTGGGCAATGGGCGGAAACGCCGAGGCCCCCGATTACGGCAGTGGCCGCAACATCCTCATCGCCGTCGGCACACTCGCGATCGTCCTCGTGCTCAGCCGAATTCCCGTGGCGATGGTTTCTCGACTCTCGATCCTCTTGGCCATCGTCGTCGGGACGGTCGTCTGCGCGATCTTCGGCTGGGCCGACTTCTCCCAGGTCCTCGATCGAGGAATCTTCGCATTCCCGGAGCCCTTCGCCTTCGGTATGCCGACATTCTCAGCGGCCGCCATCGTCTCGATGTTCATCGTCATCATCGTGACCTTTGCAGAGACCACCGCTGACATCATCGCTGTCGGCGAGGTCGTGAAGACCAAGGTCGACTCCAAGCGCATCGCCTCGGGCCTGCGCGCAGACATGCTGTCCTCGGCAGTGTCACCGATCTTCAACTCCTTCACCCAGTCAGCCTTTGCTCAGAACGTCGGACTTGTGGCGATCACCGGGGTGAAGTCCCGCTTCGTCGTCACTGCCGGCGGTGCCATCCTCGTCGTCCTCGGCCTGCTCCCGGTCATGGGCGGAGTCGTCGCCGCGGTTCCCTCTCCGGTACTCGGCGGCGCTGGCATCGTCCTCTTCGGCACCGTGGCAGCCTCGGGCATCCGCACCTTGTCCAAGGTCGAATACGAGGGCAACCTCAACATGATCCTCGTCGCCGTCGCCCTGGCGTTCGGCATCATCCCGGTCGTCGAGCCCGAGTTCTACAGCTCGTTCCCATCCTGGGTCGGCATCATCCTCCAGTCCGGCATCTCCTCGGCCACTCTGATGGCTGTGCTGCTCAACCTGGTGTTCAACCACATCGGTGTGAAGAACAAGGACCGCACAGATCGTTCGGTGTTCGTCGCAGGCACCGGCCGAGCAATCCGCAAAGACGAACTCGAACGACTCATCAACCGCGAGGCTCTTCTCGCGGAGGGCGACACCGTAAAGGACGGAAAGATCGTCGACTGCAACGGTGAGGAGATTCCTGTCGTCACCGACCATCAGCACGAGAAGGTTGTGGAGGCGATCAACAAGGGCGAGGCGCAGACTCAAGATGACGTGCGCCGAGTGATCAGAGAGACCGAAGACTGACACCTGTCCAACTGAACGGACGACCCAGCTCCATAGTCTCGTCGTCCCGCAGCTCAGTCATAGCCGCCGGTGGTGGTGCATACGCACCCAGCACTGGCGGCTTACTGCTGGAACCTGAGGCTCAGAAGGGCGGCGGGCCACCGGAATCCCAAATCCACTCGTCTTCGCTCGCGTGATCGCTGAGCATCGAGCTGTTCTTCACCCATCCGGCTTGCCCATTGGCAGCCGCCGGCCCTGGACATTCCTGAGACGTTCGCTTCTCCCCGTGCCAGGGCTCGCCTGCGGGCCGGCTTTCCGGTTTCGGTGGATCAGACGTGGTGACGGGCTGCTGCAACTCAGCGAATATCTTCGCGTGAGCGGCATTGATCGGATGGTCTCCGGCCGCAACTTCGGCGCTCATGCCGTGTCGGAAGACGTACTGCACGAAACCCGATCTATTCATCCGTACCGAGTACTTACGATCTGTCTTCGCCTGATGGTGCAGCTTGCACAGCGGGTGGAGATTACCGAATCGAGTAAGCCCACCGGCGGCCGGATGATCGTAGTCGAAGGGGACGATGTGGTCGATCTCAGTGGTCTCCGCTCTGCGCGTGCAACCGGGAATCGTGCATGACTGCCATTTCGCAATCAGAGTCTGGCGAACATTTGCGGGTATTTGGTAGGTCGTAGCCTTGGCGTCGACCGGTGTACCGCTGGCCGGGTCTGTGAGAATCCGAGTCCAGGACTTCGCGTGTTGGGCGACGCGTCGCGCGGTATCCGCTGGAATCGGAGAACCGTCAGAGAACGTTCCGGGGAGTTCGGCAGAGCCTGCGAGGGTGAGGAAAGGGACCGTCGTGATCATCTTTGCCTGCGAGTCCAGCCACTGCTCGTGAGTAGGCATCGTGAGAACGACTTCCGCTCCTCTCGCAGCTTCACCAGCGTCTGCGTCACCTCTGCTGTCTGATTCGCAACCGCTGGCGTTGTCAGCAGAAGCCCCGGTGACACTCTTATTCACGGCATTGACGACGGACGCCGGAGTCGGAGGCTGCTCAGCAGACAGATCAAGGGGAATGTCGCGTGTCGACGTCTCCCCCGTCGTCGTATCGGTCGAGGTGACTTGAATGCTGAGCTGGGGAACGGTGCGAGTGAGGATGTCGAACATCAGCGCATCAATTCCCCGGTCATCGTCAATCGCGGTGCCCGGCTCAAGTTGGTCGCTGAATGCTGCGATATTCCCGGAGCGTATCGCTCGTGCGAAAGCTGCTATCCGCAGATAGCACGCCTGGAGTTCGGGAGCCGGTCCAGACAATGTGAGGAACGCGGTCCCATCGGCAGTGGTCGTGATGGAGACTCGGCGACGCTTGCTCGCCTCTTCCATACGCTCTTCGAGGGGTTCGAGGGCGGCGATCTTCATCCCCAAGGACTTCTTGAAGGTTTCAATGGTGATGTCGGGGCGACGCTGCGCAAGGTAGTCATCGATGAGAGGAAGATTCTCGAACTTCACGTCCCGGCAGGCATGAGCAGTGGCGTGGACGTGCTCGATGGTGAAGTCACCGGCGAGGCAGCGCGCAAAGAATTTGGGCAGTCCGTGGAGGAGAATCATCGCTGAAGTTATCTGCGCAAATGCTCGTGCGGTCGTCGTGCCCAGAACTGTAGTGAACTCCGCGATGTCTTCAGCTTGGGAAAGGTCGTGCACCCAGCCGTAGAAGGTCTGGTCCAGCCTGAAGCGAGGAAAGGACGGAAGTTGCTTCTTCCGATTCTTGGCCTTCGAAACTTTGGACGAACGACGGTCATGTTGGAACCTGCGGACGGTCTCGGCGATCGTCGCGTGTGCATATGGCTGGCCGGGCCGAGGGTTGTAGAGGCGCAGATTCTCTACGGTTTCGTTGAAGAACAGTTCGGCAGAGACATCCAGTGCCGACAGCTGCGCCTGGTCGCTTGCGGCAAATATCTGAGCGGCATCGGCGAAAGGAGAATCCGCATCGATGCGGAGGCGACGAGGATTTCCAACGAAGTCACGTGCAGGTTCGGATTCGGTTCTGTCGGAATCGGAAGGAAGCTTCACGGGTGGTCACCTGATCTTCACGTCGCTGTGTGTGCCTACCTCAATTCTAGTCGCAGTCATCGGTGGTTAACATCACAATATGATCACAAACAGTGGTTTAGTTCGAGAATGATTCGATCACATCGCTTTATTGACCTGGATGTCTGAGCGACTTTCACTGAGCAACCTATCCGGGCGCACCTCCCAGCAGGCCCGGCGAACTCCGTCCAGATCCAGCAATATCAGCGCAGGAGCAACCCCGGCAGCTGCTGCATCTCGGTGAAGATCTCATGGACTCCCACGTCTTCGAGCACTTCGGGCCGTTGGTGGACTGGTGAGTCAGGGCAGAACCCGAGCACGTGTGCGCCCGCCGCCACTCCCGCTTTCACACCGGTCGGTGAATCCTCAATCACTGCTGTCTCGGCAGGATCGACGCCGAGAGCATCGGCGGCCGCCAGATACACATCCGGAGCCGGCTTCGACTGCGGCAGCTCCATACCGGAGAAGATCCGGCCGTCGAAGACGCCGAAAAGTCCAATCTTCTGCAGCTGCAGGTTGATCTTGGGACGGTCAGCGCTCGATGCAACCGCGAGCCGGCCGGGGTAGGCGGCGTCAAGGGCACGAACCGCCTCGGCGACTCCCGGAATTGCTTCCAATGAAGCCTCGAGAGCGTCATTGCGACGCTCACGGAACTCGCTGAGCCACTGCGCGTCGATGCGGACTCCGGAATGTTCCTCGATGACGTCGGCCTCATCGCGGAGCATCTTCCCGACGAACCGGGAAATGCACTCCTCCCGCGAGATCTGCCACCCCATTTCATTGAGCATTTCCCACAGAACCGTGTTCGTGAGGCGCTCAGAGTCGACGAGCACTCCGTCGCAGTCGAACAACACAGCGGCATACTTCGGGCTCAGATTCATACTCCGATTCTGCCATTCGGCACTGACCCAGCTGCCGCCGCCCTCGGTCTCGAGCCGCCCCGAGTGACCTCAGATCGGTCGTGGAACACCCAGCCTCAGATCAGCCGAGCGAAAGCGTGGATGCCGAATACAGGATGGAGGTGGAGGCGAGCGCGCAGACGATGATGACCAGCGCGAACAGACTCAGCCAGGCGCCCGCGGGCAGGCTGGAGCCCTGGGCGAGGATGTAGGCGTCGGACTGCTGGATATGGCGCCTGCGGGTGTGGACTCTGATGACCTTGACGAGGTCCTTGAGCGAGCCGATAGCCAGAGCTGTTCCCAGGCCGGCGACGAACACGGAGATCCATTCGATCGGCAGGAACACGACGACGAGCTGCGCGGCCACAGCCGTGACCACCGCGATCAAGGCGCCCGCGAGGTTCCGGATGAAGATGAGCGCAACAAGCAGGATGAGGGCACCGACCGACAGCGCCAGAGGAGCCCAGCCCTGAGTCGCCGAGGTGATGAGGACCAATCCGAGGACGCCGGGTGCCGGATATCCCCAGAAGCCCGACCAGGTCGCGGAGAAGCCGACCTTGCCGAAGGAGTTCATCTGTCCGGAGTGGTCGAAATTCAGGGAGATTCCCTTCACGACTCGACCGGTCATCAGCGCGGCGAAGGCGTGGCCGAGTTCGTGCACGAAGGTGACGAACATGCCGAAGAAGCGCCAGATTCCGGGCGTCAGCGTGACGAGAAGAGGAATGCCGATGACGAGGAGCAGCTGCACGGCATCGGGCTCAAGGCCGTCCTGGCGCCCGAATCCGGACGTGATGGCGTCCCACCATGTCGATAGGCCTTGATTCAGATCCACGCGGGCACCGCCGACATCGTCCGCACCACAGACAACTGCTGCTCATTCATAGCGGCCCAGTCTATGAATTGAGTCTGAGTGGAGTCTTCAGGGTCCCCTCCGCCCGACGTCTCCCCGCCCGACATCTCCCCACCCGGCACCCTTCACGTGATCGAAATCTCCGCGTCAGCCCCTTACCTGCGGTTCAGTCGCGACCATAGAATTCTTCTGTGCCGACCACCGACGCTCTTCTCGCTTTTCTCGCCGCCGCCCTCATCATCATCGTGATCCCGGGGCCCACAGTGCTCTTCGTGGTCGGCCAATCACTGTCTCATGGACGACGGTCGGGCCTGACGAGCGTACTCGGCGGCAGCGTCGGCATCATCCCGCTCATTGTGGCCGTGGCTTTCGGAGTGGGCACGGTCGTCGCCCAGTCGGTCGTGATCTTCACGATCGTCAAGATCCTCGGCGCCGGCTACCTCGTGTACTTGGGTGTTCAGGGCATCCGTCATCGCAAGATCGGCAACGAGGTGCCCGAGGACCCGACACTCGCCACAAGCGGCGACTGTGAGGTGGATTCCTTTGTCCCTGCCGGACGCGAACTCAGCTACCGCTCAATGTTCATGCAGGGCTTCATCGTGGGCATCTCGAACCCGAAGACCATCATCTTCTTCGTCGCGGCCCTCCCGCAATTCGTCTCGATCGAAGCCGGACATGTGCCGCTGCAGATGATCATCCTCGGTCTCTTCTTCCAAGCCCTCGCCCTGTTCTCCGACGGCTCCTGGGCATTCATCGCCGGAACGGCGAGAAACTGGTTCGCTCGCTCGCCGAGGCGGATGTCGCGTATCCGTGGAATCGGCGGCGGCATGCTCATCGGCTTAGGCGGAACCCTGGCCTTCGCCAGCCAGTGAAAGTGTTCGGTGCCAGCCCGGTGACACCGTTCGGATCCAGCCGGTGACACCGTTCAGTTCCAGCCGGTGACACCGTTCAGTTCCAGCTGCTGACGCTGTTCGGCGTCAGTCACCGACTCAGCCGACCAGCTGCTGCGTCTGGGAATCGAAGACTCGGACCTGAGTGGGGTCGATATGGACGGTCAGCCGCTCACCCCGGCGGGGCACTCCGCCCTTGCTCAGGCGTGCAACGAAAGGTTTGTCCCGCAATCGCAGGGGATCCTGATTCGGGGTGGTGCCGTAGACAAAGGTGTCGGAGCCGAGCTCCTCGACGAGGGAGATCTCGAGGTCGAGTGGGCTGGTGCCCTCACCCGGGGTCACGGAGAAGTCCTCAGGACGGACTCCGAGCACGATCTCGTCACTCGAGTCTGGAAGATCCGAGCGCAGAGGCACGGTGATTCCAGAACCGCTCGCACTGCCATCGGCGTTCCGCGTTGCGGAAATGAGATTCATCGTCGGGGATCCGATGAATGCGGCGACGAAGAGAGTAGCCGGAGAGTTGTAGAGTTCCCGCGGGGTACCGATCTGTTCGATGTGCCCCTCGTTCATCACCACGACCCGATCGCCCATCGTCATCGCCTCGGTCTGATCATGCGTGACGTAGACCGTGGTGACACCGAGCTTGCTCTGCAGCGCCGAGATCTGCGCGCGCGTCTGCACTCGCAGCTTCGCATCGAGGTTCGACAGGGGCTCGTCCATGAGAAACACCTTGGGACGTCGGACAATTGCGCGCCCCATCGCCACCCGCTGACGTTGACCGCCGGAGAGAGCCTTGGGCTTGCGCTCGAGCAGATCTTCCAACTCCAACATCGCCGCAGCCTCGGCGACCAGGTCCCGTCGTTGCGCCTTGGGCATACCGGCATTCTTAAGAGCGAACTCCATATTCTCCGAGACAGTCATATGGGGATAGAGGGCATAGGACTGGAACACCATCGCCACGTCCCTCACCTTGGCGGAGACATCGGTGACGTCTTCACCGTCGAAGAGAATACTGCCGACGCTCGGAAATTCGAGTCCTGCCAGCATTCGCAGCGTTGTCGACTTGCCACATCCCGACGGTCCGACAAGGACGAGGAACTCACCGTCGACGACGTCGAGATCGACATCTGAGACAGCAGGACGGTCCGTGCCCGGATAATTCAGCCCCACACCGCTCAATGAAACGTTGACCATAGACTTCCTTCACTCGCCTCACCGTTGAGAACTGCTTCCTTAGAAAACCAAACTTAGAGCATAGTCTTGCACGAAAGTATGATAAACAATACGCCAAAATGCTCGATTTGGCCTCAATTGCATCACTGATGCGATTACATACTTGACCTGTGACCCTACTCACTACATACTTTCATTCATTGCATCTGTTCTGGTCAATGTGACGAGTCGACGGCGACTGGGACATCGGATACACCAATTCTGGTCACGGAGAACAGCATATGAAGAGAACACGCAGCCTTGGCATCCTCGCCGCCGCTGCAGCCCTGTCGATGACGATATCTGGCTGCGGTTTCGGAGGATCCAGTTCCGACGGCGATACAGACAAGACCACCTTGGACTTCCTCGTACCCACGTATTCCGACGCAACGAAGGGACTGTGGGAGGACGTCATCAAGGGATTCGAGAAAGAGAACGACGACATCAAGGTCAATCTCGAGGTGCAGTCCTGGGACAACCTCGAAAAGGTCGTGTCAACGAAGATCCAGGCCGGCGAGGCTCCCGACATCTACAACGGCGGCCCCTTCACCGGCTTCGCCTCTGACGACCTGCTCTACAAGGCCGAAGAGGTCACGAGCCCCGAGACCATGTCGGACTTCGACGAGGGATTCCTCAAGAATGAGACTCTAGACGGCACGGCCTACGCCGTCCCCCTCATCGCCTCGGTGAGGGCACTGTTCGTCAACAACGAACTGCTCGACAAGGCCGGTGTGAAAGAGGCACCCAAAGATTGGGACGAGCTCCTCTCCGCGTCCAAGAAGGTCTCCAAACTCGGTGATGGGGTCGCCGGATACGGCATGCCGCTGGGATCCGAGGAAGCTCAGGCCGAAGCCGCAATCTGGCTGTGGGGCGGAGGAGGCACCTTCGGCGACGAAAAGAAGATCACGATCGATTCCCCGGAGAACAAGGCGGGTGCCGAGCAGATCAAGAAGATGATCGATGCCGGTGCAACGCAGGATGACCCGGGATCCTCTCAGCGCACGCCGCTCCTCGACATCTTCGTCCAGGGAAAGATCGGCATGCAGGTCGGCCTTCCCCCTACAGTCGGCCAGATCGAGGAGTCCAACCCTGACCTCGACTACTCGGTCGTCCCGATCCCTACGAAGGACGGATCGGCGATGACCCTCGGCGTCGGTGACCAACTCATGGCGTTCAAGAACGACGACGACAAGGCCGAGGCGATCACCAAGTTCTTCGACTACTTCTACACCACCGACAACTATCTCCCCTGGGTCGAGGCTGAGGGCTTCCTGCCCGTGACGAAGTCCGGTTCGAAGAAGCTTGAGTCCGATGAGGACCTCAAACCCTTCCTCGACCTGCTGCCCGATGCGAAGTTCTACCCGTCGACCAACTCGAAGTGGTCTGCCGCGGACGGTGCGTTCAAGTCACTCTTCGGTGAACTCGAATCCAAGCCGGCCGCTGATGTCCTCAAGCAGATCCAGGATCAGGTCGACGAAGGGTGAGTCGCGCGACCTCCGACTCGCAGTCGGGTTCAGACGTCGGCACCATCGGCGGCCGGGACACCGCTGATGGTGGCGTCACTGAACGTGGCGCTGCAAACCGCGGCACCGCTGATCACGCCGCCAAGCGCGGCACCAGCAAAATCGGTGCAGCTCGTGGGGGCAGAGGTGTCGTGCGTGGTCAGGTCGGCTGGAAGGACACGCTGCGGGCCCTGCCTTGGCTGGCCCCCGCGCTCATCCTCATTGTCGGGGTCGTGTTCTTCCCCGCCGGGCTGATGTTCTTCAACTCAACCAGGGACCTCGCGATTTCTGGTCTCGACAAAGGCTCGGTGGGCTTCGCCAACTACGCCGAGGTGTTCGGCTTCTCTCAGTTCTGGCCGATCATCTTCCGAACCTTCGTGTGGGTCGTGGCCGCTGTCGGTCTCACCGTCGTGATCTCCCTGGGTCTTGCACAGGTGCTCAACAAGGCATTCCCAGGTCGCCAGCTGGTCCGCATGGCCGTGATCATCCCGTGGGCCGCCTCGGTGGTGATGACGACCATGGTCTTCTACTACGGCCTCGAACCGTATTTCGGAGTGATCAACAAGTTCCTCGTCGATATCGGCTTCATCGAAAATTCGACCGGATACGGATGGACGAAGAACCCGACGACTGGATTCATCTGGTCAATCGTCATTGCGATCTTCGTGTCTCTGCCGTTCACGACATATACCCTGCTGGCGGGGTTGGCCACGGTGCCCGTCGATACGGTCGAGGCTGCGAAGATGGACGGCGCCGGCCCCATCCGCACGTATTTCGCGGTGGTCCTGCCGCAGCTGCGTGGCGCACTCAGCGTCGCTGTGCTCATCAACATCATCAACGTCTTCAATTCGCTGCCGATCCTCAAAGTGATGACCGGGTCGATCCCCGGGTACGGCGCGGACACGATCATGACGCTCATCTTCAAGTACATCGAGCTGCACCGAAAGGTCGATGTGGCCAGTGCCCTGTCCGTCATCGCCTTCCTCATCGTGATCGTCGTCGTCATCGTCTACGTCAAAGTCGTCAAACCCATGCGAGAGGTCTGATATGGAAGCTGCACCGACTTCTCCTGCCACCACCTCGGCGATGCACAATAGCGGCGGATCAGGATCCAGGTCTGGACCGGTTCCGCGCACCCGCCGCTACACCGCCGACAAGGTTCCCCTGGGCACCGTGATCCTGCGTATGGTCGTCGGGTTCTTCATCCTCGCGGTCTTCGTCCTGCCCTACCTCATCATGTTCTTCGGTTCAGTGAAGACGAAGTCGCAGATCAGGTCCGTCGATCCGACGTATTTCCCACAGGAATGGCACTGGGAGAACTTCGTCGACATGTGGTCGACTCCGGAGACGCCGCTCGTGCAGAACATGATCTCGACGGTCATCATCGCGGTGTGCGCGACATTGCTCGTCCTCGCTGTCGCCCTGCCGGCGGCCTACTACACAGCGCGGTTCAAGTTCCCCGGGCGAATGGTCTTCCTCTTCCTCGTCATCGTCACGCAGATGCTGCAGCCGGCGGTGCTGACCTCGGGCCTGTTCCGTCAGTTCTCGATGCTGGGAATGAACGACACATGGGCGGCGATGATCGTGGTCAACGCCGCATTCAACCTGTCCTTCGCGACCTGGATCATGCACTCGTTCTTCGCCGGGATTCCGAAGGAGATAGACGAGGCTGCCCGCATGGACGGCGCCTCGCAGATGTCCGTTCTGTTCCGGATCAATCTGCCTCTCGTGTGGCCGGGCATCGTCACGGCGATCATCTTCACCTTCGTGGCGTGCTGGAACGAGTTCGCCGCATCACTTGTCATTCTCTCGACCGCGGGCAATCAGCCGATCTCCGTGGCCCTGACGAAGTTCGTCGGGCAGTACGAGACGAGCTGGCAGTACGTCTTCGGAGTCTCGATCATCGGCATTCTGCCGGTCGTGCTGCTGTTCATGCTCATCGAAAAGCGCCTCGTCGGCGGGCTCACCACCGGCGGCGTCAAGTAGGACGCACAACCGCCTCGGCGGCACAGCAGAACCGATCTATTCCCGCGTCGTCTCGGTGCACGCCCCCATGTCCGGTCAACACGAGATCCCACCCTCGCCGAGGTCGGCCCCAGGAAAGATGAGAGCCGCAGTGAGGAACGTCCCACACGCCCCACTCCTCCTAAGTGCCTGTTCCACGAGGTCGCACCCTTACCATAGGAAGTGCGCACCCCACGAAACAGCGCCCTTTCAACAAAGGAGTCCCCGTCTTGCCCCGTATTCGAGCTTTCGCCCAAGTCGATGTCTTCTCCAGCGAGCCCTATCGCGGCAACCCTGTGGCCGTGATCCTCGACGCCGACGGGCTGACTGATGAGGAGATGGCTCGGATCGCGAATTGGACGAATCTCTCGGAGACCACCTTCGTCCTCCCACCCAGCGACCCACGCGCCGATTACCGACTGCGAATCTTCACACCTGCCCGTGAACTCCCCTTCGCCGGCCATCCCACCCTCGGCTCGGCTGCCGCATGGCTCGAGGCCGGAGGCATTCCACACAACGAGGGAACCGTGGTCCAGGAGTGCGGTGCCGGACTCGTCAACCTTCGCCGAGGTGGCCAGACCTTATCCTTCGCCGCTCCCGACCCGATTCGCACCGGTGACCTCGACGAAGGCTTCGTCGAGCAGATCGCCGCCGCCCTCCACGTCGAGCGCGACGAGATCCTCGCTCACCAATGGGTCGACAACGGACCCGGCTGGGCCGCGGTGAGACTGGCGAGCGCGCAGCAGGTCCTCGACCTCCAGCCCGACTTCTCGCAGATTCCCGACACCAAACTCGGCGTGCTGGGCTCCCACCCCGACGACAGCGACCATGAGTACGAGATCCGTGCATTCGTCCCCGGCGCAGGCGTCGCCGAAGATCCTGTGACGGGCAGCCTCAACGCCTCGGTCGCGCAATGGCTCATCGGTTCGAGCCTGGCACCGTCGAAGTACACCGTCACCCAGGGCACGGCGCTGGGACGAGCCGGAGTCATCTCGATCTCCCAGGAAGACGGTGAAGTCTGGGTCGGCGGACCCACGACCGTGTGCTTCCGAGGGACGGCGTTCGCATGAGCCCTACAGGCAAGAAGCCGGTCACCGGGATCAGGCACAACAAACGCCATACGCCGGACAAGCCGCTGCGAATCTTCCACGGCCGAATGTACTTCGCCCTCCAGGCTCTCGCCGGCGCCGCCTGGTGGCTCGGTGTCATCACACTTCCAGCACTGCGCGATGCGACACTGGGCGGCCTCGACCCGCTGCTCGTCTCCATCATCGACATTCCGCTCTTCGTCATCGGCTCTGCCTTGGCGGCCCTCAACTTCCGCTGGGCCGTGTGGATCGCCGCCTCCTGGACCACTCTCGTTGCGGTCTTCATGGTCATCTATGCCACCGTCACCACCGAGGCGGGACTGGGCGCAGTCCTCATGGTGGCCGCCGCACTCGGCAGCGTCATCGCCGGGACACTCATGATCCTCGGCAAGATTCCGTCCGATCGGCTCATTGTCGGCCCATTCGCCTTCCGCAGCTCGCACACCCGCATCCGCGGCCAGCTGCTGGTGCGGACCACGATCCAACTGGTGATCTTCTGGGGCGTGTTCCTCGTGGTCCTGCCCGCGATCATCAACTCCTTCGAAGACCGCTGGAACCTGGCGGTGAAGTTCCCGATCCTCGTGATCGTGGCCGGCTTCGCCCTCCTTGCCCTCTTCAGCGTCCTGGGCGTGTGGTCGGCGCGGGCGGTGGCGAACTTCGGTTCAGGTACGCCGTTGCCTGCTGCGATGGCGAACCACCTCGTCGTCCGTGGACCCTACGCCTTCGTCCGGAACCCGATGGCGATCGCCGGCATCGGCCAGGGTGTGGCGATCGGCATCTTCATCGGCTCCTGGATGGTCATTGCCTACGCCCTGGTCGGATCCCTGCTGTGGAACTGGCTGATCCGTCCGCATGAGGAGACCGACCTGCGGCAGCGCTTCGGCGCCGAGTACGACGACTACGCTGCACGTGTCTCCTGCTGGGTTCCGCGCTTCTCAAGTTCGGACGACGACTCCGACGACACGGACGACAACAGCGACGACAATTCAGACGATGGTGCCGACGATGACTTCGGCGACAACTTGGGCGATCGCGACAAATAGAGCTCAGCTCGCATCGTGGACCGTCACCGCATAGCCGTCAGGATCGACGAAGGTGAAAGTCAGCCCAAAGGGACTCGGTGCGGGCGCACGCAGAATCTCGACGCCTGAGGCGGCGAGACTATCGTGCAGCGCCTGTGAGTCATCGCAGCTGAACCACAGTGCGACTCCGGTGCCTGGCCGCTCGACCGAGTCGAGATCAACATCGGGCAGCGGCTCACGAACGGCGAATGGTATCGGTGAGGTGGCGAAGAGAACTGCACCGGGAGGCGCTGTCGGCGCCCGCTTGAGTCCGATCTGCGTTTCGTAGAATTCGGCCGCCTTCTCTAAGTCTCGTACTTGAAGTGCGAGGAAATCCGGTCCTGTCACGGTCATGGTGATTCCAATCTCTTGTTACTGCTCTTATGTCAGTGTGCTGACATAATCAATGTATGTCAGAATACTTACATGAGTCAAGAGTCAAATACTCCCGGCGCCCTCGAAGCGATGATCGGCTACCAGCTCAAGCACCTGCAGTCGGTCCTGCGCTCACGCATGGACGAGAAACTGCGGCCTTTGGGCCTCTCAACCCCGCAGTACGCCTGCCTCGAGCTGCTGCGCCGGTCCCCGGGAGCGTCGAACTCCGAACTTGCCCGCGGGGCATTCGTCACCCGACAGACGATGAACACCCTGTTGGGAAGCCTGCAGGACCGTGGTCTTGTAACGCGTGCTGCGAAGGCCGAAACCGGCAGGGCCCTGCCGACGACCCTGACCACCGAGGGAAGCAAGGCTCTCGATCAGGCCGTCGAACGAGTCGAGAGGATCTCCGCACTCATGGTCTCCACACTCGATGACGAACTGAAGGCCCACCTCGGCGAGGCTCTCGACCTGTGCATCGGTGCCCTCGAAAACGAGGATTCGAAGAGCACACCTACGTGAGTTGAGACCGTCGAGCTTGAGGATTGAGGCCGCCGAGGCTCCCGTCCTCAACGCACCACGCGGTCGATCTCGTCCGGGTCGTCTCGCGAGGGCAGCAGGATCATGAGGACCAGCGCGAGGACAGCACCGATTCCGGCCCCGAGCGTATTCGTGATGAGATCGCTGATCGTGGCGTAGCGGGTGGGTGAGAGCAAGGTCGCCTGAGTCCCCTCGATCAGGCAGGTGAACACCGCGCCGGCCACCCAGCCGACCCACCAGCGCCTTCGGCCTTTGTGGAGTGCGATCAGGAATCCGAACGGAACGAACATGGCGACATTCGCCAGCTTTTCGACGAGCGTATAGGTCAGCCACGATGTCATCTGATGATCGGCGAAGAACTGGAGCAGCCTGCCGATCGGGCCAGCGGGGCTGACGTCGAGCTGGTAGGGAGTCAGCGTCATGAAGCCGATGAAGACGGTGTAGAGGATCAGCAGCACCAGGGGCATATCGCCCATCTGTCTCTGCCGACTCGCCATGCGGCTCAGACTACCGCCGATACCTGATGACAGCGCCCGGGCTGCGGTAATCCGCAATCCGTGTCCCAGCCCATTCAGCCGACGAATCGAGCGCTGAGCTCGTCAATCCTCTTCTCCCGGTCCTTCAGGTGCATGCGACCGGCTCGCTCGAGCAGGCCGATTCCGTGCAGTGCGCCCCAGAACACCTCCGTGCTGATGGGATCGCCGATGACGTCGGCCAGAGCGTCGAAGGATTCACGCAGCTCAGTCTCATTGCCATCTTGGGCAAAGCGCGCGTCGATCGGCTGTAGGAACATCGCCTCATAGACCGCGGGGTGGTCATCGGCGAACTCGAGGTAGGAGTGCGCCACGGCCGCAATTGCCTGCTTCCCAACCTTGCCGACAATAGCTGCTCGGCACCGATCTCTGAGGTCGACGAAGCCGTCGAGCGCGATTGTCAGCATGATCTCCGACTTGCCGCCGGGAAAGTGACCATAGAGGACCGGCTGGGAATATCCGATTGCCTCGGCGAGATGACGGGTGGTCACAGACGCCCACCCGTCGCTGTCGGCGCGCTCACGAGCGGACGCGAGAATACTCAGGCGCCGCTCTTCAGCGCGGGTGAGTAGGTTCGCCTGCGCCCGCTGCTTCGCATACGGCCGCTGCTTCGCCTGATCTGCCATAGTCCCCTCTTGTGCCTCGCTTCAACAAGGCATATTCTAGCACTGCTAGATTTCCTAGCAGCGCTAGGAGAGAGAGGATCTCCCATGACACCAGTTCTCGCCGTCATCACCGCGATAGTCGTAGGCCTCATGGTCGGAGTCGAGTTCGCGGTCGCCTTCGTCATCAATCCGATCACGCACCGCCTGCCGGTCGCAGCCTCGCTGGCTGCACGAGCGGACGGCGGGAGAATGATGGGACGAGCGATGCCTTTCTGGTACATCGGCTCGCTCGTCCTCTCCCTCGCCCTCACGGCAGTCTCGTGGGGCATGCCCACCGCCACCATGGCGCTCATCGCAACAGGATTGCTGGCCATCAGCGTGATCATGTCGGTTCTGCTGTTAGTACCCATCAACAACCGCTCACTGACGTGGACCGCAGAGGATCACCCCGAGGATTGGCGGGAACAGTATCGGCGCTGGGACAGACTGCATTACGTCCGCTTGGCAATCATCCTCGCTGCGTTCGTGCTTATCGCGGTCGCGGCCACAGCGCTCTGAAGTGAATAGGCTCCTCACTCCCGCCTGTCGAACACAGAAAAGGGGCCGCCGCGCGAAATAATCAGCGAAACGGCCCCTTGACCTCAGTTATCAGGCGAGCGCGGTCACCTCGGCGCCCTCGAAGTCCGCGGTGTCGATGACGGCGCGGAAGTACACGTCGCCGGCGACGACGCGCTCGTAGGTCGCATCCGCCTCGTCGATGCCGACGGTCTCGATCTTCGCCGCGATGTCGTGCTTCGCGCAGAAGTCGAGCATCTCCTGGGTCTCGGCGATGCCGCCGATCATCGATCCGGCCAGCACCTTGGAGCCGCCGATGACGGAGGCGAAGGACAGCTGCTGCTTCTCCGGAGGCAGGCCGACGACGGTCATGACTCCGCGCGGCTTGAGCAGGCTCAGGTATTTGTCGACGGGAATGCCGGCGCTGATCGTGTTGAGGATGAGGTCGAACTCTCCACGGTGCTGGCTGAAGAAGTCATCGTCTGTCGTGGCGAGCATCTGCTTCGCGCCGAGCTCGAGCGCCGCCTTCTCCTTATTCAGGGTGCGGGAAAGGACGGTGACCTCGGCCCCCATAGCGACAGCGATCTGGACACCCATGTGGCCGAGTCCGCCGAGACCCAGAACGGCGACCTTCTTGGGTGCACCGTCCTTGCTTTCGCCTGCACCCCAACGGTTGAGCGGAGCGTAAGTGGTGATGCCGGCGCAGAGCAGTGGGGCTGCGACGTCGAAATCGAGGGCGTCGGGAATGCGGCACACGAAGCGCTCGTTGACGACGACCTTCTCGGCGTAGCCGCCTTGGGTGATGGTGCCGTCGACGTCAGGTGCGTTGTAGGTGCCGACGCTGCCGTTGAGGCAGTTCTGCTCCTGTCCGGCGCGGCATTCTTCACATTCGCCGCAGGAATCGACCATGCAGCCTACGCCTACCCGGTCGCCGACCTTCCAACCGGTGACATCACTGCCGACGGCTTCGACGACGCCGGCAATCTCGTGGCCGACGGTCAGAGGGAAGCTCGCCTCACCCCATTCATTGCGGATGGTGTGGATGTCACTGTGGCAGATCCCGGCGGCCTTGATGTCGATGACCACGTCATCGGGCCGAGGATCGCGGCGTTCGATGTTCGCGACGCGGAAGGGCTCGTCAGGGCCGGTCTTCTGCAGTGCTTTGACGGTGAAGGTCATGAAAACTCCTCTGTGCTGTGGCGACTCCGAGTGCTGTAGCGACTCCGCTGCGGGGCCGCGGATACCTTACATGCAGCACCGATTATCTGTCGCGTATTCCGGGGCCCACCCGTGATCTCTGCGACAGCTGATGTCCCTGCACAGTCCGCTGCCGGTTCGTCGCCCGCTAGTCGTTTGCCGTCCCCTAGTCCTTCGCGGCCCGCTCGGAGATCGTGAGGTCGAGGGGGAAGTCGACAGGTGCATTGCCGAATAGGAGCTTCCCCGCCGAGGCGGCCGCTTCCCTGATCGCTTCCGCCGCGGCTTCGGCCTGCTGGGCCGGCGCGTGTACGATGACCTCATCGTGAAGGAAGAACACCAGGTGAGCCCGCCGGGAGAACACCGGTCCCGAGGCTGCGGCCACGTGACCCACCGGCTCCCCCGCCGACGCGGTGCCCGGGTTCCCGTTATCGACGCTCGGCAGCTGTGACAACCGCAGTCTCAGGTCGGCCAACCAGGCCAACGCCCATTCGGCGGCGGTGCCTTGAACAACGAAGTTGCGGGTGAAGCGGCCTTGATCACCGGCGGCACGACGGGCCCGGTTCTCATCCGCCGGTGTGGCGTCGAACTGGTTGGCCGCGGACTGGACTCGTCGCCAGCCTTCGCCTGGCACCGGAGAGGTTCGACCCAGCCATGTGGACACGACGCCTCCGGCCGCGCCCACCTCGGCGGCGGAGTCGACCAGGCCCATTGCGGCGGGGAAACTCGTGCGCAGGCGGGGCACGAGCCGACCACTGTCACCCGTCGTCGAACCGTACATCGCGCCGAGCACGGCGATCTTCGCTTCCTGCCGGGTGGCGACGATGCCTTCGTCGACGAGGCCCGAGTAGAGGTCACGGCCACGCCCGGCCTCGGCCATGGCCCGATCACCGGACATGGCGGCGAGTGCGCGTGGCTCCAGCTGGGCGACATCGGCTGAGACCAGACGCCACCCCGGGTCCGCACGCAGTGCCGGCCGCAGCTGACGGGGAATCTGCAGGGCCCCGCCACCGCTGGCCGCCCAGCGTCCGGTGACGACGCCTCCGGGAACGTAGACGGGACGGTACCGACCCTCGCTGACCCATTCGTCGAGCCAATGCCAACCATTGGCAGAGAGCAGACGAGACTGCTTCTTGTACTGCAGCAGGGGTGCGATGGCCGGGTGTTCGCTCTGTTCGAGCTCCCATTTCGAGGTCGAGGCGACGTTGATTCCGGCACTGTGCAAAGAGTGGAGGAGTTTGACGTGGGAGTCCAGATTTGCCCGCGGATCATCCAGAGCGGTCCGCACCTCCTCGGCGACGGCGAGCATCTTGGCCGGCTTCGCATCGCGGGCTGGACGGGGTCCGAGCTCCTCAGCGAGGATGCGGTCGTGTTCGGCAACGTCCCAGGGCACCCCGGCCGCCTGCATCTCTGCGGCCACCAGCCCACCGGCGGACTCCGCGGCCAGCAGCAGACGCAGCCGACCAGGATCGGAGGCCGTCTGCAGGGCCGTGGACTGACGTGCGAATTCGGCCAGCGCAGACTCGATGTCGTGCGGGACCGTTTTGATGTGGCTGCGTCGCTCGGTGACCTCGAACAGTGCCTCCGCCTCCGGCGCGGTCGGTGCGCTCACTGGGCCCGCGTCCCATTCTTCGGCGCCGGCGACGTCGCTGCGGTTGCTCACGAGTTCCGAGCGCATGAGGATCGCGTGGGCCAGCCGCAGGTCATAGCAGCGTTCGATCTGCACACCGGCAGCCAGCAGGGCTGGGTACCAGTTCGGAGTGTCACTGAAGACCCACCTCGGCCGCCCCTGTGCTTCACATTCGCGCACGAACCTGGGCAGCTCATCGGCGCCGAGGTGGTGGCTGCCGATCCGCTGTCGGGCACCGTCGAGGTCGACGACGGCGATCTTCGACCCCATACCCCGCACGCCGCCGAGGGCGCTGTCGGGAGCACGTCCGATCACGCACCATTCAGGCATGTCGGTGGCTGGGTTGGTCATGCCTCAACAGTACTGCGAAGGATGGACGCGGCCGCGACCGTGGGTCCGGCGCCAGCCCCACCAGAACGCACACGAACTCTGGTGTCGATGAAGCAAATGGTGGAGTATCGCGTGACTCCTCTGCTGCGGCGCACGATTGCAAAGCGCTGAGGCTCTCGCGCAACAGGTGAATTCCGGTAATAATAGTCCTCAACGTGTCGAATCGACGTGTACTCAGTCGTCTCAATGATGAGCGACCGAAACGCGGTCGCACATGAGATGAACGGAGCGAAACAATGCGCTGCTCACTGGTCTTCCACGCACCCGAACCCCACGAAGTCGGCCACCAGCCCTCCCCCGAGGTGATCGAAGAGATGCAGAAGCTGATGTCCGACTACGCCGATGCTCTCTACTCCGCAGGAGTCTTCGTCGCCGCCGAGATGCTCGAACCGCAGGCAAAGACGACAACCATCACTCGCCGAGGTGGCTGTGTCGTCATCGAGGACGGTCCCTTCGCAGCAACGAAGGAGGCGCTGGCCGGAGTCTTCGTCATCGACGTCGAGAGCCGAGACGCGACCCTGGCCTGGGCAGAGAAGTTCCCCGGGACCAGCTATGGAGTCGTCGAGGTCAGAGCGGCGGCAGTCTCCTATATAGACGGTCACTGGGTACAGCCCTGAGCTCGGCTCCCGAACGCGGCGTGGATGTGTGGCGGGAGCGCGGAGTCCCGACGAATCTCGAGGGGGTGGCTCTATCGGGTTGCCCTCAATACACGAAAGGACGTGCTGCCTGATCGACGCCTCGAACTTCTGGGCGCATGCGCTCACCCGGACATCGATCCGGGAGTCAGACCGCTGCGCATGCTCTCTGCAGTCATGCGACCCGGAAGGTGATCCAACAGGCCAACATATACGTTCAGCCCTATCGATATAGGTCAGCGTATACTGTATGGTCAGTATATGCTGACTATTGCTTCTCGCGTCGACGTGATGAACCGTCTGGGTCGAGCCATGGCCGATTCAACCCGCTCGCGAATCCTGCTCTCGCTGTTGGACTTTCCCAGATATCCTGCGCAGCTCGCGCGCGATCTGGATCTGACCAGGACGAACGTCTCAAATCATCTCGCCTGTCTGCGCGGATGCGGAATAGTTGTTGCCGAGGCTGAGGGGCGACAGACCAGATACGAGATCGCGGATCCCCACATCAGCTCGGCCCTCAACAGTCTGCTCGACGTCACTCTCGCAGTCGACGAGAGCGCCCCCTGCCTCAACCCCTCCTGCACCGTGCCCGGCTGCTGCGATCGCGAACCTGCCGAGGACCATGACAGTGGGACCAAGGCGTGAGCAACACGGCTGTTCCCATAGCTCCACCACGCGTACAGGTTCTGCGTCGACGCATCAGGATCGTCGTGGCCATCACCATCACTTGGAACGTCATCGAAGCCGTTGTGGCTCTCATCGCAGGTGGGGCAGCCTCGTCGGCGGCTCTCATCGGGTTCGGGCTCGACTCGATCGTCGAAGTCCTCTCCGCGGCAGCCGTGGCATGGCAATTCGCAGCGCCCGACCCCGAGCGGAGGGAGAAGACGGCCCTGCGCGTGATCGCGGTGTCCTTCTTCGCCCTGGCAATCTACGTCAGCGTCGATGCGATCGCCTCCCTGACCGGTTGGCGCGATCCAGAGCATTCCACCGTCGGCATCGTCATCGCCGCGCTGAGCCTTCTCGTCATGCCGTTCCTCAGCTGGTTCGAACGTCGCACGGGTCGCGAACTCGGGTCCGCCTCGGCGATCGCAGATTCCAAACAGACCTTGATCTGCACGTATCTCTCTGCCGCTCTGCTCGCAGGATTGCTGCTCAACAGCATCATCGGGTGGGCATGGGCGGACTCCGTCGCTGCTCTCGTGATCGCCGTCTTCGCCATCAGAGAGGGCATCGAAGCATGGCGCGGGGATGCCTGCTGCGCCGCACCGGTGTCTGTGCTCACCGGCGAGCACGAGGCCGACGGCTGTGCTGGCGAGCGCTGTCAGGATTGACCTCGGCAGACTGTGCGCCCAGGACTCAGGGCGATTTCTCACTTCACCGACAACCCCACCCCGGTCAGCTCCTCAGAGATGGTCCATATCCGGTCAGCCTCCTTGCTGATCGGGCTTGGTACTCAGCAGTCTGCTCGGACAGGCATAGGCGGTTTCCGTCGCCGGTCTCGTCTCCGTGCCCTCGCCCGGCAGCAGAACCGGATTACGGCATAGGATGGAACAACCATGACCGAAACACAGAATCACGCCCCTTGCACGAGGTCATCAGCGATCGACCTCGACCGCGACGACACCCCCTGACTTCGCGCCGCATGCACAATTCCTCTCCGACCGACCCAAGCGCCCCCTCCAATGCGCGAGGCGCTGGGCTCGGAAATCCAGCAGAGGGCCACGCCCATGCAAAGGCGATACTCTTCGGCGAACACGCCGTGGTCTACGGAGCCCCTGCACTCGCCGTCCCTCTTCACGGACTCGGAGCACAGGCCGACATTCGCCTCACCCCTGGTCGGGAGACGCGCATCGACAGCCAACTGTTCTCCGGCACTGCCCAGGCGGCACCACCTCAGATGGGGCCCGTGGTCGCCGGACTGTGCGCGGCCCTCGAGGCCACAGGTGATGAGACCGCCGAGGTCCAGGTCGGCATTCGCAGTGCGATTCCCCATAGTCGCGGCCTTGGATCGAGCGCCGCAGTTGCCACCGCGATCGCACGGGCAGTGGCTGATCTCCGTGGGAAGGTCCTCGACCGTGACGCTCTCCACGCCGTCGTGGCGAGGGCGGAATCTGTTGCGCACGGTCGCCCCAGCGGAATCGATGCATGGGCTGTCGCATCTCAGGTGCCCATCAGGTTCCAAAGCGGTCGGGCCGCAGCGATCGACGTCGGCAGGCGAATGATCTTCGTGGTCGCAGACTCCGGCCTGCAAGGCTCCACCGCCGAGGCGGTCGCCGGGGTTCGCGAACTTCGCGCCGCACAGCCGAAGATCGTTGAGACCGCGATCTCCCACCTCGCGGAACTCACGGAGCACGCGGTCGATGACGTTCGGTCCGGCGACCGCGCCACGCTCGGGTCGCGAATGCTCGACGCACACAAGCTGCTGAGGAGCATCGGAGTCAGCAGCCCGGCCCTCGATGCGCTCGTCGAGGCAGCCCTTGGAGCCGGAGCGCACGGCGCCAAACTCACCGGAGGCGGCCTCGGTGGCTGCGTCCTCGCTCTCGCCGACTCGGACGAACAGGCCGAACGCTTGGCGCTCGCGCTTCGCACCGCCGGAGCACCGCGCACCTGGACAACGGAGGTATCCACGACATGAGAACCACAACCGCCCGCGCCTATCCGAACATCGCCCTCATCAAATACTGGGGCAAGCGCGACGAGTCCCGCATTCTCCCGGCGGCGGGCAGCCTGTCGATGACGCTCGACGCCTTCGAAACGACGACCACGGTCGTGCCGAATCCTGCCGGTGATGCCGACAGCTTGGAACTCGACGGCCAACCCGCCGACGAGGAGCAGACACGACGCACTACCGCGTTTCTCGACCACGTCCGTTCCCTCGCAGGCTCCGAGCAGCCGGTGATCGTTCGCTCGCGCAACTCCGTGCCCACGGGAGCTGGCCTCGCTTCATCTGCATCCGGGTTCGCCGCCCTTGCGACTGCGGCCGCCGCTGCCTTCGAGCTCGACCTCGACACCCGCGCTCTCAGCCGGCTCGCCCGGCTCGGCTCGGGCTCGGCCTGCCGCTCCGTCGTGCCCGGGGTGGCCGTGTGGCACGCGGGTGATGATCAGGCTTCGTACGCCGAGCCCGTCGACGCACCGGATATGCGGATGGTGGTCGTCACCGTTGACCGGGGTCGAAAACCGGTGTCGAGTCGCACAGCCATGCGCCTGACCGCCGCCACCTCTCCCTTCTACGATGCCTGGGTGAGTTCGACCGAGGACAGCCTGGCGGCAATGATCGACGCCTGTCGAGATGGCGATTTCACGAGAATTGGTGAGATCACGGAGTCGCATGCACTGAGAATGCATGCTCTCATTCAGTCGACGACTCCGCCCATCCGGTTCCTCCGGCCTCAGAGCGTGGCCATCTTCGACGCGGTCGAGAAGTTACGCGAGAACGGACTTGAGGCCTACTCCACAGCAGATGCAGGGCCCAATGTCATCGTCCTCGTACGACCAGAGAACGCCGAGGCCGTGGCTGCGGCCCTCGACGGACTCGGTGAGCTCCGAATCGTCGGCCCCGGACCGGGAGCCCATCCGCTGCCCGATGGTTCCGAGGTGCCCGCAGCGACAGAGGGGATCTCATGATCGAGACGCGTGCACCAGGCAAACTCTTCGTCGCCGGCGAATACGCCGTCGTCGAACCCGGCCAACCCGCCGTGCTCGTCGCCGTGGACCGGTATATCACCGTCCGGCTCACCGAAAGCCGAGATGCCGGCCGCATCCACTCCAGCGAATACGGTCAGACCCCGCTGGTCTGGTTCCGCGAGGCAGACAGCCAGAGCATCGTGCTCGACCACCGGCCCACAGACTATGTGCTCGCTGCGATCTCGGTCGTCGAAGAGCTGCGGGCAGAGATGGGGACACCGCCGCGGTACTTCGACCTCGATATCTCCAGCGAGCTCGACGATGCCAGCGGACGGAAATTCGGTCTCGGCTCTTCGGCCGCGGTCACGACTGCCACGATCGCCGCCCTCGACGAGTTCTACACATTGGGCTTGACTCGGACCGAACGCTATAAGCTCGCTGTTCTGGCCACGATCGCCATCTCTCCCAACGCCTCGGGCGGGGATCTCGCAGCGAGCACCTTCGGAGGGTGGATCCGCTACTCTTCACCCGACCGCGCGGCTCTGAAACTCCACCGCGAAGTCCACGGAGTCGCCTCGGCGCTGCACTGCAGCGAATGGCTTGGGTCAGGGGCCACCCGCGTCAGCCCACCTGACTCCCTGCACCTGCTCGTCGGCTGGACCGGTTCCCCGGCCTCGACTGACCATCTCGTCAAGCGCGTGCACACCCCGGGCAGGGAGAAGGCGCGTCCCTTCGAGTCGTTCACCGACGAGAGCCGGCTCGGGGTCAATGCACTCGTCGCCGCCTTCGACGAGGATGATGCGATCGGCGCCCTCGACCGCATCCGGCAGGCACGCCGACTGCTGCAGCGACTCGGCGAGTCCTCCGGCAGCCAGATCGAGACCGAACAGCTGGCCGCGCTGTGCGATATCGCCGAAACCTACGGTGCCGCGGCCAAACCCTCAGGCGCCGGCGGAGGAGACTGCGGCATCGCCCTCTCCGACGCCGAACTGCCCACGATCGACATCCTCCGCGAGTGGGAGCGCCACGGCATCCGCCGGCTCAGCCTGACCCCGCACCGACCCGAAGGCAGCATCGATGACTTCTGAGAGTCCCCAGGCCCGTTCCGCCCGCGCGACACGCAAGGACGATCACGTCCGGCTGGCCTCCGAGCAGCAGTCCGAAGCGCCGCGGCGCACCGATTTCGACGATCTCGAGTTCATCCACCATGCCCTCGGAGGTACGAACCCGGAACGGGTCGACCTCAGCGTCCGCCTCGGCGAGTGGACCTGGCCGACGCCCTTCTATGTCAATGGCATGACCGGAGGCACCGACACGACGGCGGCGATCAACCGCAACCTTGCGATCGCGGCCGCCAAGACCGGGCTGCCGATGGCCTGCGGTTCGATGAGCGTGGCTCTCGACGATTCGGACGCGGCGAAGGGCTTCACGATCATCCGCGAGGAGAACCCGAACGGCTTCGTCATGGCCAACCTCGGTGCTGGTCGCAGCGCCGAGGATGCCCGCCGTGCCGTCCACCTGCTGCAGGCAGACGCCCTTCAGATCCATATCAACCCGGTGCAGGAGACCGCGATGTCCGAGGGCACCCGCGACTTCTCCGAATGGGCACACGGGCTCGAACAGATCGTCGCATCCTGCCCCGTGCCGGTCATCGTCAAGGAGGTCGGATTCGGGCTCAGCCGTCGCACGCTGGAGCTGCTGGCTTCGATCGACGTGCGCTTCGCCGATGTCAGCGGCGCCGGCGGCACGGACTTCCTCCGTATCGAGAACGACCGCGCCGGCGCCGAGGACTTCTCGATGCTCTCCGGATTCGGCCAATCCGCCCTGGCCTGCCTGCTCGATTCCCCCGACCAGGGGCCCGTGCTCCTCGCCTCCGGCGGGGTGCGCAACCCCTATGACGTCGTCAAGGCCCTTGCCTGCGGTGCGCGGGCCGTCGGGGTTGCCGGCACGTTCCTCCAGGCCGTGCTCGATGGAGGCGCGGACCGTCTCGTTGAAGTGGTGAACACGTGGCAGTCTCAGACCAGGGCGCTATTCGCCCTGCTCGGAGCCAAGACGGCAGAAGACCTCACCCGCACAGACCTGCTCACGCGGGGCCGCCTCGGCGAATTCTGCCGTCTGCGCGGAATCAACGTCGAGGAACTGTCCCGACGCTCGGGAAGCTGACCCCGGTCCAGGCCTCCGAACACTTCCACACACGAAACAGCCCTCCACCTTGGCCCCAGAAGGGTCCCGGTGAAGGGCTGTTGTTCACTGTGCGCGAGGGGGGACTTGAACCCCCACGACCTTGCGATCACTGGCACCTGAAGCCAGCGCGTCTACCAATTCCGCCACTCGCGCGAACAAGAGAAAACTCTAGCATCGCGGCCGGGAAGAATGAAACCGAGGTCACCCGAAACGCCCGAAACGTGTCGACGTTCACATTCGCTGTCCCGAATACCCGCATCGCAGGTGACCCAGAACTCATCCCCGCTCGTCAGCGGCTCATGGAGTACTCAGTGACCTTCCCTAAGCTGGACGACTGCCGGGAATCCGTGCAGACCTCGGTCCCGAAAAACCTAGTGACGTGAGTTGAGAGCTTCACCGCGTTAGGATTGGGTGTTGGTGTCTCCTTCTCGGTGTCGTTTTCCGAGGGCGGATTCACTGATACAGACTCGTCCGGACTCTTAGTCCGGGCTGGTGGCGAACGGTTCGTCACGCGCACGACACCTGGATGAGGAGGTGCCATGGGGATTCTCGATCGTTTCGAGAAAGGATTGGAGAATGTCGTCAACGGCGCCTTCGCCAAAGCGTTCCGCTCTCAGGTGGAACCGGTCGAACTGGCTGGTTCTCTGCGACGCGAAGCCGATAACAAGGCTGCGGTAGTTTCACGCGGACGGACACTGACGGCGAACCACTACAGCATTGAGCTGTCTCCCACAGATTTCGACCGGCTCTCGGGCCTCGAGAACGAACTTCGCTCCGACCTGCGCCAGGTGATCGGCGATCACGCAGTGGAGCAGGCCTACAGCTTCGTCGGACCCGTCTCCGTCGAATTCGTCGAAGCGGAAGACCTCGACACGGGAATGTACCGTGTCGTCTCCAGTACTCAGCGTCCCGATGGTTCTCCTGCGGCCCAACCGGCCAACCGCGGTGGTTATGACCCCGTGTCGCGCTCGCACAACATCGTGGGCGAAGGGCAGGCCAGCTCCGGTTCCCGTCCGGTCGCACCCAGGCGCACCCCTGAACCTGCGCCGGCCCGACCAACGGCCACAAGCCGACCGGCCTCGGCACCAGTGCGACAGGCGGCTCCCTCGAGGTCTCGCTCGATAGTCGCGAACGTGACCATCCACGGTCAGGACTACGAACTGCGCCAGGGCACGAACGTCTTCGGACGCTCCTCCTCCAGCTCCGACTACGTCATCGACGATCCGGGTGTCTCACGCCGGCACTTCGAAATCACCGTCGAACGCGATCATTCGGTCGCCAACGACCTCGGATCGACCAACGGAACACTTCTGCGCGGACGCAAGCTCACCTCGGCGAACCTCTCCGACGGTGATGTCCTCATGGCCGGAGACGCAGAGGTGCGCTACCACGAGATCGAACAGGACGCCCAGTGAGCGAGTTCACCGTCACCGTCTTCCGGTTCGCCTTCTTCATCATCCTCTGGCTCTTCGTCCTCGGCGTGGCCGGTGTCCTCAAACGCGATATCTTCGGTGCCAAGAAAGGCCCCAGAAAATCTCGCCGAGGCGGCAAGGCGTCCCGCAAGGCAGCGCCGAGTCCTGCCCCGAGCAGACCTGCGCCGACACCCGCGCCAGCCCCTGTGCAGCAACACGCTCATCCGGGTGCCATCCGGGTCACCGGTGGGCCTTTGGCCGGAACCTTGGTCACGCTCTCGGGGGCACCCGTGACCTTCGGGCGCGCACCGGACAATACGATCGTCATCAGTGACGACTTCGCCTCCAGCCATCACGCACGAATCGTGGCCTCCAACGGCTCCTGGGTCCTCGAAGACCTGGGCTCGACGAACGGGACGATCGTCGACGGCTCGCCCATGCATTCGCCCATCAGCCTGCGGATCGGCACCCAGATCACCATCGGCCATACGACGCTGGAGACCCAATCGTGACGACCGACGGTACCATCACCCTCCGTTCAGCAGCCCGGTCTCACACCGGGCTGGTGCGTAAGAACAACCAGGACTCCGGTTACGCGGGTCCGAACTTCTTGCTCATCGCAGACGGAATGGGCGGCCACGCAGGTGGCGATGTCGCCTCGGCGATCACCGTGTCCCGACTGGCCGACCTCGATCGGGAACCCAGCGGCGAAGACGCTCTGGAGATCCTGCGCACCTCGATCCTCGAAGCCAATGACCGTATCTGCCGCGGTGTCGCCGAACAGCCCGAGCTCGCCGGCATGGGCACTACGGTCACCGCTCTCCTGCGAGCTCCCGGCAATCGTTTCGCATTGGCTCACATCGGTGACTCCCGCGGCTATGTGCTGCGCGACGGCGAGCTGCAGACAGTCACCCACGACCACACGTTCGTCCAGATGCTCGTCGACGAAGGCCGCATCACCCCTGATGAGGCAGAGACCCACCCGCAGCGTTCGGTCGTCATGAAGGTCCTCGGCGACGTCGGAGCCTCCCCTGATCTCGACCTCACCCTGCGCGAAGCCCACGTCGGCGACCGCTGGATGCTCTGTTCGGACGGTCTGACCGGCTTCGCCGACGTTGATGACATCGCCCGCATCCTCGCCGAGGTCTCCGACCCCGACGAATGCTGCCGTCAGCTCATTGATCTGGCTTTGGCCGGAGGCGGCGCCGACAACGTCACCGTCGTCATCGGTGACGTTCTAGAGGGCACCGTCGACACCGTGCAGGGCAGTTCCGTGGGCTCTGTCCACCTCAACCCGAAGTACGCCATGATCGGCATGAACACCGACGCTGACGCTGGCACCGACGAAGACGCCGCCGAGACCCAGCCCCACTACGGCAACGGCGACATCCCCACCGACACCGTGCCTCTGCAGGCGGTGTCCGATTCCGAAAAGCAGGAGCCCACCGCCGAGGTGGTCTCACCCTCCCAGCGCACTGACGCGGAGTCGCCCGACAGGGACGAAGCCACCGAGGAGGATGACCTCGACGCTGACGACGACGAGGTGGAAAAGCGGTCCTACCTGGGTTGGATCATCGCCGCCATCGTCATCGTCGCTATCGCCGTCGGCGGATTCTTCGCCTACAACTACATGAACAACCACTACTACCTGACGAATCTCGATGGGAAGGTCACCCTCTACCGGGGTCTTGACACCACGTTGGGACCCATCGAACTCAGCAGGCTCGAGGACACCACCGACATCGAAGTCGGCACCCTCAACCGCTTTTCACAGGACCGTCTGCGCAGCTCCATCCAGGCCGATTCCCGCGACGAAGCCGAGCGCATCATTGAGAACCTGCGTCAGGAAGCCGACAAGTCCGGCACAGTCTCGGGCAATGTCGAGGACTCTACGAGCCCCAGCGATCCGGCACCGTCACCACCGAGTTCCCAATCGGTCGCTCCCAGTGATGCCATCACTGAGGAGTCACAGTAATGTCCGAGAACCCCAACCAAGGCGCGCGGCCACGGCCTTATCGCCTGGCTGAACTCGGCCTCCTGATCCTCGCGATCGCGGTATCCACCAGCGCTTACGCGCTCGTGGGACTCGGCACCGAGGACACGATCCCCGCGAACGTCTACCAGTACGCGGCGTGGTTGGCCGCGCTCGGTCTCATCCTCCACGTCGTCGTGTGGTGGAAGGCCAAGTACGCCGACCCTGTCCTCGTCCCTATTGCGGTCCTGCTCAACGGCCTCGGCCTGGCGATGATCTACCGTGTCGACCTCGGCCGGCCTGAGTATCTCAACAGCGGAATGACGCAGCTGATCTGGATGACTCTGGGTGTGGGGCTGGCTGTCGGCATCCTCTTCTTCCTCACCGACCACCGGTGGTTGCGCCGCTACACCTTCGTGTCCGGCTTCGCCGCGCTGATCTTCCTCATGCTTCCGCTCATCCCGGGCCTGGGTAAGACCGTCAACGGTGCCCGCATCTGGATCGGCACCGAAACAATGTCTTTCCAGCCCGGTGAGATTGCGAAGATCCTGCTGGCGATCTTCTTCGCCGGCTACCTCGTGTCCTACCGTGACCAATTGGTCTTGGCCGGACCCAAGATCCTCGGCATCCGATTCCCGCGCCTGCGCGACTTCGGCCCCATCGTCATCGCCTGGGTGGCCAGCGTCGGCATCCTCGTCTTCGAGAAGGACCTGGGCACTTCACTTCTGTTCTTCGGCCTGTTCGTCGCCATGCTCTACGTCGCAACCAGCAAGGTCTCCTGGATCATTCTCGGCCTCGGTTTCTTCGCCGCTGGCGCGGTCGCCGCGACCTTACTCTTCTCCCATGTCCAACAGCGCGTGGACGGTTGGCTCCATGCGCTCACCTCTGAGGAGTACAACAAGGCCCCCGGTGGCTCATACCAGCTGGTCCAGGGCCTGTTCGGCATGTCCAACGGTGGCCTGACCGGAACCGGATTCGGCGAGGGCAGACCGAATATGGTCCCCTATGCGGAGTCTGACTTCATCTACGCCAGCCTCGGCGAAGAACTGGGCATGGCCGGACTCTTCGTCATCCTGCTCTGCTACCTCTTCATCTTCCAGCGCGGTATCAAGACCGCGCAGCAGCTGCGCGACGGCTTCGGCACCCTGCTGGCCACGGGCTTGAGCTTCACGATCGCTCTGCAGGTCTTCGTCGTCGTCGGCGGTGTCACCCGCCTCATCCCACTCACGGGTCTGACCACGCCGTTCCTCGCCCAAGGCGGATCGTCTCTGGTCGCCAACTGGATGATCATCGCCCTGCTGCTGCGCATCTCCGACAATGCTCGGCGTCCGGTGGAGGAATTCCACACCGGCGTCCTCAAGATCACGGAAGACCCCGAAGCCTCCGCCACCTCGGCGAGGAGATCTGAGAACCGCAACGATACGAAACGCGTCGAAGGGGCACGCGAACACGCTGCCGGCGAACTCGCGACCGAACGCGCCACCAGCGATGAGGCTCCGACGACGAATCTCGGCGCCGCCGACCTCACAGCAACCGGGTCCGATGAGGACCCGACAACCAACTTGGGCACTACCGGAGGTGAACGATGAAGAAGCCGTTGACACACATCAGCATCGTCGGGTTCGTCATGTTCGCCCTTCTGTTCTCCTCCACCAGCTGGATCCAGTTCGTAACCGCCGACTCGCTGAACAACAACTCGCTCAACAACCGGCGGGTCCTCGACCAGTTGGCTCGCGACCGCGGTCCGATCCTCGTCGACGGCAAGCCGATCGCCTACTCCGAACCCGTCGACGACAAATACAAGTACCAGCGCAAGTACGGCGCGGAGGGCCTCGACCCCCGCGCGTACGCCTCGATGACCGGGTACTACTCAATCGTCTCGGGGGCTTCCGGTATGGAGCGCGCGACCGGGGACTACCTCTCCGGCGACTCCGACGCCCTGTTCTACGACAAGGTCGGCAGCCTCTTCACGGGCGAACAGCCTCGTGGGGCGGCCGTGGAGCTCACGATCGACCCGAAGGTGCAGCAGGCTGCGTGGGACGGACTGGGCAATCAGAACGGTGCGGCCGTCGCGATCGACCCGAAGACGGGCAAGATCCTCGCCATGGCCTCGACGCCGGGCTGGGATCCCAACCCCATTGCCAGCCATGACTCCGAGAAGGCACTGTCCGCCTTTGAGACTCTCAACAATGCTGAGGGCAAGCCTGCCTACAACCGGGCCATCGGCGGCAACCTGTACCCACCGGGCTCCACGTTCAAGGTCCTCGTGGCCGCGGCCGCACTGGAATCAGGCGACTACAAACCGGATTCGACCCTGAATGGTCCGGCGAAGCTCGACCTGCCCCAGACCACTTCCACAATCGGCAACTCCCATCCGGGCGCCTGCCGCAATGGCGGAAAACCGTCTCTGGCAGACTCACTCGCCGAATCCTGCAACACCTCGTTCGCCTCACTCGGCATGGACTTGGGTCAGGACGCGATTCGGGACCAGGCGGAGAAGTTCGGCTTCGGCCAGGACATGGAGATTCCGCTGAAGGTCAGCCCCTCAACGTTCCCCGATGACCTCAATCCACCACAGTTGGCACAGTCTTCGCTGGGTCAGTACGAGGTCAGGTCCACGCCGATGCAGATGGCGATGATGACAGCGGGAATCGCCAACGGCGGCAAGATGATGAAGCCGCAGCTTGTCGACCGGGTGCTGAACGCGAACACTCTCGAACCCATCAAGGAGATGCGTCCGGCGGAGAAGTCCCGGCCAGTCTCAGGTAAGACCGCGGATCAGCTGACCACGATGATGGAAGGCGTGGTCGAGAACGGAACCGCTTCTGTGGCCAAGATGGGCGGCACGAAGGTCGCGGCGAAGACCGGTACAGCGCAGCACGGACCTGGCGCGGCCCCGCACGCCTGGTTCATTTCATTTGCCCCAGCCGATGATCCGAAGATCGCCGTGGCGGTCGTCGTGGAGAACGGCGGCAATGCGGGTAACGAAGCTTATGGAGCGACGGTCGCAGGACCGATCGCCAAGAACATGATGGAAGCGGTGGTCGAAAAATGAGACCCGTCGAAGGCACCGTGTTGGGAAACCGATACACGCTCACATCCCGAATCGCCGTGGGCGGTATGGGCGAGGTCTGGAAGGGCACGGACTCCGTGCTCGGACGTGAAGTCGCAGCCAAGATCCTCAAGGACGAATACCTCTCCGACACCACGTTCCTCGCCCGGTTCCGCGCCGAGGCGCAGAACATGGGACGCGCCTCCGACCCCGGAATCGCCGGAGTCTTCGACTACGGCGACGAGGGCGGTTCCCCGTACCTGGTCATGGAGTACGTTCCCGGTGAGGCACTGTCAGCGATCATCGAACGCAGTGCACCGCTGTCGGAGACGGACACTCTGAGCATCGTCTCCCAATCCGCGCAAGCGCTGGGAGCGGCACACAAGGTCGGTGTCATCCACCGCGACATCAAGCCCGGCAATATCCTCATGACCCCGGACTTCCGGGTCAAGATCACGGACTTCGGCATCGCCCGCGTCACCGACCAGGCTCCGCTGACAAAGACCGGACAGGTCATGGGCACCGCCCAGTACCTGGCTCCCGAACAGGCCACCGGCAAGGGCTCGGGCCCCGGCTCAGACCTCTACGCCCTGGGCATCATCGCCTATGAGGCACTTGCCGGGCAACGTCCGTTCACCGGTGACTCGCAGGTCGCGATCGCCATCGCCCAGGTCAACCAGCAGCATCCACCGCTGCCGGACACGGTGTCCGAACCGCTGCGCCGCTTCGTCGACTGCCTGCTGGAGAAGAAGCCCGAACGCAGGCCCTCTGACGCCATGGCCGTGTCCCGAGCCGCCGATGCGCTGGCCGCAGGCGATGTTGCCGGTGCAGAGGAGATTCTGCCGCAGATGCGTCTGGGCAGCGCCGCCTCCGAGGCATTGACCCAGGTCTTCAACAACCCCGAACCCGTGCCGACCACGAAGGCGATGCCGGTCACAGCATCCAACGACGAGACTCGTGTCTACCCGGGTGCCGGTGCAGCGGGTGCTGCCGGCGCCGAGGCGGCGAATGGCAGCGAGCTCGATGCGGAGAACGCAGAGGACAAGGAACTCGACGAGAAGCAGTCGAAGAAGGGCCGCGCGCTCATCTGGATCCTCGCGATCATCGCACTCATCGCCGTCGGTTCTCTGCTGTGGTTCTTCCTCGGCGGGGGCAATGCAGAACCCGAGCCGGATCCGAGCACCAGCGCACCCACGACCTCCGAGGCTGCGAAGACAATCGAGATCGACAAGAGCGATTACATCGGACTCTCCGAATCCTCGGCGACTCAGAACCTCGAACAGCAGGGTCTGGAAGCCGATACCCAGACCATCGAGTCCTCCCGCGCTGCGGGCACCGTTGCCGATGTGGGCGAGGGCGAGAACGGTTACACCTTCGAAGAGGGCGACACCGTTACGCTCTACATCTCATCGGGCCCGCCCGAAAAGACGCAGGAACCGGAGCCGACGAACGAACCCAGCCCGTCGAAGACCAGTGGTGACAACAGCTCGAGTTCCGACAACGGTTCCAGCTCCGACAGCGACAATGAGAAGAGCAGCTCAAACGACAACGCCTCCTCGAATGACAACGGCTCGAGCAGCGATTCCAACAGCGGCGCCTCGAATGACTCGGCGAGCTCGAACGAGGGCTCGAACTCAAATTCCGGTTCGGACAACGGTTCCAATGGGGGCGACAACGGTGGCGACGGCAGCAGTTCGAACTCGGGCAGCAACGGCTCGGACACTGGTTCGTCGAGTTCGACCGACGGCGGCGGGGACCAGTCCGGCGGTGGCGACAAAGAGAATTCGAGTGCCGGCGCGAACTTGGATGAATCAATCTTTGGCTGAAACGATGCGCCGAGAAGACGAGTAATCTACATGACATGCGCCAGTACTTTCCCACAACGTGGGTGAACCAAGCGGAGGACCAGAATGAATGAACCCAAGGTGCTGTCGGGGCGATACGAAGTTCGTGCGCTCCTCGGCCGTGGGGGCATGGCAGAAGTGCACGAGGGCGTCGACAACCGGCTCGGCCGGCGCGTCGCGATCAAGCTTCTGCGGTCCGATCTCGCTCGCGATCCCTCGTTCCACACGCGACTGAAGCGTGAGGCCCAGTCCGCTGCCGGGCTGAACCATCCCGGCATCGTCGCCGTCTACGATTCGGGTGAAGAGGACTTCGCCGAGACCGGTGGCTCCAACGTCTCCGTGCCCTTCATCGTCATGGAGTACATCGAGGGCCAGACTCTGCGTGAGGTCCTCAACGAACACGGCACCCTGACCATCGACGAGGCGCTCAACGTCGTCGCCGGTGTGCTCGCCCCACTCGAGTACTCCCACCGCAACGGGATCGTCCACCGCGACATCAAACCTGCCAACGTCATGCTCACCCCCGAGGGCGACATCAAGGTCATGGACTTCGGCATCGCCCGCGCGCTCAAGGACAACAGCGGTCTGACCCAGACCCAGTCGGTTGTGGGCACCGCCCAGTACCTGTCCCCCGAGCAGGCCCGCGGTGAGGTCGTCGACGCCCGTTCCGACCTGTACTCGACTGCCTGCCTGCTCTACGAACTCCTCGTCGGCCGGCCCCCGTTCGTCGGGGATTCGCAGCTCGCGGTCGCCTACCAGCACGTAGGTGAGACGCCGCAGCCGCCGAGCTTCTACAATCCCAATGTCCCGCCTGAGGTCGACCGTCTGCTCATGCATGCGCTGCTCAAGGATCGTGACGAGCGCTACCAGGATGCCTACATCTTCCGTGAGGATGTCCTCGCGGCCCGTGACGGTCGCCCCCTGAGTTTCGATACCGACATGGATCGCACACAGGCGTTCCCCATGGCCGGGGCCATGATGGGTCCCGCGCAGTACGCCCAGGACGCCGAGGTGGAGCCTGAGACGGGTGCCGTGTCGACGATCATGGCGAAAGAGGACGAACCCCCACCGCCGAGGCGCTCACGCGCCTGGATCTGGATCGGCAGCATCTTCGTGTTGTTGGCATTGGCAGCTATCGCCTTGTGGGTCTACGAGATCAATAAACCACCAGACATCATCCAAGTCGAGGTCACAGACGTGGCCAACATGGACGCCGATGAGGCCGAAACTGCCCTCATCGATCAAGGTCTGAGAGTCGACCGGGACGAGTCGTACAGCGAGGACGTCGACGAGGGCAAAGCCATCAAGACCGACCCTGCTGGCGGTCAGCGGGTACCGGAGGACAGCGTCGTGAAGCTCATCATCTCCTCCGGCCCGAAGAGCGTCAAGGTCCCCGATGTCTCCGGCAAGTCCGAGGAGGATGCCCGCAAGGTCCTCAATGACGCCAAGCTCCAGGCAGGCACGCACATCTCCGAGAACTCTCCGGACGTGGAGAAGGGTGTGGTCATCGAGACCAAGCCCGGCCACGGCTCCAAGGTGGATGTGGACTCGAACGTCGACCTCGTCGTATCCTCGGGAATGGTCGAGGTCCCCGATGTGACGGGCAAGTCCGCGAAGGAAGCCTGTAAGATCCTCAAGGGCGACGACTACCAACTGGGGTGCAAGACCGAAGAGGTCGAGACCGCCGATGAGGAAGAGAAGAAGGTCTTCGAACAGTCATCGGCTGGCGGCAGCGAGGTCAAGCAGGGCTCGGAGATCACGGTGAAGGTGGCCAAGAAGCCGCCTGAGGAGCCGTCGTCTCCGGGCATCCCCTCGGTCCCAGGCGGTATTCCCACCGCACCGAGTGACGATGGTGGCAGCGACGACAGCGGCGATGACAATGGCGATGATGAGAAGGACAACGGCAAGGACGACGACAACTCCATGGGTCCTGGCGACGGTGGCGGCTGGTTCGACGGCTTCTCAGACGCCAATTGAGTCGAGCCCTTAAGACAGGGCGAGGTAGAGGTCGGTGCGCAGGTCCTTCGGGTCCATGTCAGGCCTCGGTTCGGTCACGTAGACCTCAAAGAACGGCAGATCCGGGTGGTGCCCGGCATCGACGGCCTCCTTCATCAACCCCGCCCAGGCCTCACCCAATCCGTCATATCCACCGATGTGGGTCAAAGCTGCGACTGATCCGCCAGGCAGCTGGGATGGGATCGCGATGAGCTCCTCGCCCAGTGGCAGGGCGCGAGTCAGCCCCGAAGTCAGCGGAAGCCCGATCTCCAGATCGACGGTGTCGCTGGGCTGGCGCGTGTACAGCGCAAACGCGGGGCCGGCGATCTCCTGTTCAGCCTCGGCCAGGGCCGGGATCAGCCCAGAGAATGTGGCGTCGAAGAGTGAGGGTAGGTCCTCCAAAGCGACATTTCTCGCCTCCACCACCGCGGTGGGGATCTGCGTCGCTTCGAACACGGTGAGTTCGGAGAAGGGTTCGCTCCGATTGAAACTCGACTCTGACATCAGTGGTCCTCTCGGTTCCGTGTATCCGCCAACACTTCTGGATCGCTTGGTGTGTCACGATCCTAATATGTCGGGCAGGGTCACCGGAAGAGCCTGAGCCCAGCCGAGCCGTCGCTGCGGCCTAGGCTAGCCGCTGAGACTTAGAGATTGCGCGGATAGGCGGGAAGTGTACGTATCCTGCACCCGGCGTGTCGTAACAGACTGGCACGGGGAAACGTCAGCTTCGATGGAAGTGCAAACATCACAATCGAAGACATAAGGACAGCTTCCCCGTGCCAGCACTTCCATCTTCAGTCATCGACCCTCTCTGGAGCCAATTCGAAACGCTCCTACCAACCATCGGCGATGATCACCCACTCGGATGTCACCGACCTCGAGTGCCCGACCGAGTGGTCTTCGACAAGCTCATCACCCGTCTCGTTCTCGGCGGTGCTTACACCAAACACGCCGATGATCGAGTCTCGGCCACAACGCTGCGAGCCCGTCGTGACGAATGGATCACCGCCGGAGTCTTCTCCCGCCTCGAGCACATCGTCCTTGAGTCCTTTGACCATGCCATCGGTCTCGACCTCACCCACCTCAGCGTTGACGGGTGCTGTGTCAAAGCACCCAGTGGTGGCGACAACACCGGACCAAACCCCACAGACCGCGCCAAATCAGGGCAGAAGCGATCGGTACTCACCGAGGGCCACGGCTTACCGATCGGAGTGGTACTGGCTGGAGCCAACCGGCATGACTCTCCTCTTCTGCGTCCGACTCTGGAGTGTTTGTCCCGGTTCGGATTCTTCCTACCCGAGTCCATTCGGGTTGATCTCGATTCCGGCTACGACTCTCAGGCCACTCGTGAGTTGCTGGACGAGCTCGGGTGCCAGGCGAAGATCTCGCCAAAGGGCACCTACATCGAGATCAACCACACCCGCCGTTGGAAGGTCGAGCGCGTCAATTCCTGGCATACTCGGGGCTTCGGGCTCCTGCAGGTCGTCCTCGATCGAGTCGATCGGGTCCAGCAAGCCTGGACGTGTTTGGCCAACGCGATCATCGTCTTACGCAGGCTACTCAAAGAATCATGGGTGGCATTGCGATGGGCTACCAGGCCCGTCAAGGGTTATGACTGGCGATAACCGCCTACCCGCGCAATCTCTTAGGCGGGGTTTCCGGCCGGGTCGGACTTCGCTGCGATCGCCGAGGCCATCGGAGACATTGCGGCGGCCTTCGCTGCGGCGCCTTCGATTCCGCAGACCTCGAGCCAGTTGCCCAGCATCAGGTAGCCACATTCGGTGAGCACCGACTCCGGATGGAACTGGACGCCGAACAGCGGCTGCTCACGGTGTTCGATGGCCATGACGACGCCATCCTCGGTGCGGGCGGTGACCATGAACTTCTCGAGGTCGATGGTCTCGTCCACGATCGCCAGGGAGTGATATCTTGTCACGGTGAGGGGGTTCTTGCAGCCGAAGAAGATGCCCTGACTGTCGTGGGTGATGACGGAGGTCTTGCCGTGCATGAGCACCGGCGAGTGAGTCACAGTGGCGCCGAAGACCTCTCCCAACGCCTGGTGGCCCAGGCAGACTCCGAACACCGGGGTCCCGGACGTCTCAGCCCAGGCGATGAGGTTCGGGCACACTCCCGATTCGGCCGGCACACCCGGACCTGGGGACAGGAGGACTCCGTCGTAGTCGGCGGCCAAGGCCACTACAGCCTCGGCGGACATATCGTCATTGCGGATGACGTGCGTCTGCGCCCCGAGCTCACGAACGTAAGACACAAGCGTGTAGACGAAGCTGTCATAGTTGTCGACGACGAGGATCTTCGTCACTGGCCACCGCTTCCATCGGTCACTGTTGCGTTGTTGAAGGGCATATAAGGTGCGACGACCGGGAAGACGTACTGCATGAGCAGCAGCACCACGGCCGCGATGAGAATGAGGGCGAAGATGAGTTTGACGAACCAGTTGCCCGGAAGCAGTCGCCAGATCAGACCGTACATACTCAGGCACCACCATTCTTGCTGACCTTGTCGTAGGCCTTGGAATCCTTGATGTTCTCTGGTGCGCCGTCTCCGGCAGGGGTCCAGTCGGTGAGCTCGGCGTAGGCGACGTAGCGCTCTCTGGCCGAGAACATCGGGTTGCAGGCCGTCATTGTGAGGATCCGGTCTTTGCCCTTGAATTTGGGTTCGCTGGGGACCGGGGCAAGCACCTCGACGGCATCGGGGAGGATGATGTCGAAGTTCCGGAACGTGTACGTGTAGAAGCCGTCCTTGGTCTGGACGATGATCTCATCGCCTGGACGCAGCTTCGCAATCTGGTTGAGTGGTTTGCCGTAGGTGACGCGGTGGCCGGCGATCGAGAAGTTTCCGACTTCGCCGGGCATCGCGGAGTTCGGGTACCGGCCCACGCCCATCCGGTTGAGGACGGGTTCAAGATCGACGCCCTCGGCGACCGTGCGGTAGTAGTCGTCGCCGAACCGTGGAATGTAGAAGATGCCGAATGCGTGATTCTTCTCCACTGGGTCAGCCACGACAGGTTCGTCGGGGTCGTCCGGAAGCTTGTTGGGGTCCTGGTTGGACCAGTCTTCGGTGAGTTTGTCTGCCAGCACTTCGTTGTCGCGGTTGGCTTCGATATCGGTCCACCACAGCTGCCAGACCACGAACAGGATGAGAACCATCCCGGCCGTGATGCAGAGTTCGCCGAAGGTGCGGATGGTGCCGCGGACGGGGCCGAGTGGCTCGCGCTCTGGCTTCTGCCTCCGACGATTGGTGCGACGGTCTCCGGCACGAGTCCCGGCTCCTCCGGCAGCCGCAGCACCCATCGTAACGCCGAGGCGGGGGTCTGTTCCCCCGTTGCCCGCTGGTCCGCTGTTGACCGCCGGTTGGTCCTGAGTGAAATCGGGGTACGCGGGTGGGGCATCGGAGTACACGGCGGTCGGAGCGCCGTTGGCTGCAGCTGCTTCGGCTTCGCGGCGCCGAAGTTCACGCCGGCTGGGAAGCGGTTGATCGTCCCCTGGATGCGAACCGGGGGCGAAGTTAGCATCGACGCCGGAATTCGGAGCACCACCAAGATCTGGTGCGGCATTCATAGGCTGTGTGGCCGGGGAAGCTTCGTGCCCGCCGTACCCACCTTGCGACTGATATCGGTCATTGGGCGGGTAGTGCGAGGAGTCCTGCCTCTGAGCAGGACGAATAGTGGGTCGCGAAGACGCATCCGCGTCTGATTCGTTACCCGAGGGGGGACTATTCACCACTGCTGCACCGTGCCTAATATTTCGAATCCGGGGCTGGCCCAAAGGGCAAGCGGGGACACCGTATTGCACTTTATCGCATGAAGCTCCACAAACAGGTCGTTCTCAGGGTAGTTGGAGTTTTTAAAACTGCTGTATGTCACGAGTAGACTGATGTCCGATTGTCCCTATTCATCAATCGGTGACCTCAGCAATGGTCGGCCGTATAAGGAGTACTCGTGGCCAAGTCCAACGGACGGACCCAGCGCCCCCAGCGCACTTCTCGCAATTCGTCGAAAGCCGATGTCGAAACCACGGCAGCGCCGAATGACGATGTGGAGGCAGTCGAGGATCTGCAGGCTGAGTCGACAGGAGATCTGAAGGACGAGCGCCTCGACGGCGACATCCTCGACTTGGATGACTCCTCCGACTCATCCGATGTGGTTGCCGACGAACCCGACACTGTCAGCGACGTCGATGCTGATGCTGCTGGCGACAGTAATGTTGCAGGCGACGACACGGCCGCAGACGACAAGGTGGCCAAGAAACCCACAGCCGCTGGTGCCGCAACGAGCAAGAAGTCCACGTCGAAGGATTCCGCGGCCAAGAAGACTGGCGACGCCGAGGACGCTGACAAGGCCGACAAGGCTGACAAGGCCGAGACAGCTGATGACTCGACCGCTGAGGCCAAGAGAACCAAGAAGGCCGAGAAGCTCGATAAGACAGACAAGTCCGACAAGGACAGCAAGTCTGCGAAGAAGAGCGATAAGGCAAAGGCTGCAACGGCCAAGGGTTCTGCTGCGAAGGGCTCCTCAGCCAAACGCACCTCACGTTCTGGCAATCCGGCCAAGCGGCCCCAGGGGCGCAAGACCGCCTCGTACACTTCGCAGTCCGGTCAGCAGACGATCAAGCCGAACCCGAGCTGGTTCCTGCCGGTGCTCATCGGCCTCCTGGTCATCGGCCTGATCTGGCTTGTGATCTTCTATGTCTCGCAGGGTGCCTTCCCGGTCGAGGCATGGGGCAACTGGAACATCCTCATCGGCTTCGCCTTCTTCGTGGCGGGACTGATCATGTCCACGCGCTGGCGCTAGTTCACGTTTCTCCCGATTAACGGGGGTTGCGTCGACACACGGGGGCACAAACCCGGCAGTCGACGCGACCCCCGTTTTTCGAAGGCGGGAGCGAAGCAGCTCAGGTCCACGCCAGGCTCACCTGCGAGTGGGTCGGTGACCCGATATTGACCCTTCAACTGCCTTGCCAGCACGTTTGTCCACAAGGTCGAAGTTATACCCAAGCCGGGAGCGTCGCTTGTGCATAACTTATTTTGGGCCTGTGACCTGCGGAAATACACACATGTAAGTTATCCACCATGTGGATAAAGGGTGTGGACAACTAATTTCAGTCCATGGAGACGCCAATTTTCCACCGAAGTCTGTTATAAGCCTGAGAGCCACCCGGCACCCTCCCGACATAGGGACCCGGCACCCTTCACGGCACCCTTCACACGGGGAGGATTCGCCAGGCCTCGTTGATCCGCCAGGTGCCAGCTGCAGCCATTGCCAGCAGCAGTCCGAGAGCCGTCAGTCCAAAGACCAGCGTCGACCGCTTCTTAGGCACCAGCAGAGCGCCACAGCCAAGCACGAAACCCGCGAGGAGCCCGCCGAGGTGGGCCTGCCAGGACACTCCTGCCACGAGGAGTCCGTATCCGAAATTGAGAGCCACGAACAGCACGACCCCTGTGATGTTGCGGTCGAGCCTGCGTGTCGGCACCAACAGCACGCCGACGATAGCGAAGACAGCGCCGGAGGCACCGATATTGTTTGTCACCCAATCCACGGAGAACGGCTTGGCCAGAACGAGGACCATGACGGATCCGCCGATCGTCCCCAGCAGGTAGATGACGAGGAATCGCCACCGGCCCAGGGCTCGCTCGACGAAAGAACCGAAGAAGAACAGGCCGATCATATTGGCCAGAAGGTGGTACGGCGAGGGTTGTTCGTGCACCAGAGCCACGGTCAGGATCCGCCATGGCTGGTCAAGAACGAGCGCGGGCACGAAGCTCAGTCGATGGACGAGATCCAGGCTGGGCAGCAGTTGGGCGAGGAAGACCACGCCCGTAAGGATCATGATCGTGCTCGTCACCAGCGGTGGAGACACAGAAAGGGCCCGGCCGGTCTCCCGTGCCGAGCCCTCCTCAGGTGTGTCCATCACACCATGGTACTCAGTTCAGTGAGTCTCAGTACTCGATAGCTGCAAGTACCGATGCTCACCGACGAATCCGTATCAGCCGCTGATTTCGACCGATTCCAAGGTGACTGGTTCAACCGGCTTGTCCATGGCCGCGGTGCGGACGTTGTTGATCTCGTCGACAACCTTCTGCGACGCTTCGTTAGCGACCTCGCCGAAGATGGAGTGCTTGCCGTTGAGCCACGGGGTCTCGGCGGTCGTGATGAAGAACTGCGAACCGTTGGTGCCGCGTCCCATCTGCTTGCCGGCGTTGGCCATGGCCAACAGGTACTTGCGGTCGAACTGGAGTTCCGGGTGGATCTCATCGTCGAAGGTGTAGCCCGGGCCGCCGGTGCCGGTGCCCAGTGGGCAGCCGCCCTGAATCATGAAGTCCGCGATGATGCGGTGGAAGTTGAGGCCGTCGAAGAAGGGACGCTTGGTGGGTTCGCCGGTGGCGGGATCGGTGAACTCACGCTCGCCCCTGGCCAGTTCCACGAAGTTCGCAACGGTCTTCGGAGCGTGGTTGCCGAAGAGGTTGATGGTGATGTCACCATGGTTGGTGTGCAGGATCGCTGTGTGCGTAGAAGCTGTAGTCATACGACCATTCTTCCACGCCCTCGTGGCTTCTGCAGATTCCCTCGGCCCCGTTTGCGGACTCTGTCAGCGTTTCTGCAGACAATTTCATGACGGCCTGATGTCCAGCAGCTTGCACCTAGGCCGTAGACTGAGACAGATCAATTGCCCCCGACAAAGAGGATTGGGAATGTTCATGTCGAAGAAGTCAGCTCGAGATCCGTTCGCTTCGAAGCTCGATTCCGCGAAGAAGACGTCACTCCGAGTCCTGGCCGATGCCAGCGGGGCCGCAAGTCCAAAACTCCGCGAAGCCGCTGACAAGGCACGCCCTCAGGTCGAGGCGCTCGCTGAGAAGGCTCGCCCGCAGGTTGAAGCACTGGCCGATCGGGCCGAAGACCTTGCCGACAAGGCCCGTCCCCAGGTCGAAGCGTTCGCAGACAAAGCGAATGAGCAGGTTCATGCCTGGGCGGACAAGCTCGATGCTTACCGTCCCGAAGCCACCGAACGTGCCGGCAAGTTTGCGTCCAACGCCGCGAACTCGCTTGCAGCCGCTGAGACTCCTCAGCTCGTCGACGATCTCGCTGTGCGCCTGACCGGCGACAAGAAAGCCGTGAAGAAGGCTCGCAAGGCCCTCACAAACGCCGGCAAACGAATCCAGAAGGACACCGCACGCAAGTCCGGTGGTGGCAAGGCCGCAGTCGTGTGGACCTTGGTCATCGGTTCTGCAGCCGGCATCGGCTACTACGTGTGGAAGAAGGCGCAGCCGGTCGAGGACCCATGGTCGACACCGCTGCCCAACAACCGTCCCGAAGATGCTCGCCCGGTGGGTTCGACCCCCGCATCCCGCCAGGGAACAGCACCTGAGGTCTCGCAGGCAGCAGTGCCTGAGTCGAAGGCGGCCGCCACGACCACACCGACACCGAAGCCTGCGACCGAGGCCAAGGAGGCCAAGGACACCAAGGCCACACCGGCGACCATCGCCAAGCCTGCAGAGGATTCGAAGTCGGCCGCCGAGACGGTCGAAGACAAGAATGCCAAGCACTGATCTGTTCTGAGAAGTCGACCGACTTGGTCAACTGACCGGTCGGCTGGCTGGCACAGACAGAAAGAACGGCTTCCGCCGCTGAATTCCTCACTTATCCACGTGAGGCAACTTCAGCAGCGGGAGCCGTTCGTCATTCAGGCGAGCGTCACTCAGGAGGCCGGTCGTCAACCATCAAGCACCTCACGCCTATTGGCAGGCCCACCGCCACGGAAGCGGCCGGAGATCCGCACGGCCAGCAGCCCCGCGATGGTGAAGGCCAGGGTCGCTGCGAGGATGAGCAGGATCGGGGCCGTCCATCCGTCGGTGACATTGCCCAGCCAGCCCGCGAAGGGCGGCGCCAGTGTGGCGGCCAGGTAGCCGCCGCCCTGCACCCGAGCCGAGGCGGATGCGGTTTCCCGGTCGCTGCCGGCGGTGCGGGCGATGATGGAGAAGATCGCAGTGAATCCGCCGCCCTGGGCGATACCCCCGGTGGTCGCCCACAGCACATATGAGCTCGGAGCCAGCAGCAGCCCGACGGGCAGTGAGAGCCACAGCGCCGCGATGATGGCCACCGGCACCCACGGCTTGGTTCGGGCCGCCAGCAGCGGGACACCGAATGCGCCGAGGATGGCTGCGACCTGGAACAGAGAAGCGGTGCCGCCCGACGCGGTTGCACTCAACCCTCCCGTGTCCGCCAGAATCGACGGCAGCCACGTCGTGGTCGTGTAGTACGCGATCGACTGTCCGCTGAAGGTGACCACAAGGAGCGCGATGATGGCACGGAATTCAGGAGGTGCCTCGCGCCACGGGCGCCGTACCGGTGTGGGCTGGGGTGCCGGTGGTGTTTCTGCCGACGCTGCGACGATCGCGTTGCGACGGACCCGCAGCCGGATCGCGAATAGCCAGTAGGCGAGTCCGATCATTGCCATGGCGCCCCAGATGGCGATGGCCCACCGCCAACCGAACGCTGCCGCCAAGGGCCCCGTGCCGAGCAGCGTGAGCATAGACCCGACGTTCATGGTGGCCGAGTACAGGCCCGTCACCATCGACACCTGGCTCCACGGGACCTCGCGGCGGATGATCACCGGCACGGCGATATTTCCCAAGGTGATGGCGAACCCGATGATTCCGGTGCCCACAAGCACGAGCCAGGGCGGACCCACGGAGCGCAGCACGGTTCCGAGCAGGACTCCGGTCAGGCACGACAGCACTGCTGCCTCCGCACCGAAGCGTCCGATGATCTTGCCCGCCACAGGGGTGACCAGGGCGAACAGCAGCACCGGCAGACCCGTGAGGAGGCCGACCCCGGCCGCACTCAGCCCGGTGTCGTCCTGGATGTCACTGAGGACGGCCGTCGGAGCGATGATCGGTGCCCGCAGGTTGATCGCCAGAACGACGATGCCCACAACCATCCACGGCAGCATCCGCCGGGCAACGGATGGGTCAGGCTGGTTCACATGCGCTCGGGCACGCGGATGCCGAGAACTCCGAGACCCGCTTCGAGCACCTCGAGGACGGTCTGGCTCAGACGCAGCCGGGAATCGCGCACCTCGGCGGATTCGGCGATGAGGACCGGGCACTGCTCGTAGAACGAGGTGAACGACTGGGCGAGATCGAAGAGGTACGTGCACAGTCGGTGCGGCGCGGAGCCCGCGATGACATCGGCGAGGACATCGGAGAACCCGAGCAGCGCCAGACCCAAGTCACGTTCAGCCGCCTCGCCGAGGTGGATCGGCGCGACCGTGTATGCCTCCCCGTCCGCCTTGCGCAGGATCGAACGGATCCGAGCCCCGGCGTACTGCAGGTACGGGGCGGTGTTGCCGAAGGGGGCGAGCATGCGGTCGAGGTCGAAGGTGTAGCTGGTGTCGTGGGCGACGGAGAGGTCTGCGTACTTCACGGCACCGATGCCCACGGCCTTGGCCACGACGGCTTCCTCTTCGGCCGCGAACTCGGTGTTGGACTCCTGCAGAGTGGTCTTGGCGCGGGCGACCGCCTCCTCGAGGAGTTCGGCCAGACGCAGGGGCGCGCCGGAGCGGGTGCGCAGGATCTTCCCGTCATCGCCGAGCACATTGCCGATCTTCACATGCTCGAACTCGGTGCCCTCTGGCAGCCAGCCGGCGGCCCGGGCGATGGCAAAGACCATCTCGAAGTGCATAGCCTGCGGGGTACCGACGACGTAGAGGACACGGTCGGCGTTGAGTGTGCGCACCCGGTGGCGGACGGCCGCGAGGTCTGTTGTCGCGTAGCCGTAGCCGCCGTCCGATTTGCGGATGATCAGCGGCAGGGGTTCGCCCTCGCGGCCAGTGAATCCCTCGGGGAACACACACAGTGCACCATCGCTGATGCGGGCCAGGCCCTTGTCCTCAAGGTCCTGGCAGACCGCGGCGAGGTCATCGTTGTAGATGCTCTCACCTGCAAGATCGTCATCGGTCAGGGTGACGTCGAGGAGTGAGTAGATGTGGTTGAAGTAGATCCGTGAGAACCCGACGAGGCGTTCCCAGAGCTCAAGAGTCTGCTGATCCCCGCCCTGCAGCGCGACCACGCGGGCGCGGGCACGGGTGGCGAAGGCCTCATCGCTGTCGAACTTCGCGCGGGCTGCCTGGTAGAAGGCGTTGGGGTTGGCCGAGATGTCCTGGGCCGTCTCGGACTCGATGCCCACATCGAGGAGGTGCTCGATGAGCATGCCGAACGGCGTGCCCCAGTCACCGATGTGGTTCTGGCGGACCACGGTGTTGCCGAAGAGTTCATGGGTGCGGGCCAGCGCATCACCGACGACGGTGGTCCGCAGGTGACCGACGTGCATCTCCTTGGCCACGTTGGGTGCCGAATAGTCGATGACGATGCGCTGTCCGGCGGATCTTGCGCCCTCGGGTGCTGCACTCGCCTGAGATCCGACCTCGGTGACCTGTCCTTGGTTCAGGGTCGAGGCCAGGAACTCTGAGGTGAAGGTGAGGTTGATAAAGCCGGGACCCGAGATCTCCGGGGTCACGCAGATCCCCTCGAGGTCGAGATTATCCACGATCGTAGTCGCGATATCGCGTGGCTTGGACTTCAGCTCCTTCGCCAGGGGCAGCGCCACGTTGGCCTGGAAGTCGGCGAACTGGCTGCTCCTGATCACGGGGTCGCGTCGCGCGAAATCCTCGCCGAAGGACTGTTCGAGGGCAAGTGCGAAACGATCGTTGAGAAGCGAAGTCAGAGATGGCATGTCACCATTCTATTGGTCGGGGACCGACTGCGCCGCATGGGCCGTGTCACCTCGGCGCCCAAGCTTGTAATGTAGGTCACGTGACTCAGAATTCTTACCTCCGGTACCCGCACATCCACGGTGATCTCATCGCCTTCACCGCCGACGACGATGTCTGGATCGCCCCGTCAGCTGGCGGACGTGCATGGCGTCTGACCTCGGATCATGTCCCAGTCCGCAGTCCGCGGATTTCGCCGGACGGGACACGTGTCGCCTATGTGTCCTTCCGCGACGGGCATCCTGAACTCATGCTCGCCGAGGTGGCTTCCGGGTCCCTGCGACGGCTGAGCTGGTTGGGTGGAACGACTACGACAATGCTCGGGTGGGCCGATGAGAGCCATATCCTCATCGGATCCAATGCCGGTGAGTTCGAGGTCCGCAATCATGTTGTGAAGTCAGTCAGCCTGGACGGCAGTGTCGAACGCTTGTTCCTGGGTCGGGCCTCGGGGCTGAGCAGACATCACTCGGGTGTGACGGCTCTGTCGACCCCGTTCTCGCGTCCGCCCGCGCACTGGAAGCGCTATCGCGGCGGCACTGCGCCAAGGCTGTGGCTCGATCGTGCCGGTGATGCCTCGGGTGCAGGTGCCCAGTGGCAGCGTCTGCTCCGGGAGGAAGCTGCGTCGCTGACTGATCCGATCTGGGTCGGTGACTCGTTGGTGTTCACCTCCGACCGTGCCGCAACCTTCCCTGATCATGCTCATGAGCAGGCGAACCTGTGGATCTGGGACGGTTTGGCCACGCAGTCCACGTCGGACCGGGCCGCGACCGGTGAGCCGCGGCAGCTGACGTTCCAGACCGAGTCCGAGGGCTATGTCCGCGATGCCACCACCGATGGAACCCGCATCGTGTGGCACAGCCACGGTGAGATCCGCATCCTCGACAGTCTCGACGCTCAGATCAGAACCCTCAATGTGCAGCTTCCCGGCACCGGGGTGCAGCCGCTCAACATCGATCCCACTTCCAGCACCTTAAGCGTCGTCCCGGATCATGGTGGCAACGCCTCGGTGGTGGAATGGCGCGGAAAGACGTTCTGGCTGGCCCATCGCGAAGGCCCTGCGCGGGCGCTGTGTGCGGATTCGTCGATCCGCACCCGTGAACCCGTCGTCGTCGGACAGACCGGACTCGCCGCGTACATCACCGATGTCGAGGGTGAGGACTCGATCGAGGTCCGGGCCGTCTCCGGTGACAAACCTCCTCGGCGGATCGGGGCCGGAGCCCTGGGACGCGTCCTCGATATGGCCTCGGACCCTGCGGGGAAGACCTTGGCCACGATCTCTCACGATGGCAGTATCCGCCTCGTCGACGTCGGCAATGGCAGGACTCGCCTGGTGGGTCATTCGGGCTTCGGTGAGGCCAAGACTCCTCGGTTCTCTCCCGACGGCCGCTACCTCGTGTGGTCGCAGCCGACCCAGGGCGAGGAGATGTTGGAGCGGCTGATGATCGTCGATACGAAGTCGGATCGTGAGGGTCAGGCGCTGACGAATGGGAAGTTCAACGACTTCTCGCCGGCATTCACCGTCGATGGCAAGTACGTCGCGTTCCTCTCGGATCGGACCTTCGATCCCTCCTACAATCAGCATTCCTTCGACCTGTCGTTCAACGGTGTGACCAGACCGTGGCTGCTGCCGCTGAGTTCGACCGAGCCCGCACCCTTCGGCCCGAGTGCCAACGGTTGGGCGATCGGTGAGGTCACCGATGAGACGTCGAAGACGGAGAAGGCAAAGGCGGAGAAGACCGTCGTCACCGCCGACGTCGAGCTTGCCGGGGCAGAGGAGAGGATCGTGGCGTTCCCGGTCTCTTCTGGTGTCTTCCGCAATCTGAGTGCGGCCGAGGGCGGAGTCCTGTGGATGCGCACCGGTGATGCCGAGGATGGTGAGCTTGGCGATAAGCATTCCGGTGATGCCGGTGAGAAGCCGGGCGAGGTGGTCCAGTACTTCGACTTCGCCAAACGCAAGGTCTCCGCAGTCGTCGACAAGGCCGATGACTATGAGGTCTCCGGTGATGGCAAGCTCATCATCGTGACCAACGATGGTGACGTGTCGGTGCGGCCGGCCACCCGCAAGGTCGAAGCCGATGACGATGACACGGTCTCCGTGGACCTCACACGACTGCGGTTCGAACTCGATCAGCGGGCCGAATGGCTGCAGATGTTCGAGGAGAACTCCCGCATCATGCGCGACCATTATTGGCGTGCGGACATGAACGGGGTGAACTGGGAGGGCGTGACCCTGCGCTGGCGTCGAGTCGCCGCAAAGGCGCTGACCCATGACGATCTCGTCGACATCCTGTGGGAGACCGTGGGTGAGCTCAACACCTCACATGCCTATGTCTCTCCGTCCAGACCTCCCGGTGATCAGTCGAAGAAGCTCGGCTTCTTGGGGGCGGATCTGAAACGGACCGATCAGGGTTGGACGATTGCCCGTATCCTGCCTGGTGAGAGCAGTGATCCCGCCGCCAGGTCGCCCCTGCGTCAAGCAGGTGTCGGAGCCCGCGAAGGTGATCTCATCGTCGCCGTCAACGGTCAGTCCGTCGACGAAGTCCGCGGCCCGGCGGCCCACCTGGTGGGAGCGGCCGATTCGATCGTCGAACTCACTCTGCGGCGGGGGCGCAAGGACCGTGTGGTCGCGATCATTCCTCTGGTCGATGAGGAGAAGCTGCGCTACCAGGACTGGGTCCGCTCCCGGCGTGAGTATGTGGCTAAGAAGTCCGGTGGTCGCGTCGGCTATGTCCATGTCCCCGACATGATGGCCGGTGGTTGGGCTCAGCTGCACCGTGACCTGCGGCAGGCGATGTCTGCCGAGGGCGTCATCGCCGATGTCCGGTTCAACCGGGGCGGTCATACGAGTGCCTTGGTCGCCGAGCGCTTCGCGGACAGGGTCATCGCCTGGAACGCCTCCAGGAGCTACGACAAGATGCTTCCCGACCCGGAGGATACCCGCCGTGGCCCTGTGGCCTTCCTCGCGAACGAGTTCTCAGGTTCCGACGGCGACATCATCAACGCACGAGTGCAGGCGAAGGGCCTTGGCCCTGTCATCGGAGTCCGCACCTGGGGCGGCGTCGTCGGCATCGACGGCCGCTACGAACTGGTCGACGGCACCGGCGTGACTCAGCCGCGCTACGCCTTCTGGCTCGAGGGCAAGGGCTGGGATGTGGAGAACTACGGTGTCGATCCCGACATCGAGGTCGAGCACGATCCCTCGCAGCTGTTCAGTGAGGACGATCTGCAGCTCGACCGTGCCATCGCCGAGGTGCTCGCTGGCTTGGAGGATGCACCCGCGGCCCAACCGCCCGAGTTCCCAGCCCCACGGGTCCAGTCGGTGCCGAAGGTGCAGGCCCCAGGCGCGCCCACGGAGTAGGACCGGCGACGGAGCCAACCCTCCGACGAAGCACCAGGACCTGGGCCCGCGCAACCGCTGCAGCCGGCGACGGGACCTGTTCGTCAAGAGTCACTGGCCACGGGCTTCGGTCAGCCGATTACTGTCCGCAAACGGTTTTCACTGTCTGCAGACGTTCGCCCCAGAACGACCAGGCGACCGTTTGCGGACAGCAAATCGGCGTTTCACGCACGCTCACCCTCGACCGGGACGAGCGCCCAGAGGCCGAACGCCAGGAGCACGAATCCGGAGATGATCCCGCTGAAGATGGGAATGAACGCTGGGATCGAGGCGAAGAAGGCGATGAAGCCGGCAATGCCGCACAGGGTGACGACCGTGGCGAGAATATGGAACCGGTTGAGTTTGAACACGTGGCCGAGAGCATAGAAGTGGGTGCCGACGACGAACGCCACCCAGGCCACGCCGAGTTCCGGATGCCCTAAACCGCTCAGCAGGCGCGTACCGCCGAAGAGCGCCAGTGCTTCGATCCCGACGATGATCCAGTAGCTGCGTCCGAAGGGAACGGTCCGACGCGGTCCGGCCGCAGCCTGCCCCTCGTCGGACTCAGCGGACTCAGCGGACTCGACGGACGTTGCTGAGGAGACCTGGGCGCGCTTCATGCGGCCCAGTGAACGAATCGCGAAGAACACGATGACGGCGAAGGCCGCGATCCCCATGACGAGGACGAGGATACGGCCCAGGGTCGAAAACGATGCGCTGTTGACGATGAGGAACACCAGGCCGAATGCTCCGCCGATGAGGGAGCCGATCTCCGCGCCGGCAGCCGGCTGCGGTCTGGTCTCACGGGGTTGAGTCATCACTGCCCTCTCGATTGTGCACGGATACCACGGGATTACGAGGATCGGTTCTACATCACATTCTCGCACTCCGCACCGGGTGCTTCCGCGAACCCACAGTAGAAACGGGTGCTCCCGCGAACCCGCAGTAGAAATGAGGATTCACCACTCCCACTTCACCGACTCAAGGGTATTGACCTCAGTACTGAACTAGTGTTCACTTGGAGTGAACTTAGATTCATTTTCTTGCGGGACAGGCTGCCGCCCCCCGTAGGACATCAGCTTGAGGAGGCAAAGATGACAGAGACACACGAACCCGCTGCTACCACACAGGACTTCGAGGACATCCTCTATGAGGTCGAAGAATCCTTCGCGGTCATCACCATCAATCGTCCCGACTCGTTCAACTCCTTCCGTTCCCAGACCGTCGACGAACTCATCGAGGCACTGACACAGGCCTGGGGAGACAACCAGGTCCGCTCGATCATCCTCACCGGTTCGGGAGAGAAGGCATTCTGCGCCGGCGGCGACGTCAAGCAGAAGGCGAAGACCGGAGACTACGGTCCCAGCCGGTACGGCATGTTCCGTATCTCCGAACTCCACAAGACCATGCGCTCTGTGCCGAAGCCCATCATCGCCGCCGTCAACGGTGTCGCCATCGGCGGAGGCAATGTGCTGAACACACTCTGCGACATCACGATCGCTGCCGCACATGCTCGCTTCGGACAGGCCGGGCCGAAAGTCGGGTCCTTCGACGCCGGATACGGAACGGCCTTCCTCGCCAGGGTCGTGGGTGAGAAGCGAGCCCGCGAGATGTGGTACTTCTGCGAACTCATCGACGCCCAGAAGGCCGAGAGCTGGGGGCTGGCCAATGAGGTCGTCGAGGCCCAAGACCTCATGCCACGGGCCAAGGACCGTGCCCGAGCCCTGGGACTCAAGGCGCCCACTGCGCTGCGCTTCCTCAAGCAGTCATTCAACGCCGACAGTGAGATGCAGACCGGTTTCACCAACCTGGCCATGAGCGCCCTGGACCTCTACGCACACTCACCAGAGTCGCATGAGGGCGCGGCCGCTTTCGCCGAGAAACGCGACCCGGACTTCAGCGGCTTCGACAACGCCTACTGAGCCGTACCCAATCCCCGGGACCAGCTCACACAACGACCATCCCACCAGAATTTGAGGATCACAGTGGACTTCGCAATCACCCCAGAGGCTCAATCACTGCTCGACACCGCAGCGACCTTCGAGGAGCGCCTCATCTCCGAGGCACGTGACCGGGAAGCCGCTGGGCAGATCGGGGCTGAGATCACCCAGGAAATGGGTCGTGCCGGACTCATCGCACCTGAGCTCTCAGTCCAGTTAGGAGGGCAGGGCCAGACGAAGGTGACCGCGGGGCTGGTCACCGAGGCGATTGCCCGGGGAGACCTCAACGTCGCGTACCTGCAGGTGGTGGGCTCATTGATGGGCCAGGTCATTGCCCGCAATGCCAGCGCCGAGGTGGCCGAGCACTATTGCCGTCTCATCACTTCAGGTACGGAGACAGTGGCTATCGGGCTCTCGGAGCCGGACGCCGGATCGGACGCCGGGAATCCGCAGACCACCGCCACGCACGACGGTGACGATTGGATCATCAACGGCACGAAGTCGATGTCCCTGGCACTGACCTCGGCGGCCACGGTCATCTTCGCGAGGACCGATCCGAATGCGAAGAGGGGAAAGGGCATCTCTGCCTTCCTCGTCGACCTTGACGCCCCCGGGGTGACCCGCACAGCGATCACCGACATGGGGCAGTCGGCGGTGGCCCGCGGCTCCGTCGACTTCACCGATGTCAGGATCCCTGCCGATCACCTCCTCGGCGCGGAGGGAGCAGCGTTCTCCCAGGTCATGCAGGGATTCGACTTCTCCCGCGCCCTCATCGGACTGCAATGCACCGGCAGCGCGTTGAGGGCTATCGAAGACGCATGGGACTACGTGAAGGGCAGGGAGGCCTTCGACCAGCCGCTGTCGACGTTCCAAGGCGTCTCATTCCCCCTGGCCGAGGCGGAGACGAAGATGGCAGCCGCCAGGCTCCTGTGTCTGAACACCCTGTGGCTCGGCGACGAAGGCCTGCCCCACACCTCACAGGCAGCCATGTGCAAATGGTGGGCCCCGCTCGAGTCCTACCATGCCATCCATCAATGCCTCCTCCTGCACGGCCAGAACGGCTACATGCAGAACCGCGACGTGGAGAAGCGCCTCCGCGATGTGCTCGGCATGCAGATCGGGGACGGAGCAGCACAGATCATGAAGCTCGTCATCGCCCGAGAATCAGCCGGACGTGCCTTCGCCCCCTGAGCCACCTCCGTCCTCCGAACCCCGGCCACACATATCCGACATATCTGACAACGACACCATCCGAAGGGACCACATATCATGTCTGAACTGGACTCTCGCATCATCATCGTCACCGGCGCCGCCTCCGGGATCGGCAAAGGGATCGCCACCCGCTTGGCGGCAGACGGTGCCACCATCGTCGTCGCCGACCTCGACGCTGCGAAATCACAGGAAACCGCCTCGGCGCTGGGCAACAACTCCATCGGCCTCGCCGTCGATGTCACCGATCGGGCGAAAGTCGATGCCATGACCACCCAAGTGATCGAGACCTTCGGCCGCATCGACGTGCTCGTCAACAATGCCGGCTGGGACAAGGTCGAACCCTTCATGGAGTCGACGGCCGAGACATGGGACCGCGTCATCGCGATCAATCTGATCGGCACCCTCAACTGCACGCAGTCGGCCGCAGCCCACATGATCGCCGCCGAATCAGGGGCCGTGATCAGCATCGGCTCCGACGCCGGACGCGTGGGCTCGAGCGGTGAAGCCGTCTATTCTGCGGCCAAGGGCGGCATCATCTCCTTCTCCAAGACCTTCGCCCGCGAAGTCGCACGACACAACATCACCTCCAACTGCGTGTGCCCAGGTCCGGCCGACACCCCCTTGTTCGCTGAGATCTCCGAGGACAATCCGAAGCTGCGGACCGCTCTGGAGAAGGCCATCCCGATGCGTCGCCTTGCTCAGCCCGATGACCTGGCCAATGCCGTTGCCTTCTTCGCCCGCCCCGAATCCACCTACGTCACAGGTCAGACCCTCTCCGTCTCCGGCGGGCTCACCATGGCCTGAGCCCTACCCACCGAGTCACCACAACGATCTCCCGCCACCGGCACCAAACCAGAGCAAAGGAGCCCTGACATGCCTACCCGATTCGACACGATCCTCACTGATTCCCTCATTGAGAAACACACCTCGACCGGCGCCTGGAAGAACAAGACGCTGCTCGATCATCTGGACCACTGGACGTCCGAGATTCCCGATTCGGTCGTCTCTCGGGATCCCTATGGAACCCACACATATCGTCAGCTCTCAGCCGACGCCGAGGCGTGTGCGAGGGCGCTGATCGACCTCGGTGTGCAGCCCGGCGAGGTGGTGGGGATCCATCTGCCCAATTGGTACGAATGGCTGGTCATCCACCTCGGCGCACTGAAAGCGGGGGCGGTTACGAACGGCCTCATCCCCATCTACCGCGATCGTGAGATCGGGTACATGGCGAAGAAGTCCGGCGTCGCAGTCCTCTTCGTCCCCAACCGGTTCCGGAAGTTCGACTACCCGGACATGGTCGACCGCCTCAAGAACGATCTGCCTGACCTGCGCCATACGATCGTCCTCGATGCACCCGGCGAAGATCCGTTCACCTCCCGCGAGGGACTCGAACGATGGTCGGACTTCCTCGAACGTGATGGACGGAGCACGGCGGGTTCAGAGCGTACGCCGAGTTCAGAGTCAGTGGGCGCCAGCATCGACTGGAACGCGCGGAGACCCGGCCCCAACGATGTCGGTCTGATCCTCTTCACCTCAGGAACGACCGGTGATCCCAAGGGGGTCATGCACACCCATAATTCGGTGCTCTCGGCCGCCCTTCCCTGGCCGGACCACCTGGGACTCAAGACGGGTTCCGTCGTCCACATGGCGTCGACCTTCGGACACCTCACCGGGTACATGTATGGGGTCTGCCTGCCGCTGCTCATCGGCGGAACCGGCGTGTTCCAGGATGTCTGGAACGGTGAGGAGTTCGCAAAGCTCATCGAAGAGTTCGGCATTGAACACACCTCCGGCGCCACTCCGTTCCTGCACGATCTCATCGACGCTGCCACGACGACGGACCGCGATCTGTCGAGTCTCAGACACTTCTGCTGCATGGGCGCTCCGATTCCACGCGTCATGGTCCAGGAGGCCAAAGAAGTGCTCCCGGAACTCAACGTCTTCGGCGGTTGGGGTCAGACCGAATGCGGACTGGTCACCATGACCGCCCCCGGCGACTCTGATGAGAAGGTCACAAGCACGGACGGTCGGGCGCTTGGGGATATGCAGGTGCGAATCGTCGATCCCCTCCGCGAACCGGTCTCCGCCGGAACGGAAGGAAAGGTCCAGGTCAAGGGCCCGTTTCTGTTCGTCGGGTATCTCAGCGAACCGAACCTCACCGAGGAGGCCTTCGACGGTGACTGGCTGGACACCGGCGATATCGCGGAGATGGACGAAGACGGCTTCATCAAGATCGGCGGACGGTCCAAGGACATCATCATCCGAGGTGGGGAGAACATTCCCGTCGCCTATGTGGAGAACGTCATGTACGAGCATCCCGCCATCTCCCAAGTGGCGATCGTAGCGGTGCCCCACCCCCGATTGCAGGAGATCGCGTGCGCCGTGGTCACCCTCAAAGATGGCCACACATTCACCATGGATGACCTGCGCGAATTCTTCGCCGCCAAGGGCGTGACCAAACACTACTGGCCCGAGGTGCTGCAGATCCTGGATGAGTTCCCACGGACCCCGAGCGGTAAGATTCAGAAGTTCAAGCTCCGCGAGGAAGTGGTCAGCAGGCATGACAAGTGAGACTCAAGACGTCAACGCCGTAGTCCGCGGTGCTCGCGCGGAATACCGTGAGAAGCAGATCGTCGAGGCGGCTGTGAGTCTCATGCAGACGAAGGGCTCACATGCCGTGTCGATGCAGGCGATCGCCAAATCTGCCGGCGTCAGCGTCGGGCTGCTGTACAAATACTTCTCGGACCGAGAGCAGATCTTGCTGGCCGCGATCACCCGAGTTCTCGAGGGCTTCCGTGTGCGCGTGCCGGCAGCCATCGAGGCGAGTGAAGATCCGGTCCATCGGATCATTGCGGCGTTCACCGAGTTCTGTCAGGTCGTCGATGAGCATCGTCAGGCCGTCGTTCTGACCTATCAGACTTCCAGGTCTCTCTCACGCGACGGGTTGGCGTCCATCCAGTCTCAGGAGCTGGCCACTCTGCAGCCGCTCATCGATGTCGTTGGTGAGGCTGTGGACAAGGGTGACCTGTACGAGGTCGACGCCGGCACGCTCGGACACGACCTCATGGCCTTGGCCCATATGTGGGCACTCAAACACTGGTATTTCCAGCAGACGCAGGTCAGTCTCAGCCAGTACATCGACCGGCAGGTTCGCACCGTGGTGCTGAGCAACCTCAGCACCAGCGCGCGGAAGAGAGTGAACCTGAACTAGGGTTCGACGGGCCTGTGACGTTCCAGGCCCCTATGACCCGGCCGGTCGGTAGAGCAGATAGAGAAATCCGTCGTCGGTGCCGAAGAGGGTCGTCAGCTCGAGCTCGACCGGTGGGTCGAACTGGGCGCCGCGCAGGATGTTCGTCTCAGTTCCGGCGACCAGGGTCGGGCTTCGGGTAAGACACAGCTCATCGACACCTCCGGCCTCCACCAGGTCGGTGAACAGCTGCGGCCCGCCCTCGCACATGATCCGGGCGAATCCACACGACCGGAGTTCGGCGATCGCCGCGCCCAGGTCCACAGACGATTGACCGGCCACGATCACCTCGGCGACCTCAGCAGCTTGGGCTCTGGCCGGCTCGGGAGCATCAGCACAGGTAATGAGAATCGTGGGGGCGGATTCGGGAGCCTTGGTGAACAGCGGGGCCGAGAAATCGAGGTCCAGGCTGCGGGAGACCACCGCGATGGGGGCTGTGGGGCTGCGGCCCACCCGCAGATGCCGCCATTGCCGATCATCCTCGGCAGGACCGTAGTTCTCGGTCCGGGCAGTGCCGGCGCCGACGAGGATAACATCTGCCGATGCCCGGTTGAAGGCAAATAACTGCTTGTCGATGTGATTGCCCAGACCACCGGCGTGACCGGCGATAGTCGCAGCCCCATCGACTGAGGCCACGAACACTGCGCGCACCCACTGGTCGGCATTTCGGGAAAATGCCAGGGCCTCCGACAGGCTCACGTCCGTCGCCTGGTCGGGGAAGAACCGGTTGATCTTCGGAATCTCAGTCATCGCCACCTCGCCTCAGCACTCTGGTGTTCAGGCTCTGAGTCTACGCTCGAGGGGTCCACGGATCGGGTTGATCGCTCTGACCTTGCGTCCCACTTCTTCCGTCCTAGACTGAAATCAGCACGACGGAGCATCAGCACCGCCGACCATCAGCTCCACGGTATGAGGAGGACGATCATGGCAGAGACACATCAGGTTCAGGTTCGTCGGATCTACGATGATCCGGTCAACAGCGATGGCACTCGGATCCTCGTCGATCGCATCTGGCCGCGCGGGATCAGCAAGGACAAGGCCGAACTCGATGATTGGCTCAAGGAGCTTGCACCCTCCAGCGATCTGCGCAAGTGGTATTCCCACGATCCCGATAAGTTCGAGGAGTTTTCCCGGCGCTACCAGGAAGAGCTCAAGGACGATGACCATGCCGAGGCCCTCAAGTCGCTGAAGGACTATGCGAAGAAGGGCAAACTCACCCTCCTCACCGCGTCGAAGCGCGACGACATCAGCGACGCGACGGTCCTGAAGAAGGTTCTGGACAAGAAGTAGTCGAAAAGCAGTCGCGTTGGCGGCAGCGGCAACGCGAGCGGGCGAGACGGCAACGGAAGAGGGGCATGACATGAGCGAGACCGAACCACATGCACAGGGCACTTTGCCCGATGCGCAACAGAACATCGAACCGGACACACGCGATTGGGCTGACGTGTTGGAGACCGGGTGCGCCGAATGCGGGTTCACCGGCGATGTGGATGTCAGCATGGTCCCGGGTTATGTCTCGGCTTCCGCTGACACCTGGGATCAGGTGCTGACCAGGCCGAATGCCGATATTCGTGTCCGTCCGGATCGCTGGTCGGACCTCGAATACGCGGCCCATGTGCGCGATATCCTCGACCTGTTCCGCGAACGCACGCAGCTGATCGTCTCCCAATCGGCCCCGACCCTGCCGAACTTCGACGGCGACGCCGTGGCCATCGAGTCCGATTATCGACATCAGAATCCCGCCGAGGTGGCCATCGACCTGAGAGCGGCAGCGCTGGCATATGCGGCTGATCTGGTCCAGATCACCGATGACCAGTGGGATCGCACCGGCTACCGCTCCGATGGACGCGAGTTCACTGTGACCTCATTGACTCGCTATGGGTTTCATGAGCTCAGGCATCACCTGCAGGATGTCGGCGCCTGAATCGGCACAATGCCATTCACAGTCACATGCGGACGCATTAATCTGTTGACATGGGACTGGAATGGGAACAGCTCGTCGTCGATGCCCACGATCCGCACATGCTCGGCCACTGGTGGGCGGAGGCCCTCGGGTGGAGCGTCGTCGATGAGGACGAGGACGAAGTGGAGATCAGAGCCGAGGCGCACACTCTCCCCGGCCTTCTTTTCGGAGCCGACCTGGCGACCAAGACAGTGAAGAATCGCCTTCACCTCGATTTCCGACCCGAAGATCAGGCTGCCGAAGTTGATCGACTGCTCGCTCTCGGCGCCCGCCGAGCTGACGTGGGCCAGACTGCGGACGAACCCTGGGTTGTCCTGGCCGACCCGGAAGGCAATGAGTTCTGTGTGCTCTCGTCTCGCAGGAAGTAGTGCGTGGGTGCCTCCGACAGAACAGACCTGGACCCTGTCTGACTGACAACCTCGGTGTCTGAGTGTGGCCCTCGGTGCTTGAACTCGTCCTCAGAAGAAGACGCCCCACACCAAGACGGCGATGACGACGATGACGAACAGCAGCGACCACGGGCTGCCGAAGTTGAGCGACCATCCGATGCCGACACGCTTCGGGATCAGGAATGAAGGATCCTGGGGACAGAAGTAGAAGATTCCGAACTTCCAGTTCGCATCATCATCGCGAAGCTGCTTCCTGCGTTGCCTACTCACTGTGCTCATGCATGTTCCCTTCCTCGTCGCGGATAGCTCTTCGCGGGTGTCTCACCCGCGATAGTGTCAGAGACCCTTGCCGTCACGGTACACCTGTTGTTGGCCTCCGACGAGGTCAGAACAGCTGAGAGGGTGCCCACGACAGTTTATTGGACAGAGATGTCCAAAATACTTTAGGCTCGCACCATGGGCAGGAAGAGGACCTTCGACGAGCAGACGGTGATCAAGGCCGCCATTGCCGTCTTCAGCGAGCACGGATACACAGGCACCGACGTCGGCATGGTCTGCGAGCGTGCGAACATCGGCCGCTCAAGCTTCTACAACACCTTCGACAGCCTCGACGCCCTCTTCCTGCGGGCCCTGCGCGACTACACCGCCACAGGAATACCGGCCCGGGAGGAACTGCGCACGGGAACAGCACCGGCCCCGACGCTCATCATGGACCGTCTCGGTGGGGAACTGGCCGAACAGTGCGAGGACGACCAGCGGATCGGATGCCTGTCGGCCAATACCGCGGCTGAACTCGGCCGCGAGGTCGACGCGGTGTGCACCATCCTCGATCCTGATCGTCAGGCCTGGCTGGATTCGTATCGGCTCGTCTTAGAACGCGGCCAGGTCGAGCGTCACATCCACTCCGAGCTCGATGCGAAGGTTCACGCGGAACTCATCCACAGCGTGCTCGCCGGATTGCGGATCGCCGCTCGGGTCATGCCCGCCGACAATGTCCTGGCTCAGGCGAGCGCGTTCATCGAAAGTCTGTGCACCCCCGAGGGTTTCGCAGCACTGCACGGCCACACGGCACCTCATACGTATGGCCGCAAAACACCCGGACACCCCATCACAACCGAAAGCAGCACACAGTGACGACTTCGACTCCCACCAGAGTCCGTGTCCCGGCGCAGGTCTACCTCCTGGCATCGGTGATCTTCTGCCTCGGCACCAGCGAGTTCATGATCGCCGGCATCCTCGAGCCCATCAGTGCGGATCTGCAGGTCGGGATCCCGCAGGCGGGTCTGCTCATCACCGGGTTCGCCGTGGGAATGATCGTCGGGGCACCGGCAATGGCGCTGCTGACCCTCAAGCTGCCGCGTCGGGCGACGATGATCATCACGATCATCGCATTCTCTGCTCTCCACATCTTGGCCGCGCTGTCGCCGAGCTATTCGATCCTCATGGTCACCCGTGTCCTGGCGGCCATCGCCTGCGGTGGGTTCTGGGCCGTGGCCGCAGTCCATACGACGCGCATCGCCCCCGCCGAGGTGCATGGGCGTGCGCTGTCCAGTCTCGTCGGCGGCCTGACCGTTTCGAACCTCGTGGGCGTGCCCTTGGGCACTTGGTTGGGCACGCAGTACGGATGGCGGGCGACCTTCTGGGCCGTAGCGATCGTCACCGCACTCGCTGCTGTCCTCATCGCCGCGACAACGCGCACTTCGCCCGATGAGCGCAGCGAGTCAAGCCTTCACCTGCCCACTCTGATCAGAGAGGAGATCCAGGCGTTCAAAGGCCCTCGAATCTGGTTGGCTCTGGCAACGACGGCGCTCTTCCAGGCTTCCGTCTTCGCTGCCTTCTCCTATTTCTCTCCGCTGCTGACTCAGGTCGCCGGCATCTCCCACTCATTGGTCCCCGGAGTTCTGGCCGCCTTCGGCATCGGTGCCTTCATCGGAGTCGTCGTGGGCGGGCGCTTCGCTGATAAGAACATCTTCGGCAATATCATCGGCAGCCTCATCGCCCTCGCCATCAGTCTGTTCGCCCTGTGGCTCGTGGCCGGAAACGGCTGGGCGGCGATCGTCATGATCGTTCTCGTCGGCGCCAGCGGCTTTTCGATCGCCGGGGCCCTCAACGCCCGCGTGTTCCAGATCGCCACCCGGGCGCCGACCCTGGCGGCCAGCGTGAACACCTCGGCGTTCAATGTCGGCAACGCCATCGGACCGGCACTCGGAGCCGCGGTCATCGCGCTCGGCTGGGGCTTCACAGCACCGGTCGTCGTTGCCATCGTGTTGGCCCTGGCAGCACTCGGGGTGGTTGCGATTGCGATCAGGATCGAGCGGAAGCGTGTGCTTCGCGGCACCGTTTCAGCACCGGTGGACGCAGATCGTTCCCCAGTCGACACCTCCGGCGGCGCCGACTGAGGCCCGGGTCAATCGGCGGGCGGGTTCAGTCGACGCGGACACCTGTCAGAGTCAATCGGCAGGCGGTTGCCACAGTTCAATCCGGTTCCCCTCGGGGTCATGCACCCAACTGAAGAGGCCGACCCCCTCCATCTCCTGGATCTCGTCGTCGACACGGGCGTGGGCCTCGCGCAGTTGGACGAGCATAGCCTCGAGATCGGCCACCCTGAAGTTGAGCATGGTCTGCTGAGACGTGGAACCGAAGTAGTCGGTATCGGACTCAAACGTGGCAAATACTGTGGGTCCGGCCTCCTGATTCCAGAGTCCGTGATCGCCGAGGTCGACTCCGAGCACGTCCCGGTACCAGGCCTGTAGCTTCTCCGGATCGTTCGCGCGTATGAAGTATCCGCCGATTCCACTCACGTGTTCCATGACGACAACCTAAGCGCGACCCGGCGTGCGGTCAAGCACTTCGCAGCTCAGACAGTGACCTTACGTTCGAAGCACAGAAGGGTCATTCCACCAGGGTGGGGAGTTGCCTCGGTCCGAGTCCATGTCTCCTTGTCGAAGCCCGCGTCGAAGCCCCACAGCGGAATTCCCGCACCCAGTGTCACAGGCCCGAGCTTGATGATCAGCTCATCGATCTCCGGGCGCAGGCTCGCAGCGAGGGTGCCTCCGCCCACTAGCCAGATGCCCTTGCCAGGTTCGTCCTTCAGCCGCCTGATCCGCTCGATCGGATCGCCGCTGACGATTTCAACGTCTGAATCGAGTGCGGACTCCAGGGTCCTCGAGACCACCAGATGACGCAGATGAGGATAGGCGTCCGGCAGTCCGGCGGCCAAACCGAGGTCGAATGATCGCCGCCCCTCGACCACGGTGTCGAAGTGATGCCCGAGGTCGGTGATTCCCAATGCCTGCCGCGCAGGTCCGGGCAACGTCTCCGGATATTCGGAGCGGATGAAGTCGAGGTAGTCGTCGGTGATCGGCCACCAGGAACTCGGGTCGCCCCCATCGGGTCCTGCGATGAAACCGTCGAGAGAGGAGGCGACGAAATAGCTCAGTCTTCGTTGATCGGGCATGCCCGCAGTCTAAGCCAGCGACCCCGCCGGGCCGAGATCTTCGCGGCGCGCCATCGTTCGTTCTGGGCCGTGCCCATCGCATGCGCCCTCTGCGAAGCAAAGACCACCGCAGAGGCGTCTCCCCGCGCTGCTGCCCGCGCCGAGGACCGAATCGAGGACTGACGCGTCCCCCGCGCTCGGAACTGAGCCCGCATTTCGAGAAGAGGAGGAGGGCAAGGCGTGAGACCGACTTGCCCTCCTGGAATGCGCACGTCATTCTTCTTGTTAAGACCACAAGCCGATTCATCCGTGCGAAAGGACCATCTATGAGCAAGTTCGCAGTGACAAATGCCAATACCGGTGAAGTTGAGGAGGAGTTCGCCTCCGTCGCCAAGGAAGACATTCCCGGCTACATCGATCGTGCCCATGACGCTCACATGTCGTGGAAGGAGACGCCGCTGCATGAGCGCGCCACGATCCTAAGGAAGTTCGCGGACCTCGTCGACGCCAATGCCGATGAGATGACCGACATCATCGGCCGTGAGATGGGCAAGGTCAAGAAGCAGGGGCTCGGCGAGGTCGACAAGGTTGCTCGCACGGCCCGCTGGATGGCCGACAATGCCGCCACTCATCTGGCTCCTACGCATCTCGCCGCCGCCGGTGCAGCCAGCAGCTACGTGCGCCACCAGCCGCTGGGTGTGCTGCTGGGCATCATGCCGTGGAACTTCCCTTACAACCAGATCGCCCGCTTTGTGCTGCCCAACCTCATGGTCGGCAATGCGATCATCATGAAGCAGGCCTCGATCTGCCCGAAGTCCTCACAGTACTTCGAAGATCTCCTCACCGAGGCGGGTCTGCCCAAGGGTGTGTACCAGAACATCTACCTCGACAGCTCCCACGCCGAGGAGGTCCTCAAGGACTTCCGCGTCAAGGGATTCTCCCTCACCGGCTCCGAGGGTGCAGGTGCCTCCGTGGCAGCTATCGCCGCCAAGTACTACAAGCGCGCCGTGCTCGAGCTCGGCGGCAACGATCCTGCTGTCGTCCTCGACTCCGAGGACGTTCCTGCACTCGCCAAGAAGCTCGTCGGCCTGCGTCTGGCGAACGCCGGTCAGGTCTGCACCTCACCAAAGCGCATGATCGTCGTCGATGATCTCTACGACGAGTTCCTTGCCGAAGCCATCAAGGCCGCCGAAGCGACGAAGGTCTCGACCTTCGACGACCCCGACGTCGGCATGGGCCCGGTGTCGTCCGAAGGTGCCCGCGATGAGATCGTGGAAATGATCGACAAGGCCGTGTCCGATGGTGCCACGCTGCACACCGGAGGCAAGAAGCTCGACCGTCCCGGCTGGTTCATGTCGCCGGCCGTGCTCTCTGACATCGATCCGAAGTCGGACCTCGGCTGCAACGAGCTCTTCGGTCCCGCAGTCATGGTCTATCGGGCCAAGGACGAAGAAGACGCTCTGCGTCTGGCCAATGACACCGAATACGGTCTCATGTCCTCGGTGTGGACCGATGACCTCGAGAAGGGTGAGCGTTTCGCTGCCAAGGTCAACGCCGGCATGACGCTGATCAACTCCCACATGGAATCCGGCCCCGAGTACCCATTCGGCGGTATCAACCGCTCGGGCTACGGTCGTGAGAACGCGCAGTGGGCCTTCCAGGCCTTCACGAACGATCACCTCATTCGCGTCCACGCCTGAGCCTGATCCTCGAATCTGCACAGACAAAGATCCCGCCGACAGCTTCCATATTGCTGTCGGCGGGATCTTCCTTTACGAGTGCTGTCTCAATAGCTTCTCGAGTGGACCTAGCGGGAGCGTTTTCGAAACTTCCCCGGGTGCTAGCGCGTATGGCAGCGATGCACAGGCTGATCAGGGCAAGGACCGCTCCCTTCGGCCCTAGCGCAGGCCCCTGCGCCCGCCAGCAGTTCCGCGTGAGTGAGGACGCACTTGTCAGCGCAGAGTCTCGATACCTTCACGGAGCTACCCTGCGAGAACTCGCCCCCGTTGTGGGGGTGAGTCGGCAGCGGCTCGGCTCGCTGCTCCGCTCACGAGGGGTGCGTCTTCGGCGCTCATCGCCCTCAGAGCACGAAGTAGTGGAGATGGTCCGGCGATACGAGGCCGGCGACTCGCTGGCTGTGGTCGGCTCCCGGCTCGGCTTCGATGGGGGAACAGTTCGGAATTGGCTGATGGCGCGAGGTGTCCCGATGCGCGATTCGCATGGACGCGAACGATAACCTCCAAGTCCGTGGGGCAGGAGCGTCGCGCAGTGGAGCCCCACGTCAAGCATGCGTGGAACGGCGATCGGGTCAGCTGAAGCGAAAGCCGAAGATTCCACCATCTTCGGTTGCATCAGTGAGCCTCGTAGACATGATGTAGGGCTCCGCATCAAAGGCACCCTCACTCTGCGCTTCCACAAGGTCAATAAAGTCAGAGTTCAGGGCAGCAATGTACTGGAACCCATGCGCCTCAGCTAGACGTGCCCCGATATTCAAACAGGACGCGATCTGACGGCCGTCGATGGCATCGAACAGGTGGCTATCATGAACCAAAATGCGCGGAGCGCGACTGCTCTTGATCGCAGCGATCAAGCATACGATGTCGAACATGAAAGTCTCGACACTTCGCACACCGGTACTGGCGTCCCCCGAGATGTGCGGCGTTACCTTCAGAATGCCCTTGTCCGTCGGCGCAACCAAAAGGCTTGCGTCGCGATCAGTGTAAATTTCTGCGCCAAGCTCGCCAAACAACGATATCGACTCGTCCAGCGAATCTGATCGCTCATGCAGTTCTGCACGGACGGCCGTCACAAGTTCTGCGGTCTTCAATTTAACTTGATCGCCGATTTGGCTGATAGATGCAGCTGCTTCAACTCTTCGCTCAAGGTCGGCGACGTCGGCCTCCAACTTGGCGAGGTCTCGTTGCGCTGCAAGGAAAGTGTCGAGGGCGACTGTTTCACCGAGCAGACGCAATACTTCAGAGCGTTCTGCGTCGAGGGTCTTGCGCTCCCCGTCAATTGCCACGAGCCGTGCCCGGACAGAATCCAGCTCCTGTTGCAAGAAGAACCGGCGGTTGCGCACAACGGACTGGTGGAACTCGGACACTTCCTCGTAGCGCCGCCCAACAAGGTCAGGGAGCACAACACCGAGTTCCCCATAGACGCGTTCGAGCTTGTCCCTAAGCGCATCATCTTCGGCTGGATCAACTTCGTCCCGGAGAGCAGAATCTAGCTCGCGACTGCGGCGCTGGAGAGCGAGTCCTTCATCATTGAGTTGTTGAATCGAACCGGTGAGATTATCAGCCCGGCGCTGATGTTCGGCGTATTGCTCATCGACCTTGAACGCACTGAGCGACTCCTGCGTTCGATCGCGTTGGCGACGCAGGTTTGCGAGCTGTGCGCGCAGCTTCGGCTCGTCAAGCGATAAGTGCGCGATGGCACCTTCTTTTACTGCCTTACGAATGGCTTTGCCCTGCTTGGTCAGTTGATCCACGTCGCCCGACTTCGCGAGAGTCTCCGAGGAAAGTCCAAGCAAGTGGCCGATCCGCACACCCGACTCCCAGTCGGCCTCCGAGTGATGCACCTTAGTAGGATCGCCAAAGTAGCTACGTACCAGTTGCCCCCAGAGCTGACCAGACGTAGGTCGTGAAACGGCTTCAGGGATGTGGAACAGGTACTGCGCTTGTAAAGCCTTCCACTCATCAACCGGGATGGGCTGGCGTTCAGCGACCGCTGACCAACCACTTACCTGTACACGAGTTCTCGGAGAAACTGGCCTCGTCACGGTTACATCTTCTTCACCCGATCCGTCGGCTGAGGGAAGGCGAAACGCCAGCGTGAAGGAATGCTCTTCGAGTTCAGGAGCCTTGAACTCCGGCGGTAAATCACCACCCATGACGTAACGAATTATCTTGACGAAGCTCGTCTTGCCCACGCTATTTCTGCTATCACCCTGCTCGGAGGATTCAGTGCGGTCCGCAACCAGGATGTTGAGCCCATCGTGGAAATGAACGGACTTGAACCTGTCATCGGAAGACCTAAGGGAGCTAAGAAACACTCGCCCTCCTCAGATGGCCCGACGGCGCCCACTCCACGAGGTTGATCGCGAACAGCGATGCGAGGGCGAGTGAGAACCAGTCAAATGTGATGTGATCGGTGCGTCCTTGGTTCTGAACACGAGCGATGTACTGCTCCCATAGGGCAGAGACAGACTTTGGCGTTTCAAGGGCTTCGAGTAGTTCAGAGCCAACGGTGACGAGGGCGCGCTGGGTGGACACTCCCTTAGTTGGCAGCAGCATGTGCGCTCCCGAGGCCTACTGGCGGCATTTCGAAAATGTGGCAGGCATCGAAGAAGTAGGAAACGACGGCGTACGCGGCGTTGGCCCGCTTCGCATCCATACGAAAGTTCGCGCCCGCGACCGCGACGTAGATTCGTTCCAAGACTTCGGCGGGCGTAGCGGCGACCCGCCGTGCCGCTTTGTAAATTTCGGCGAAGCGTTCGCCGTGCGAATCATATAGAGATGGATTCGAGGCGTCTGCGTACCATTTGTCAACGCGTGGTGCCATCAATCTGCCGGCGTTGAACTCAAGCCGAGAACCTTCGGGCAGCTCGTTGAAGTCCATTTTGCTAGGCGGCACAGGCCGGATGGCTGTCACAACATCTTCGCCATCATCACTCTCACCAAGAGAGTCCAGTAGTGGCAGAAGATCCGCAAGTTCAAGGTCCTCGACGCCGGGCGCACCCGGAAACAGCTCATTTAGCACGTCCTGTGAGAACGTGCTCAACGCCTTGTTCCAGAGATCATCAGGAGTCCAGATCCGCATGGAGAGCGGGCGCACCGAACCTTCGCTGTGCTCCTGCTGGAGTGCGGCAAAGGTTTTCAGCGTCTCCGGCCCAATCGGTGCGTTGGTCACGAAGATCCAAGTATGGAAGGACGACCACGATTCTCTTCCCCGGGCGAAATCAGAGTTCAGTTTCGCCTGGAGTTCACGCTCGGCATTGCGCCCTGGGCGCTGCCCGTAACACGCGTAGAATATCCGGCCCATGTCAGCAAGTCCGTCGCAACCGCCGTCGCCCAGCGTCCCTGCGGGCGCGGGGTTGACGAAATCGTCATGAAAGCGAACAAGAAGGCGCGTCACGTAATCTTCGAACTGCGAACCGGAAACCAGGCACGACTGCTGATGACGAAGGTGGTACCACTCGCGCCAGTTGGAAGTCAGTAGCATCGGTGCGCCCCCTCCCTCGTTAGTGAACTCAGCTTCTGACCTGGTCACCGTTAGGTTTCCGAGGCACACCCGGCCGGCGGCGAGCGAGCCGGGGTGACGCTGGGACGGACGGTGCGTCAGCGAACGGCACCGAAACTGGCGCCTAACCGGATGATATCAGCGGCTTCCGACGACGATCCGGCGACACGCGCCTCCTCCCCCTCTGTAGCTCCCCTCACTCCATGCTCTTCCGACGCGCTCACAACCGCGGTAACATGGGGTGTAGGCGGCCTCTACCTGCTACGCCACCGTCGGATGCGGTGGCACGACCGGACGGCCTCGGCCGGACGTCCTCCTTGATTCCTTGTCGCCGGAGATGAGGAGAGGACTGCGCTCATGTTCCGCTCGATCTGGGTCGCCAGCGCCCACACCCGCTACTTCCTACGCCGGTACATGCCCACCAACATCGCGCTCGACGCGATTCGTACCCGGCGCGGGTTGAAGTGGGGTGTCCCGGCGATGCTGCTGGCCGTCCCCTACCTGTACGCCGCGAGCCTTCTGACCGTGCTGATTGACGACGGTGCTCCGGGCTGGCTGTACCTGTTGGTGCTGTTGTTTATTTGGAACGCGTTGAAGTTCGCCATCATGGGACCGGTCAGTGTCGTCCTCCTGCTCCGCGCTCGTGCGGCTGAGTGGCGACAGCGCCGGGCGACAGGTCGCTCGGTCGAGGCTCTCGTCTGACCTTCCGGAACCGATCGGCGTCGAAGCCGGTAGCGAGGCGTCGCGCACCTTCTCGGTGATATCCGACCGAGAAGGAGCCGATCATGGCCGCCATTGCTGACCTGCCCCGAGACGAGCGCACCGCGCGCGTCGTGCTGTCGATGATCGTCGAGCCCGATGACTCGATCACTGGACGCCTCCTCGCCCGCGTCGGCGCGGTCGAGACAATCCGGCTCATCGACGGTGACGGCGCGGTGCCGGGCATGAACCGTGTCGACGCGCGCATGTGGCGTGATCACCTCACCTCGACGGCCGGGACCGATTACTTGGCCGCACGCCTCAAGGTCGCGGAGCAGACAGGGCTCGACGTCCTCGTCCCTGATGACAAGGACTGGCCCGTGTCCGTGAACGACCTGGGCGACAGGGCGCCGTATGTGCTGTGGACGCGGAGCGCGACCTCGTTGCTGGCCCGTCCGTTCACGGATCGGGTGACGCTCACCGGTGCCCGTGCGGCCACGGCGTACGGCGAGCACATTTCCGGATCGTTATCCCGCGACCTTGCCGCGCGCAGGAGTGTGATCGTCGCCGGTGGCGCGTACGGAATCGAAGGTGCCGCGCACCGGGCAGCCCTCGCAGCAGGCGGCGAGACGATCGCCGTGCTCGCCGGTGGCGTTGACCGGCCCTACCCGGCCGGGCACCGCGAGCTGCTGGACCGTGTCGGGGATGCTGGTCTCCTGGTGAGCGAACTGCCGCCCGGCGCGACCCCGACACGACAACGGTTCCTCGCTCGCGGCCGGATCATGGCTGCCTTGTCGGGAGCGAGCGTGGTCGTCGAGGCCGGCGCTCGGTCGGGTTCCTTGAACGTCGCCGCCGAGACCCGCCGGCTGGGGCGCGGGGTGGGTGCAGTGCCCGGACCGATAACGAGTGTGACGAGCGTTGGACCGCATCGTCTTCTTCAAGAGGGCAAGGCCCAGATCGTGACTGACGCCTCCGACGTTGCACGTCTACTTGGTGCCGGAACATCACCATCCGGCGCACATATGGATCATTCTGTTCCGGCGCGCGAGTTCAGCTATCGGCCGACGCACGGTGCCGAGCCGCCGAGCCGCTCCATCTGAAGCCCGCTCCGTCTCGGAACTCAGCCGAGGCTTCTCGCGCAGGCGGTGCGCCTCCTGTTTCTATCGCGCCAGCGCATCCGGTGCAGAGGTCACAGGCTCAGGTCGCGCGCCGGCCGGCGCGCGGGCCGGCGATCGGTGCTGGTCTGCACCTGCGCGGTCGTGAGGGTTCGGAGTGCGGCTTCGACTCGTGCTCGGTCGATCTTCTGTGCCGTCGTCTCGGGTGGGGCGCCCAGCGGAGCGTCGTCGGTGATGCCGTACCGGTCGCGGTATGCGGCGATGACGCGAGCGTGATGCCGCCAGACTGTTGCCTTGCGCTGGTCGCGTGACGGGGTGCCAAGGGCAGTCGCCCATGTTGTCTGGTCGTCCAGCGCAGTGTCGAGTAGGGCGTCGGCGCGGGCTTCGATCAGTTCCTGCCGCTCTTCCAGGGCCTGGTGCATGTCGCCGGTCGTCGGGCCGTCCGCACGCGGGATGAGCCCGGCAATCAGGCGTGGGGTCTTGCGGGTGCGGCCGGAACCGGCGGGGCGTGCGGTGGCGCGGGTGACGCGGTGGTGGAGGACGGACGCGAGGTCGTCGGAGTCATCCAACCCGCGCGCTTGGACCAGGCGTGGGAACAGTCGGTCCATGTCGTGGCGGTTCGCCTCTGCCCTGCGTAGCTCGGCGGTGAGCGACCCGAACGCCTCCGACTCGATGACCATCTCGGACTGTTCCTCGGTGAGCCCGGAGACGCGGATAAGGGTGGTCCAGCGGTCGTGCTGGGCTGCGGCGGCGATGGTCTCGTACTCGGCGGCGAGCTGCGCGATAGAGCCCCAGGTGTCCTGTTCAGCGGTGATGGTCTCGTGGGCGGAGAGCTCGGCACCGGTGTGCTGGAGCACCCCGTAGAGCACGGACCGTGCGGTGGCGTCGGGATTGTCGCCGGGGTGCGGGTGTGCGTGGTCGTCGGGGCGGTCAAGGATCACATACGCCTGATTGGAGGCCCGGCCGCGGGTCATGGCGACATACAGATTCTCCCGGGTCGTACTCGGCTCCACCAGCACGTGGGCGGTGTCGGTGGTCACGCCTTGGGCACGATGCGCGGTGACCGCGTAGCCGAGGTTCCCCAAACACACCCACCTGTGATCGTGCGCGTGTGCGCAGTTCCAGTCTATCGCAGCGGCCTGATTGGGAGCGTGACCGGCGCTACGCCCAGACTTCGAGTTTCTGGGGGTTGCGGATGGCCCAGACCTGCTTGATCTTGCCGTGGTTGGTCGCGGCGAGTGCGAGGACAGCGAGGGTGTGGTCGTGGGCGTCGGTTGCGACGAGTCCGGGTTCGCCGTTCACGAGTTCTTCTCGGATGATGAGGTCGGGCTGTCGTTCGTACACGCCGAGCAGGAACCGGGCGACGGCTTCTGGCCCGTGGAGGGGTTCGAGCGCTGCCGAGACAAGGCCGCCGCCGTCCGTGACAGCAGTCGCCTCGGGGTCGAGCACGTCGATGAGGGCTGCGAGGTCGCCGGTCTGCCAGGCGGTCTTGAACGACTGCACGGCTGCGGCGTGCTCGGATGCTGGTACGGGGGTGCGTTGTTCTTCGCGCACGCGCCTCCGGGCGGATGAGGCGAGTTGCTTGCACGCGGCGGGTGTGCGTCCGACGATCTCCGCGATCTCGGGGAACGTATATCGAAACACGTCGTGGAGGATGAACGCGACGCGCTCGGCGGGTGTCATGGCTTCCAGCACTACGAGCAGCGCCATCGAAACAGAGTCGTCCAGGGTCACACGGTCGGCGGGATCAATGACCGCCTCTGCCTGCTGGCTGCTCCACTTGCCCGCTGCGGGGAGGGGTTCGGGCAACCACTCTCCGACGTAACTCTCTCGTCGCGCCCGAGCGGTTTTGAGCATGTCGAGACCGATGCGGCTGGCAGTCTTGACCAGCCATGCTCGGGGGTGGCTCACGGCGCGGCGTTCGTGCTCGCTGAGGCGGTACCAGCGGATGTAGGTTTCCTGCACGGCGTCTTCGGCGTCGGCGAGGGAACCCAAGAGGCGGTAACTCAGGCCCATCAGGACGCTTCGCTCGCGGATCGCATCGACCAGTTCGGGAGGCTCAGGGTGTCGAGAGGTCACGGGGTCAGACATCGTTCCTCCCTCCTGACGCATCGTGTTGGCCGGGCATCTGTCTTCCTATCGCATCATCTCTCATTGAGAAGTAGACGAGATAGCGCTCCGAAGTGTCAGGCGCACCGATCAAGGTTCACGAGTCGTCCACCGTTGGTGACCTCTCGGCGGCTTGGCTTCGGCCTGCGTGAGGGGCAGACGACCCGCTATCCAGAGCCGCTACCTCGTCTGGCTGTGGCGGAACGATGCGGTCCTCGAAGAACCAGCGGGAGATGCGGGCGCGGAGGCGACCACGGAATCGGATGCGGCCCTGCTCATCGGGTCTGAGGGTGAGGGGTTCGTAGGTTTCGTAGTCGATCAGTTTCCATCGCGTGTAGGCATCGACGGCCCTGTGGACCTCGGAGTACTCGCCCTCTGGTGAACGGACGATCCTGCCAGTCTCAAAGCCGTGCAAGACGATCTCGCGGTCTTTGCGTTGCAGCCCGAGACAGATGCGCTTGGTGAGAATGAAGCCGACTACCGGCCCCAGGAAAAACGCCACTTGCAAGGTGTGGATCAGGGCTTCGTTGCTGAGGGAGAAGTGCAGCGCAATCGTGTCACTGCCGCCCGCGATCCACATCACGCCGTAGAACACGACCCCGGCGACGCCGATGCCGGTGCGGGTCGGCGCGTTGCGTGGCCTAGTGAGCAGATGATGCTCGGCGTTGTCTCCGACGACCCAGCGCTCGATGAGCGGATAGATCATCGCCGTCAGGAAGAACAGACCACCCACGACAAGCGGAACGACGATCGCGGGCGTCCAGGTGCGGTCGAGGAACACGAACTCCCATCCTGGTGGCACCAACCGCTGTGCGCCGTCGAGGAACGCGAGGTACCAGAGCGCTCCACCACCTGCGGAGGCGACCGAGGGGTCTGCTGGCCCATACGTCCAGACCGGGTTCACCTGCGTGGTCGCGGCCATCAGCGTCAGCACGCCGAACACGATGCAGAACAACCCGCCGCTCTTGACCAGCGCCACCATGAACGGCCGACCCACCACATTGTGCTCGGTTCTTCCTGGTCCTCGGAACTGGGCGGGCTTATGCCGCAAATGCAGCATCCCGATGACTAGCAGAAACACGACGATCACGGCGGGCAAGATGAGCACATGCAGCGGGTAGAACGTATCGACTGCGCCGGTCGGGAACCGGCCCTGAAAGACCAGCGCGGAGAGCCAGGTACCGATGATCGGAATGCCTTTGAGCAGTCCGTCCATCACCATCAGGCTCGTACCCGACAAGGCATCGTCGGGCAAGATATGGCCGGTCAAGCCTGCGCCCATGCCCGCCAGGAGGATGCCGAACCACAACAGCCACGTCAGTTCCCGAGGCTTACGGAATGCTCCGGTGAAGAAGATGCGGAGCAGATGCAGCATGACCGCCGCGATCATCACCGATGCGCTCCAGTGGTGCAGTTGCCGCATCAGCAGCCCGCCGCGCACCTCGAACGAGAGATGCACGGTCGATTCCAGCGCCCGTGACATCTCGACGCCGTGCAGCCCCTCATAGGCTCCGTCATAGACAACCGGGGTCGTTGACGGATCGTAGAAGAACATCAGGAAGACACCCGACAGTGAGCAGATCACGAAACTTGCCACCGCGATCTGCCCGAACAGCAACGACCAATGATCCGGCACGACGCGCTTGCGCAACGATTCAAGTCCCCGCGTGAGGCTCGTCCTCTCATCCAACCACCGCGTCACTCGACCTGTGACTAACGCACCTTTCCGTCCTGAACCGCGCAATGGCATTCCTCTCTCGCCGGGTGATGGGTGTCCGAAGAGTTGACGAGGTAGGCGGCGCGAACGTCAGGCCTCCCAGCGACGGCAGCGCCGATCTGACACTCCAAGGGGCTGCGTCGTCTACACCACAGAGCGAGCGATCCGCGCCCGCTCGCGGCTCTCCCGGCAGACACCTCCACGAGATGCCTCCGAGAGCCGACCGCGCCCGCCCGGGCACGGAACACCGAAGAAGGAGGAAACCATGTCTAACCCCGTCACGTTCATCAATGTGGTCGACGTCGATCCGGCCAAGCAGCAAGAAGTGATCGACCTGCTGACCGAGGGCACCGAGAAAGTCATGTCCAAGCGGCCAGGGTTCATCTCGGTCACGCTGCTGGCGAGCCTCGACAAGAGCCGCGTCATCAACGTCGCCCGTTGGGAAAGCGCGGAAGACGTCAAGGCCACTCAGTCTGATCCCGAGGCCGCCGAGTACGCCAAGCGCACCGCCGCTCTCGCCCAAGCAACCCCAGGCCTCTACACGGTCGTCGGTGAGTTCACCGCCTGACCATCACCGGGCGGGCAGCCGGGCAAGGACACCCGGACTGCCCGCCTACAGCCCCCGTGTCGGCCCGTCGCGGCGCGGAGTACTGCGGTGCTGGTCGTGCTCGAACGAGTTGCTGATCTGCCGCTCACGCTGCGCTACTTGCTGCCGCTGGTTCTTCTGCTCGGCGCGTTTGGCCTCGATCAGTCGGGCGGCATCGTTCACCGGGAGGTTGCGGAGTTCGTCGGCTTCGGCGCGAAGCATCGCGGCCTGGGTCGTGGCGTCTCGCGCCGCGCGGTGCGGCTTGGGGGTGCGCATGCCGAGATGGAGGCGGCGGGCTTGCTCGGCTCCGTACTCGCTGACCAGCAGCGCTCGGCGTTCCTGGTCGTGCCGCTGCCGCACCACATCACGGTCACCTCTTGCGGCTTCGACCTGCTGAGCGGCGTCGATCACGCGGGAGTCGGCCTCGGCGCGGCGCTCTGCCTGCTGTGCTACCCACCTCGGTAGCGCCTCGGCGGTGCGGGGTGGCTCGCCCCAGGTCTCGCGCACCCGTGCCCGAACTGTCCGGGTGCGCTCGCTCGCGTCGCGGTGTTCGGCGCGGGCCTTGCGCCTGTCGAATCGCCCGGCGGTGGCGAGTCGGCCACTGGCAGCAGCCTCGCGCTCGACGGCGGCCAGGTAGGTGTTGCCGTCTGCCTCGGCCTGCGCGACGAGCGGTTCCGCAACCTTGGCCCGGATGCGCTCGGCCTCCTCCTCGGTGCGGCGGAGCACGTCGGCGTGCTCGTCGTCTTCGGCCTTGTGGGTGGAGCGTTGGGCGTCGAACCGGGTGGCGGTCTGCTCCCACCGCTCCGCCGCGCGTTCTGCGCGTTCGGCCTCAGCCGTGAGGCGGCCGAGTTCGTCGGTGACCAGGCGCACGGGGCCATCAGCGACGAAGCCGCGCACCGCGTCGATGGCTTGGGCGGTGGCGTGGTCGAGGCCCCGGTCTGCCGGGTCGCGTTCCATCGCCTCAACGAACTGCTCCCGCGCATGCGCCATATCCTCAGCGACGACGTGGAGCCGGTTCTGTTCGCGGCCCCTCGTCATGCCGACGTAGACACCTGCCGCGCTCGTCGCCTCCGACAACACCGTGTGCGAGACATCGACGGTTGCACCTTGAACGCCGTAGGCAGTCGCAGCATACGACAGGTGCGCATGCTCTCCCACGTACTCAGCAGGGAGGGCGACCGTGCGCAGGTGCTTCCGGTCGTTGCCGACCTCGCGCGCGTAGACGGTGCTCTCGTCGGTGACGCGCTGCACGATCCACTGTTGCCGGTTCGCCACGCCGAGGTCGCTGCTGTTCTTCCGGGTCTGGATCAGGTCGCCAGCGCCGATGCTCACCCCGTCGCTGCCGGTCGCCGTCACCGCATCATCAACCTCGCCGCGCTCGACCCGCCCGCCACGGATGCGCTCGTTCAGCCCTGCGGCTTCGTCGTTGGTGGAAACGGTGATCGCTTCCCCGTCGTGGGTGTGGACGGTGATGTGCTCGCGGGCCGCATCCTCGTTGGCGTGCAGGGTCACGAGGTTCATCGCGGCGAGGCGGTCGAACACGTCGCCGGGGTGCTCGCGGTCGCGCATCGCCAACGTCAACGCCGCGTACTCGGGGTCGGTGAAGCGGTGGAGTTCGGTCATGTCGTAGGTACGGCCCCTGATCTGTGCGGCCATATCGAGCACCCCGCCACGACCGACAGTGGGCAACTGTGCCCGGTCGCCCACGAGCGCGACCGACGCCCCTGCCTCGGCGGTGACAGTCAGGAGGGCGTGGGCGGTGTCCTGGTCAAGCATCCCAGCCTCGTCCACGATCACCCGCTCACCCCGCGACAGCATCGCATCACGGGGCGGGCCGGTGTAGACGTTCCCGGTTGCAGGGTCGGGGTCGCCGGTGTTGAGGCGTGTCCATACGCCGTCGTCGTTCCATCGCCACCCGTGCGCGTAGACGAGCGCGGCGACGGAGGTTGCGCGTACGTTGAGTTCTTCGTGGGCGACTTGCGCCGCACGGAGCGTCGGCGCAACCACCCGCGATGCTCTGCCGTGCTCTTGCGCGACTTGGACGGCGACGCCGAGCATGGTGGTCTTGCCCGCACCTGCCGCGCCTTCCACGATCACGAGCGGGTCGGTCGAGGCCACGGCAGCGGCGGCGACGGTTTGCCCGGGGTCGAGTCCGGCTGCTTGCGCGGCGTCGGTCACGTCGGGGTGCTTCGGTTCCCGCTCCGGTGTCGCGGTGGTGAGCTGGTCACGCAGCGCGGACTCGGCAGCAACGACACTGAGGCTGGTCAGGTGCGCGACATGCTCCGGCGTCGCCACATCCGGCGGCAGCACCGAGAAGCAATCCTCGGTTGCAAATCCGGTTGCCAGTGCAATGAACTCGCGCAACTCCGCCTGGCTTGCTTGCACGCCCGCTTCGGTAGTGATGCGGGTGACGTGCTCCTGCACCGTGTGGCGTGTCCAGGTCGATGCAGCGGCAGCGCTGCGATCCAGCGCACGACTGGCGACCTGCTGCACGCTGAGGTCTTCGAGTGACGCCGGTGCAGGCGACTCGTGCTGCTGCACGCGGTCGGGGTCGTAGCCGGCCTCTCGCAGTTCCTGCTGCCACCACTGCTCATCTTTGAGGTCTGTCGGCTTCTTGCCGGGGCGCTGGTGCGCCCACGCGATCCCTTGCAGACGGGCCGACATGACCGGGCCGAGTGCAACGCCTGGATGCGCCTGCTCCCACTCGGCTTCGAGACGATCAAGGTTCCGATTGATCTGCGCCGACCGCTTCGACATCACCTGGTTGAACGGCTCCAACTCGACCACTTCGCCACTCACGGGGTCGAGCGTCAGACCGTGCCGGTGCAGCGTCTCGGCCAACTCAGGGTGTGCGGCGATCACAGCAGTTCCCATCGCGCGGATCGCGCCCTGCTGCTTGAACAACGCGGCGGTATCCAGTGCCCGCCACTTCCCGGCCGCGAAGACTCTTGTGCCGATCTGCATATGGATATGCCGGTGCGGATCACCCGCACGGCTCGTCTTGTGGCTGATGCCGACGACCTGCATGTGCTCGATCGGCACGACCTCGACCCGGCCACGTGACCCCACACGGGTGACGGAGTGCTCGCCGAGCCAGCCGCACATCTCTGACAGTGCGTCCTGCTGCGCCCGGTCGAGGGCTTCCGAGACTTCCGGGTGCAAGGCTGCGGCGACCGACAGACTCTTGGGCGAGTTGATCGTCATCTCCATGAACAACGGCGACCCCTTGCGGCCCTCACCGGGCTGCCGTGGGGTGCCCATCGACTCGCCAGTGTCGGGGTTGATCCAGTCCACCCACCCCTCGTACTCGTCCGCCGACAGCGACCGCGCCGTCGTGACGTCGCCCGCGCCGTTAAGGACGGCGTACTCGGCGATGGCGTCGTCTGCGCCGAGGTAGTACTCGTCCGCGCGGGAGCGGTCGGCCTCGACGTACCGCCGCGCGGCAGCACCGTTCCCACGGAACGGGATCACGCCGCCTTTCATCCGCTGCCTCCCTCATGAGTCGTCTCATGAGGGAGGTGCGCTCAACGGCCCCGCCGTTGCATACGTGCATCAAGTTATTCGGGCGTGATGACTCAGGGCGTCGGTGAGGCTGCGGCTCAGAGAGAGGCGGCGAATTGGAACCTGCTGTCAAGCAAGAGCGGTTGTGCGCGGTCTGCGGGTTTATGGAGTACGACGGCGCGGGCTTGAGAGCGAGGCTTGGCGCGATGCGGTGGTTTTTCGCTTGCCGGAATGTGTCTTGAGTGGCCGAGTCGCGGAGTCGATGTCTCCCCATTTCACGAGGACGATGCCACCGACGATGATGGTTCCGCCGAGCATCTGCAATGGTGTCAGGGTCTCTGCCAGGAGTATCCATGCGGCGATAGCAGAGAACGGCACCTCGGTCAGGTTCACGAACGACCCGACTGTTGCTCCGAGATAACGCAGGCCGATGATCCCGAAAACATAGGCCCCAACGGTGAAGACGATCAGCAGCAGCGCCGGAACGATCCAGGAGACACGTAGGCCAGCGAAGTCGAGATCGGAAGTGACAAACCGTGCGGGCATGATCTGGCTGATGTTGGCGAGTACAGCAGCGAGAGCGCCGATCCCCATGCCGAGTCCGGTAAAAGCGATCGGTGGCAGTTTGATTGTGTGGTCTGACGAGACCAGGAAGTAGGAGGCGAAGCACGCGGCGGCGGCCAGTGCCATGAGGATACCGATCCAGCTCAATGAGGCGTTTCGGAAGTCGAGTACGAGCACGACACCGAGTAGCGACACGATTACCCCAACACTGGTAATGAGGCCGGGGCGTTTTTGGGCGCGGGCCCAGAGCCAGAACACGATGATGAGAGGTGCCCCCATCATCTCCAGCAGAATCGCCACGGCGACGCTCAGGTGCTCAAGCGCGAGGAAGAAGAACGCTTGCACGCCAGCCATCGACACGACCCCGTAGGCAGCCACAGTCTTCCAGTTGCGTCGCACCTCACCCCAACGCCCCCGCAGCGCTACCACCGTCGGCACGAGCAGAATGAGCGCGGCCCCTGTCAGTCGCATCATCACCACGGAACCAGGTGTCCAGCCGATCCCGTAGAGCGCCTTGGCAACCGGGCCAGCCACAGCGAAGAAGAACGTGGACAGCAGCATGCACATGAACCCGAGGATCACACCACGTCGCATCGGCAACCTCCTCCCGCACCTCCATCACCGAGAAAGATGCTAAGTAGTCTTAGTCCATGTCTATCACATGGTAGACATGGATTTGACAGGCTCCAATAGCCTGTGGAGCTAGTTCATGAACGAGTAGGATGGAGGCATGCAATACTCCTACGATGTCCGGGCCAACCTGCTGATGCTGGTCGATCTGCTCAACACCGCCCCCGGCGTCAGCGGCGCAGAAGATGGGCTGGCGACCCCGGAAGACCTGACTCGGTTCGTCGCCGAACACGATTTCACGGGAGCACTGGAGGCGACGGCCTTCGACGCGGCTGCGGTTGCCACGCTGCGCGACCGGTTCCAAGCCGCTCTGGACGAAGAGGTCGAGCCCGTGGTCGAAGCGATCAACCTCACGCTCAGCGAGATTCGCGCCTTCCCCCGCCTGGTACGTCACGACGAGTGGGACTGGCACATGCACGCCGCCGGCAGCTCCGCGCCACTGAGCGAGCGGGTGGCGTCAGACATCGCGTTTGTGCTCACCGACCTGGTGCGATCCGGCGATCTTTCACGGCTCAGCCGATGCGCCGCCAACGACTGCACCGCCGCCCTCGCAGACCTGACCAAGAACCGGTCAAAGCGCTTCTGCGACGTGCGCAACTGCGCCAACCGCACCCACCTGGCGATGTACCGCGCACGCCGCCAGCCGCCTCCCGGACGAGCTGGGAGGTAGTGAGCCATTAGGGAGGTGTAGTATCCCTATTATGCGGATGAGCGAGGGCGTGGAGTGGGGCTTGCACTGTTGCCTCGTGCTCGCCTGGCTCGACGACTTGGCACCCCTCCCCGTCGGGCGTCTTGCGGAGGTCTTCGATCTCCCTCCGGAGTACCTGAAAAAGCAACTGCAACCACTCGCCAAGGCGGGCATCCTCGTCTCCGAGAGGGGCGCACGCGGTGGCTACCGGCTCGGCCGCGACCCCGAGGCCATCACCCTCATGGATGTCGTGACCGCGATCGAGGGCGGCACCGACCCGTTCCAATGCACCGAGATCCGCCAACGCGGAGCCGGGCAGACCGGAGCGCCCGCAGAGTTCGCACACCCCTGCGGCATCTCGATGGCGATGCGCAAGGCTGAACTGGCCTGGCGCAGAGAGCTCGCGAGCCAGACGCTCGCCGAGCTCATCGCGAACACGCCGGACACGGCGGAGCGACGCACCCGGCGCTTCATCGAGCGCACCGCTACCGCCTAATCCCACGCACAGCCCGATAAGGACACGCGACCTGTCGGGCTCTTCTTGAAAGGAGAATCGGGACATTGAATATCCCTAAATCTTTCGATGCGAGCCGCACCACAGCGACTGGGCAGTCTGGCGGTCGAGTCTCGCTCCTGGCGCTCGGCACCTTTGCTGTGGGCACAGACGCATTCGTCGTGGCCGGGTTCCTACCCGAGATGGCGAACGAACTCAGCGTGACAGAGGCCGCGGCGGGCTACTCCGTGACGGTCTTCGCGATCTGCTACGCCGTATTCTCACCGCTGCTCGCCACTGTCACGGCAACCGTGCCGCGTCGACGTTTGCTGGTCTCGGCGCTGGTCGTGCTCGGCCTCGCCAATCTAGGTACGGCGTTCGCGCCGAACTTCGCGCTCCTCCTGGCCTCACGAGTGCTGGCCGCCCTCGGAGCCGCCGCCTACACGCCGAACGCGGGCGCCGTGGCGTCGTCTCTCGTGCCCCAGGAACGGCGCGGGCGAGCGCTGGCTCTCGTAGTCAGTGGCCTGACCGTGGCGACTGCGATTGGGGTGCCGTTGGGCAATCTCGCTTCCCGCTTCATGGGGTGGCGGATCGCCCTGGGTCTCGTAGCGCTGCTGTGTCTGCTGATCGGTGCCGGACTCGCGTTACTCCTGCCGAACCTTGCGGGAGGGAGCAGAGTGCCGCTGGCCGAACGGTTGTCGGTGCTGCGCAACCCCGGCGTGCGGGTGATCCTGCCCGTGACGGTATTCGGCATGGCTGCGGCCTACACCGCCTACGCATACGCGATTCCTGCGTTCGACGCGGTCGGCATCTCGCCCGATGCCGCCCAGTGGATGCTGTTCCTCTATGGGGCCGGAGCCGTCACGGGTGCGCAATCTTCCGGGCGACTGACGGACAGGTTCGGCGGCACGAGAGTACTGATCGTCGGATACGCGCTGATGGTCTGCACGCTGCTCGCGTTCGGGTCGCTGACCCTGATAAGTACTGTCCTACCAATCCTGGTCGGCATCCTCGCGTTCGCCTGGGGCGCGAGCAGTTGGTGCCAGACCCCACCCCAGCAACACCGTCTCATCACCGCCGCACCCAGCGAAGCGCCCCTCGTGGTCGCACTGAACTCCTCCGGCATCTATATCGGTATCGGAGTCGGCACGCTGATCGGCGGTCTCGCCGGATCAGGAAACGCAACCTGGATGTTCTTCTCGGGGGCCGCAATCGCGGCGATCACAGCCATCTTCTTGCTGTCCACAAGAAAAATCGCGACCTGAAAGCGGAAACGGTCGCGAGAGCACCCAGAGCGCGGCAGACGGTGCTCCACGAAGTCTCGGTGCGCTGCGTGAGACACAAGCGGTACGTCTGCTGACGAGCGTCGTATGTAAAAGCGTTCTGGTGTGGGTGCTGGTGGCGCACCTCCTTCACGGGAGGTGCCACCGTGACCGAACACACCCCACCCACTACAGGCGACGACGCCGCAGCCCCGGATGGCTCGCCGCGCCACGGGTTCAAGACGCCAGAAGGCTTGCGTGCCCTGCTGATCCGGTTGCACGAGGCAGGGCCTGGGGCCTGGCGCAGTGACCGCGAGGCAGCGGAACTCATGCGATACACGGCAGAGAGATACCGACGCCTGGCCCACAAGTACGCGCTGGATGAGTGGGAGATCGCCTCGGCAGCGTTCGAGGTCATGCTCGCACCCTCGACCAGGAACGCAGGAAACCCGTGGGCGGTGGTCACTCGCGCTATGAAGATCACCTGTGGCGTCGAGGTGCGAGCGGCTGGGATGCTCGTCTCGCCGAGCAAGGTGCGCCACACGGCCAGGATCGTCGGGTTCCACGACGCCATCCGGTTCGCTGAGCGCGAGAACCTGGCCGACTGCCACCCCGCGTTCGCCGTCAACCCCACCACCGACGATGAGGAAGACTCCGGCGGCCGTACTCGGGTCGCTGCCGTACTGTCAGAGATAGTTGGGCTGTTCGCCTCGGCAGGCTGGGATGCCGTGCTCGTGACTGACTGCATCGAGCACGTCGCCTACCGGCTCGGTGACTTGACCTCACGGCCGAACGCAGTGGAGGTGCTGCGTCGCGACCGCGCGATCTCGACGCTGCTGGGGATACCGCCGAGGTCGTGGGCCGCGTTGCTGAGGATCGTGCTGGGACACCCCGCCCCGAAGCACGCAGGTACTGCGACCGGCGACGGGGTGCTGCTGCGCCTGCTCAGCGGCGAACCCCTCGACTCCCTGCGCTGCGACACCGGCCTGTTGGCTGCGATTTGGGCCGCCAACCCGGACAAGCAGACCGAACCCTGAACCACAGCGAGCGTGCGGGAGGGGCGTCGTACCTATCAGCATGAGCACCCCCACCGACCCCGCCGCTGTCGCCCCCGCTTCCTCCGAGCCGCTGTCAGAGCCTGCCGTCTCCACGCTGGGAGCACGCCTGGCTGCTGCTTCACGCCAGGCGCAGGGCTTGCCCACGACGGTGGACGATCCGGCGGTGCTGGCCGAACTGCGAGGACTCTGCACGGCACCCCGCCTTACCAAGCGCACCGTCGCCAAGATGCGGAAAGGCCCCGCACCCTGAACCGCTTTGCGCCAGTCAAGATGCGGGGCCGACAACCGCCCTGCGGGTAGCCGCGCTCAGGCTCGCCAGATGAACTCCACCCTGTGGGCCAGTACCTCGGCGCGGTACACGGTACGGCGGGCGTGGAACGCCTCGACCGTCTCGTTGCGGCGACGTGCTGGGGTCGCCCCGTTCATCCCCTCCGGCAGAGCGTGGACGAGCACGGCCTCCAAGATGAGGCTGGTCGCTTGGCACTGCCACAGCGGGGTGCGCCCTGCCCATTCTTTGGCGACGGTGGTCACGTCGATCCCCGGCCCCTCCTGCTCGGGCATCGCGGCGGCGTACTCGCGTCGGGTCGCCTCGATCCGTTCGGCGATCCTGGCCCGCTGACGCACCCACATCGCCTTGTCGATTAACCCGTCGTAGTGGTCGTCGTCCAGCCGGGCTAGGCGTTCCCGGTCAGCGTCGAGCCTGGCGGCGAGGCCGACCCGCGCCCCCGCGTCCGCGCTCGGCGTCGCCCGCTTCGAGGGGCTGAGGGTGATCTGCTCGAATGTCGCCAGCACTGCTTCTTCCACCAGTTTCGAGATGTCGGCGGAGCGGATAGAGCGGTGACACCCGCCGCGAGTGGCCTGCACGCACTGGTACACGTCGCCTCGGTGGAGCATCGCCCGCCCACACGCTGAGCAGCGGATCAGCCCCGAGAACGGATACATGCGTTTCGCCGCGCCGCTGCCGGGCTGATGGAAGTTCCGCGCCTGCTTCCGCGCATCGAGCACATCGGAGACCTGCTGCCAGGTGTCCTCATCGAGGATCGCAGGCCAGGCCGCTTGCACCTGCATCTGCGAGGTCTTCGCACGGGTGCCGTCCGGCAGTACGGGGCGGTACTCGCGCACGCCTTTGATGGAGGGGCTGCGCAGCACCATCTTGATCGTCTTGTCCGACCACGCGCATCCGTGGGTGGTCAGCACGCCGCGCTCGTTCCAGTCCTTGCGAATCCGGTATAGCGACTCACCGGCCAGCACCCGCTGCGCGGCCTCGACTACCATCGGCCCGGCCACCGGATCAATGATGAGGGCACCGGACTCGGCGCGGTAGCCGAACGGCACCCTGCCCCCGTGCCAGGTGCCCTCGATGGCTTGCTGCTTGGCTGCACGGGCGACGCGGCGGGCGGTGTCGGCGCTGGACTTGTTCGCCATCGCGACCAGCACCCGTGCCATCGCCACCTCCGAATCGGTGTCCAATCGTAGGGAGCCGGTCACTGAGCGCACGGTGAACCCGGCCAGCACTTTCGCGTCGATCAAGTCCTCCAAGTCTCTCGGGTCGCGCACCGCTCGATCCAGGTCATAGGCGACCATCACCTGCGCCTGCCCGTCGGACAGGTGTTTGAGCATCGCGCGGAACTCCGGGCGAACCACGCGTCGCACCCGCTCACCCGATGCCAAGGTGATCGTGCGCTGCTTGAACGCCGAGGTGTCGTTCTCCCTGAACACGGCTGTGACCTCCCATCCGTGCGCGGTCGCGTAGGCTCGGCAGTCGGCCTCCTGCCGGTCAACCCCGCGTTCGGTGCTCTCGGGATCATCACTGATCCGCACATACACCACCGCCTGCAACGGCGACGCTGCTCCCGTAGTCTGTTCCTGCTTGTTCTGGCCCATCAGTCGGCCCACCTTCCTACTCGTGTGAGAGGTAGGTGCGTTTACAGAACCTCGGCTACCCGAGATCGACGTGCTCGGCCACATAAGAGGCAGGCAAAACGATGGCCCCGCCGCGGCGTCGCCCGGTGGGGCGGATGGTGACCGAGCCGTCGTCGCGGACGGCAGTGATGGTCCAGGTGTCGCCGTTGCGCACCCACGCTCTACGGTTGCGCAGGCGGCGGTCATTGCGGCGGGAGATGATTATGTCCCCTACACCGGCGGTGGTGCCGTCATGCAGCGCCACCTCATGCCCGGGGGCGAGGGTGCCGTCGAGGATAAGGTCGGCGCGGGCTCTCGTGTTGAGGGTGGTCACGTCGTCGCGGGTCTCGGCGATCAGCACTGAGACGAGCCCCTCATCGCGGTCGGCGCGCCAGGCGGCGTAGGCCCCATCGGTCATGTCCTCGGCATCGCCGTCGTGGATGCGGTCATGGGCGAGGTAGCTGTCGATCACCTCGGTACGTCCATGCCGGAGTTCGAGGGACGCGGTCTTCTCCCACGCGTTGGTGAACCGATGGACGTCGACCAGCTCGGGAGCATCGTCCCGGTCGCCCACGAGCAGGGAGAAGGCACCGCCGGCGTCCACGGACTGAAGCTGTGCATAGTCCCCGACGAGCAGCACCTTCGCCCCAGCAGTCTCAGCGAGGACGGTGATCCGGTCCAGGGACAGGGTGCCGGCCAGCGATGCCTCATCGATGATGACGAGCTGCCCGGCCTGAAACGTCGTACCGTGGGCGAGGCGGTTGCTCCACCACTTCGCGGTGTTCTCCGTGGCGATGCCGAGATCGTCGGCCAGCACCTGCGCGGCCACCGCGGACGGTGCCAGTCCGACCACGCTTCCGGGGCCATGGTGCTTTTCCCAAGTACGCCGAAGGGCGTTCATCGCAGTGGTCTTGCCCGCACCGGCCGGACCGACCAGCACATCGACCACGCGCCCCGAGACTGCGACCTTCATCAGCGCCTGGACCTGATCCTCGCTGAGCATCCGCCCCTCGCTGTCGGGTCGGGCGGTGATCTGCTCCATCGTCACCACCGGGACCGTCGGTGCGGTGATGGTGCCGGAGCGGCTGAGCAGCCGGTCCTCGGCCGCGAGGAGTTCCTCGGAGGAGAACACCGTGGAGTGCTTGGGCCGGAACACGCTCGTCCCGTCGACGCGGCGGAAGGTAGCAGGGCTGCTGGCCAGTTCTGGCGGGGTCAACCGCAGCGAGGCCTGCTCGGCAGCATCGACGACCATCCCGACGATCGCTTCCCGATCCCGTGCGCTGGCGAACCGCCAGCCCATCGTCTGCCGCGAGGCCTCGGCGTGCAGGTTCCACCGCCGCCACGTCGAGCGCTTCTCACCGACCACGGCCACCACCGCGGCCCCGAGTGCAGCGACCGTCTCCAGCGGCACATCATCCACCCGCAACACCACCGGAGCCTCGGTGCCCGTCACGCCGCGCGCCCAGGTCGTCACGTCCTCTCCGAGGAGGCTGCTGGCGCGGGTACGCCACTCGGCGGTGAGGTCGGCCAGCGACCGCACCTCCTTGTCCGGCCGGGTGGCGAGGGTGGCCTGGGCGCGCAGCTTCACGATCGTCGCCGCAGACGGTCGCTGACCATGCTCGGCGACGTACTCGGCGATGAGCCGGTCGGCCTCGGCCTTGATGTGGTGCGAGCGGGTAGAGAATGCTGCGATCAACTCGTCTGGGACGCCGGTGATCTCCCAGGACGGGTTCCGGTCCCGTCCCCGCTCGCGGGCCTCCCAGCCGAGGCCGAAGGTACGGGTGAGCCGATCGGCCAGCACCGCGTTGTAGTGCTCCGAGACGGCGACCACGGCGGCGTGCATCGGCCGCCCATCCAACGACCGCCACCGCCCATCCAGCGCCGTCTGCACCTTGTTGGACACGACCACGTGGGTGTGGAGCTGCGGGTCTCCGGCCCGGGAGTCGTAGTGATCGAACGCGGTCGCGATCAGCCCGGTCACATCGACCTGGGCAACCGCCCCATCGCCGGCCGAGATGCCGGTACGGGTGGCGGCGACCTCCCGCTCCATGAAATCCACCACCTCCGCCACCGCCTCATGGTGGGCCTCGGCGATCAACGCCTGCATTCCTGCGTCCGCGACACCCCAGAGCACAGAGACCGACTTCGGCACCGAGAATGTGTAGTCGAACCCGGCGACCGCCCTCCTGGTCCCCTGAGTGGTCTCCACGTTCTCGATCTGAGCCGTAGCTTCGGCCCGACCTGCCGGCCCCAGCTCACCCGGCAGTTGCTCGACGCGCTGCTTGATGCGCTCGGCGACCGCGGCGTACCGCGGGAAGGCTCGCCCTAGCGGCTCGCCGGAGACAGGATCGCGGCCCATCCCGACCAAGAGCTGAAGCTGCGCCTCCGAGACCTGGTCCCCGGTCGAGAGCCGACCATCACCCAGGCCGGCGAGGCCGGAACCCAGCCACCGTCCCGGGGGCGTACCTTGCTCCGCGTAATACCGCGTGAGCGGGGTCGAGAGCGAGCGGTCACCATCGGCAGCGGCGACTGAGCGCAGGAGATACTTGTAGCCGTCCCCGGCGCTCATCACCCGCATCGAGACGGTCATGAAAGTCAGGTGCACATTGCACGATGACTATGGCTTCGGCGATCAAGTTGTGAAGCGCTGCTGCGCGCGAACGAGTTGGCGGTGTCGGGTTGGCGTGACACGGACGGCCTGGCAAAATGTCCGGGCGGCGGCACTTGTTCGGGGTAGTTCCGTCGGCGGAAGTTCAGCCGCGTGTCGCGCCTCACGTTGCCAGGATGGTGGTGGCGTCGATGGTGATTACGATGCCGATGAGTCCGAGGGTGATGCCTGCGGTTGTGGTGCTGTTGCGTGCGAGCCAGTCGCTCAGGTGGCGGAGGAAGGGGTCGATCCGTTCGTGGGCGTAGACCCGGACGAGCGTGAGTGCGGCGGCCGGTATCACCATGACCAGGCAGTAGATCGCAAGCCAGGCGATCGTGGCTGGCCATCCGATATCGGCCCGGGTCAGCAGTCCGATGGCCGCGAGGTAGGGCACCATCGTGGCGACCTCCAGGGTGAAGGCGATCATCGCCAAGCGGATAAGACCAGCAGACGATCTCGGATCGGTCATCGCGTCATCACGCCAGCGTCCAAGCCGTCCGGAGACCGGCTGCGCACGCCGTGCTCTGGCGCGAGCGAGCACCAGACATGCCGTCACGACGAGCGCAACCCCGATGAGCAGCCATCCGATCTCAACTGCTGTTGGCGGGGCGGCATCCAGAAGGGTGCCGATGGCGTCCAGGAGTCGGTCGGCTCCGAGGGCGAGCAGGATGCCGGCGAGGAAGTATGCCACCGTCAGGGTGAACAAATAGGCCATCATGCGGGCTGGTCGCACGCGCCCGGGAGCCAGCAGCAGCCAGAGCGGGACCAGGGAGGTGCCGAAACTGGTGGTATCTAACAGCGCCAGGCCGAGGACGACCAGAGCCAGCGAAACAGTCATGCTGATCCGTCGATGGTGAAGACCCGGTCAAGTTGAGAATGGAGCATCCTGCGGATCGCTGGCGGATCGAACGCACCCGGGGTGACCACAGCGTGCAACGAGAGGCCGTCGATCAGTGCGATAAGCCCACGCGCCTCATCGGCTGGCACGTGACCGGGAGCCAGCTCACCGGCTTGCTGAGCGGCTGCGAAAGCGTTGGTGAGGCCGTCGATGAGTCGCGTCATCCCTTCGGCGTGGATCGTGGCCATCTCGGAGTCGTGCAGTGAGGCCTGGAAGAACGCCAGTGCGACACGGAACTCTTCGTTCCTGCTCTGATCCAGCGGCAGCAGACTCTCCACGGCCTTGAATACTGACTGTCGGAACGGGGCATCGATGGTCACGTTCCGCAGTCGCTTCTCAGTTCGTTCCATCGTGATCTCAGCCCCGAATTGCACTAACTCGGCTCGGGTGCGGAAGTGCCGCTGCACCAGACCGACCGACACCCCCGCAGCCTCGGCGACGTCACGAAACGTCGTGGCGTCCAGGCCACGAGCCGCAACTGTAGACATGAGTGCATCGGCCACTTGCGAGCGGCGAGTCTCGGCATCCGTATGACTGGTCATACTGCAAAAGTATACACACTACTTTTTATGTTCGCTCTCCTGCCCTATGGAACGGTGTCGCTGCTTCCCCTGCGGGCAGGCTGAGGAGCCCGAGATTAAGCCGATCTAGACGAAGCTACTTTCGCGACCGGACGGGGTGCCGGCCTCGGCGTAGTAACGCGTCAGGGGTGTTGAGAGGGAGCGGTCACCGTCGGCGGCAACCACGCTGCGAAGTAGGTACTTGTAACCGTCGCCAGCGCTCATCGCCCGCATCGACACTGTCATGCCAGGCAGGTGCACGCTGCGCGATGACGGTGGCTTCGGCGATCAAGCGGTGAAGCGCCGCTGGGCGCGAACGACTTGCCGGTAGCGGCTGGGCGTGACGCCGACGGCCTGGCGAAACCTTCGGGCGGCGTGCCCTCGGCTGTACCAGCCGACCTGTTGCATCGCGGCGTCCACCGCTAGATCGGTGTCGCGCAGGAGCCGCGCCAACTGTTCGGCGCGGACGGTGGCGAGGTAGCTCATCGGCGTCTTTCCATAGGCCTCGACGAAGATACGGCCGAGTTGTGAGGGTGACAGGTGCACGGCAGTAGCGAGCCCGGGCAGAGTCCACCGCTTGGCCGGGGCGTCGCGCAAGAGCGCTGCCGCGGCGCGGGCTTCGGTGCGCAGAGGCGCGAGGTGGCGGTAGCGCGGAACACGTGACCGCGTGGACCTGCGTTGTGACGGTGAGTGACGCGCCATGGTCGTCGTGACATGAGGCGTCACGACATCGAGCACAGAGAACAGCAGCGCTTGAAGGCGATAGAACTGCGCTGGAGAAGGGCCGTTGAGGCTGAGCGCGACCAGCTCATCGAGCCAGGGCATGAGCATCCCGGCCCCATCCGCACCGAGGCGGAGTATCTGGGCTGGCGTGGAGTACAGCTCCTCCGCAAAGTCACGCGCTTGCAATCGGTCGGTCAGGAGCGCAGCGTGCTGCCAGAAGACCTGGTCAATGACGTAGTCCCGGTCAAGGTAGAGGGTGGTGACGGTGATCGAACCTTCGGGTTCGCTCCCGCACAGTGTGTTGGCCGCAAGCAGGACCACATCGCCTGTGGTGACGGGTTTCTCGCCGAACTCGCTGAGCAGGATCGCCGACCCGTGCCGAACGAAGATGAGTTTCACGCGGTCGTAGGCGATGGGAGCGGTGGGCTCGTGGATGCTCCTGCTGCGAGCCACGATGGGTTGATAAATTCCCGGCTCTTGAAGCATGAGGCCACCGGTGCTCGTCATGATCGTCGCCGCCGTGACAACCGGCGGGTCCCTCGGACTGCGAGGCACGATCCGAGAGACCCGCCCCACGCGCCGTCCAGGCACCGGGAATCATCTTTCGCTTCCCACTCGGCGGTTCCATCCGCAGATGCTCACGTGTCGCGCCTTCTGGCCACGATGATCGAGGGCAGCAGGAACGCGAGGGTCCAGGCGAGGAGGATGAGCCACGAGACGGCTGCTGGTGGGGCATCGTCGGGGATGGTGGCGAACCAGAGGGTGTAGGAGGCGATGTCGGGCAGGAAATACCAGTTCTGGCCCTGGAGAAATGGGCTGACGATGAGGAGGTAGACCAGCAGGATTGCCGCGGTGGGGATCGCCCTGCGGATGAGGAAGCCTAAGGCGGAGCTGAGCACCGCCATGAGGGTGAGGTATCCGGCGGCGCTCAACGTGATCCGAAGCGCCAGCGCGAGGTCGACCTGCCCCACGCCGGTCCCTGTGGTCAGGAGCATCGTCGTGATGCTCGCCACGACGGTCACCACGGCGGCTGCGAAGGCGAGCGGGACCAGCGCCGCAGTGGCTGCCAAGCGCTGGGCCGTCCGGTCGGGGATGGCGACCAGGGTGGTGCGGATCTGCCCACCGATGTACTCGGAGGTGACGGCGATGACGCCGAGCAGGAAGAAACCGCATTGGGTCCAGGTGACGGCAGTGACGCCGTAGTCGAGCACGTTCGCTGAGGAGCCCGGACCGATTCGAGCGTTCGCGCCAAACGCGATCGACAGGACGATGGTGAGCGCGATCGTGCCGGCCAGGATCAGCCAGATCGCTGGCAGCGACCACAGCTTTGAGGCCTCGGCGCGGACGGCGTCGAGGAACGCCTGGGCGCGGGTGCGTGTGGAGATCAGTGTGGTGGTCATGCGTCCCTCCGGGAGAACACGACGCCTGCGGCGATCAGCAACGCGGCGACCCAGGCGGTCATGATGAGTCCCCCGGTGAGCGGGGCGATCTCGACGCCGGTGCGCACGGTGGTGAACATGCGCATCCCGGCCAGGTCGGGCAGGTAGTTCGCCACGGGGAAGCTTTGCGCGAGGAGGTAGGTGACGGTGACCGCGGAGGAGTTCGCCACCAGGATCGCCATGGGGATGATGCCGTTGCGGGTCAGCACGGTCAGCCCGAAGCCGAGTAGCGCCATCAGCACCCAATAGGTGGCTGCCCCGCCCATCCGCGCGAGGGCCTGGCCGTCGAGTGTGGGCGCGTCGGTGCCGAGCAGAAGGTGGACGGTGCCGAAGACGACGGCGATCGCGGCCACCGCCAGCACCACGGTGGCAATGATCACGGCCACAGTCTTCGCGAGCAGAAGTCGGGTTCGGGAGGGGATGGCGGTGAGGGTCGTGGTGATCTGCCGGCCTCCCGCAGATTCTTCACCCTCGGTGGTGTACTCGCTGCCGATCCCTGCGACACCGAGGATGATCGCGCCGAGCACTCCCACGGCCAGTTCGGCGAAGCCGGTGTCCGGACCTGGGTCGCTGGTCAGGCTGGTGATCACGGCGATCCCGGTCGGTACGACAAGTCCGGCCGCGAAGGCGAGCCACGCGAAGGGCAGGGTGGCGAGCTTAGACAGCTCTGCGCGTAGTGCTCTCATCGCTGGTCCCGGTCGCCGGTGAGGCTGAAGAATGCGTCTTCGAGGTTCTTGTGGTCCCCGGTGACCTCGACCAGGGTGCCATTGGCGACGATCCGACCGTCGCGGATGACCACGACATCATCGACGGTCTCGGCCAGTTCCCCCATCAGGTGGGAGGACAGCAGCACGGTGCGCCCGGCCTGAGCCTGCTCGCGGAGGAAGGTGCGAATCCAACGGATGCCCTCGGGGTCCAGCCCGTTGATTGGCTCATCGAGTACCAGCGCCGCCGGGTCGGCCAGCAGCGCCGCGGCGAGCCCGAGCCGGCGCCCCATGCCCAGCGAGTACGTCGCCACACGCTTACTGCCAGCGTCGGCGATCCCGACGAGTTCCAACACCTCCTCGACGCGCTTATTGTCGACGCCTGCCGATCGGGCAACCCAACGCAGGTGGGCTCGGCCAGTGCGGGACCGGTGGGCGCCGGACCCGTCAAGGAGCGCACCGATGCTGCGCAGCGGGTCGCGCAGCGAGGCGAATCGTTGGCCATCCACCAGCGCCTGACCCGAGGTGGGACGGTCCAGGCCGAGCAGGATGCGCAAAGTGGAGGACTTCCCGGCCCCGTTGGGGCCGAGGAATCCGGTCACCCTCCCGGGTCGGGCATGGAAGGTAATGTCGGTGAGGATGTCGCGGGAGCCGCGTGTCTTGGTCAGCTGTTCGAACGTGAGCATGTCCTCTATGCCATCAACGCGAGCGCCAAAACTCACCACAGCCAGGGGTGGTCTTGCCCCCGCGTTCTCACCCCAGGGTGTGTCACCCCGTGGTGTGAGGACACCGGGAAGTCAGTCTTCTAGGATTGAGGAGTATGGAACACGAAGGGCGGCCCTCCTGGGATTCACGCGCGTGGCTGATCGCTGCTGGCGTGCTGGTCGTGCTTCTGCTTGCCCTCCTGGCGCTGGGGCGGGACTCGCCCTACCTGGTCGTGGCGGTCTCGCTTATCGTCTCCGCCGCCGTCATCGTCACCACTTGGGCGCTGCTGCGCACCCGCGCCCAGCGCCGCGCCTACGAGGATCAGCTGACCGACTGGGCTGCGGAGAAAGCCGCGCAGGCTGAGCGGCTGCGGATCGCCCGCGAGTTGCACGACCTCGCCTCCCACGGACTGGGGTTGATGACCGTACGGGCCGCCACCGCGAATCTCACTGAGGACGAGGACGATGCCGAACGACGTCAGGCGCTGACTGATATCGAACGCCTCGGGCGTGAGACTACTACCGAGCTGCGCCGCATGCTCGCCCTGCTGCGGAGCAACGGAGATGCCCCGGGGCCGCTGCGACCCATCGATTCGCTGGCCGATCTGCCGGGCATCGTCGAGAGCGCCCGGCGAGCCGGGTTGACTGTGACCGTGGATCAGGGCGACCTCGGCGACGTGCCACCCGGGGTGCAGCTGACCGTGTGCGCAACCGTCCGCGAGGCGCTGACCAATGTCCTCCAGCATGCCGGTCCGACGACCGTGCACCTCACGATCCAGCGCGTGCACGACAACATCAGCGTAGACGTCCGCGACGACGGGCGTGTGCCGGGGTGGCGGTTGCACCCGGGCACCGGCAACGGTCTGCGAGGACTGCGCGAACGACTTTCTGTCCACCACGGGACCCTCATCACCGGCCCAGTCGACGACGGTTTCCGCCTCCTCGCGCAGATACCCGAGCAGGCCACATGACACCAGAGTCCACAACGCAAATCGAGGCGCCCGTGCGGCTGCTGCTGGTTGACGATCAAGCGCTGCTACGCCACAGCCTGCGCATCGCGATCGACCGTGAACCCGACCTCACCGTGGTCGGCGAGGCCGGCACCGGTGCAGAAGCCATCAGGACCGCCCAAGAGCTACGACCCGACCTGGTCCTCATGGACATCCGCATGCCCGACGGCGACGGCATCCACGCCACCGAAAAGATCACCGGCACACCAGACCTCGCCCACACGCGAGTCCTCGTGCTGTCCATGTTCGAGATCGACGACCACGTCTACGGCGCGCTACGCGCCGGCGCCAGCGGGTTTCTCCTCAAAGACGCCCGACCCGACCAGCTCATCGATGCCATCCGACGCGTCCACCACGGCGAATCGCTCTTTGCCCCCGCCATCCTCATGAACCTCGTCGAACACTTCCTCGACCATCACGCCCCCGGCGCCCCACGCGAGGTTGAACGGCTCACCGCACGGGAAACAGAAGTGCTCACGCTTGTCGGGCGCGGACTGTCCAACGACGAGATCGCCCGAGAGCTGACCGTCTCCCACAACACCGTCAAGACACACATCAGCAGCCTCTTGTCGAAGCTGGGTGCACGCGACCGCGCCCAGCTCGTCATCACCGCCTACGAACAACAACTGGTCGCTCCAACCATCCGCGGCCCGAAAAACTAGCCAGAGCGCAAAGCCCCCAGGTTGTGGGGTGATATTGAGCCTCGTCGAGCGTCCTAACTGCCCGTGGCTTGTCGCCGCACCCTGACCAGAATCGTGGCCGCACACGCCGTTCATCTGACGGTTTCAGCCCGGCTTGCGACCTTCGTCGACCTTGCCTCCGACATTTCCCGCATCTCTGCGATTGACGCGCGGGAGAAGCGGACGACACCGGCCGGCGGCGGAGACAAGCTGCTTTCCTCCCCGCACCGCCACTCGCGGCCCACAGTGATCCAACACCCCACCTGTACGGCCCGCTTGGTAGTCTTAGCGCATCCTCGTGTCGCCCCCCGTGCTGTACGGACGAGGACCAGAGCCAGGGCCACCAGTAGGAGGCCCACATGGTGCTCATTGACGTTCTTGGTCTTGCGGCGGCGGCATGGGGAGTCGTGATGGCCATCGCCCCCGCCTTACAGATTCACCGGATGCTGCGGACCCGATCAGCCGACGATGTATCGCTCGGGTACTTCGCCCTCCTCATCCCCGGCTTCCTGCTCTGGGTCCTCTACGGACTGTCCCGACACGACTGGCCCCTCGTCATCCCGAACACCGTCGCCACAGCCGTGGCGCTCGTGACCATCGCCGTCGCCGCGCGACTCAAGCGCAACAGCGCGCGAAGTGCTGAGGCCCGACGAAGCGGCAGGACAACCTAGACGAGGTGGCCAGGTATATGCGAGAGCCGGCGATCCTGACCGAGCGCGGCAACGACGCCCTCACCACGGACGAACTGAAGCTCATGACCGGCCCACCGCAACGCTGCCGAATTGCACTGAACGAGCTTCTTCAAGTTCAAGGACATGTGATTGCGTGATGCCTCCTCCTGGCTTCGTGGCAGGTGGTTGCGTCCGGGTAACGCGAAGGGCTTGCGCGCAACCCGCACGCTCACATGCGGAGGCGCGCCGCCGCCTCCTTGATCCACTGTCGCTGTCGGCGTGTCTCGACGGCGCGCAGGTGGTAGTTCTCGCGCGCCCAGGCGACGGCGTCGGCGGGCTCGACTCCGCTCATGACCGCCAGGAGCGACATGGCGGTGCCGGTGCGACCCATCCCACCACCGCAGGCGATCTCAACCCGTTCGCGCTCCGCCCGAGTATGGGCTTCGCCCAGTGCGCTGATCGCTTCGTCCATGGAGTCGGGCAGGGAGAAGTCGCGCCACTTAACCCACCTGTACGGCCAGCCATCGATGAAGGGGTCTCTGCCGAGCAAGTAGACAGCGAAGTCCGGAGCCGGGACGTCGCCGCGGGGGCGCCGGACTCCCGTGCCTCTGATGGAACGGCCGTCCGGGAACTTCACGAGCCCGCTCACCGCTTCCCAAGCACTCACACAACCACGGTAGTTCCCAGAGTCCGGCTCATGCTGCGGCAGCGTCTTTGTCGGGGGACGTGCGGTATTGAGGGCGGGCATTATTCGCTGCGCTGAGCGATGTTGGCGGACGAGCCGCCGGGTTTGTTGCCGGCCGCGGGTAGGAGGGCTCCGTAAAGGCCACCGGTTACCGGCGTTGTCCCTATGGGTGTCTGGTGACCGCATGAAGGACGCGGGCCATCGCCGATGGAGGATCGACCAGCGGTGTAGGTCAAGCCGGCCCGGCGTCCCTGGCTCCATGCCCACTTCCGCGAGCAGAGTCTCGCCGGAGAGGACCGCCGCGGCGGCGTGTGTGAGACCGCTGGCCGTTGCCGGGTCAGAAGTGGGTGAATAGCAGCCGCCGCCGGGCCTCCGGCGGGTCAGGTCTGTGTCCGGGCGGCTCAAGCGATGTCCTCGCGTCTTTGCCTTAACGTCCAGTCTGTGCGAGTATCTAGATACGAATATGATCTAGATAGGGATGTGCAGCGATGACGAGTGCCAGAACGTGGCCAGAGGGGGACCGTGAGTGGGCGGCGCGCTACCGGATGCGAATGACGGGGAAGCACGTGCCGGCGTCGGCGGTCGACGAGCGGGAGCGCGAGCTGCTCGACGCGGTCCGCGGCGCGAGGCTTCCTGCGGAGGAGCTCTTCGGTGACGCCGCCGATCTCGCGGCGGAGGACGTCGCCGAGCTCGCGACAACGGAGGAGGCCGTCTTGACCTCGCAGGGCGGTGGGCTTCGACCCGCGCTCATCGAGGTGGGCGGCACTCTGCTGGGGATCGGTGCTGTCGCCGCGGTCCTCACGGCCGTGCGCAGCGGCTGGTCGGTCGACATCGGGGTCGCGCACAGCCTCGTCGCGGTGGGCGTGCTCATTGCCTTCTTGGGTTGGGTCGTGGGGCGAGCGGTCTTCGCCGGCGGCCGGTCGGCCACGACGGTGGGCGTGCTCGTCGCCACGGGGGCGGTCGCGGTGGCCTGCATCGCGACCGCGGCGAGCGTGGGTCTCGACCGGGTCATAGCCCACGACGTCTCGGTGCCGCTCCTCGCGCTCGGGTTGCTCCTCCCGGGCATCGCCGTGCTGGTGGGCGGCTCCCGGATGCCCCGGCAGGGCCTGCGCGAGAGCTGGCCCGACGCCGAGTGGCTGCGCCGCTTCCGCGGGGGCCTGCGGGCCGGGCTCGTCCCGGCGGCCACGGCTCGCGGTCACGTCGCCGAGGTCGAGCAGGTGCTCCCCTCGGCGGGGTCGAGCGCCGCCAGCGAGTTCGGCCACCCCCTGGTCCTCGCACGGGAGATCGCCCAGGGCAACCGGGTCGCCCGCACTAGGCGGTGGTGGCTCTCGACGGGTACGGGCACGGGCACCCCGCTGGTCATCGCCGCGCTCGTCCTGGCGAATGGCAGCTGGGATGCCTTGACCATCCCGGTGGCGGTGATACTCCTGCTGAGCGCCCTGATCACCCCCGTCGTCGGCTGGCAGGACCGGCCCTGGGCGAACGCGCGATGAGCACCGCCGGCTGGCAGCGCGCGTCACTGACGATGCTCATCCTCGACGTACTGGCGGTGGCGCCCCGGCACGGGTACGGCATCTCGCAGGCCCTCGTGGCGGCCGGCTTGCAGCCGATCAAGGGCGCCCAGCTCTACCCGGCCCTGGTGCGACTCCAGGACCAGGGAGCGATCGTCGCGCAGTGGGAGGAGAGCGAGTCGGGTCCCGCGAGGAAGGTCTATGAGCTGTCCGCCGCAGGTCGCGCGCAGGGCGCGGCGCTCCGCGCCGAGTGGCACTCCTTCATCGACGCCGCAGAGGCCATCGGTCGCGCTGATCAGCGCTAGGCTCGGCCGGCAAGGTCCGGGGCGGGCAGGCGGGAAGTCCTCGATCAGGCCGGCGGGCACACCGCTGCTCCCCCTCCGGCGATACAGGTATCTCGTTTGTTGACACTCGTTGGCGCGCGTAGCTCGTGCCAGCGGCCGAGCGAGTCGTTCGTCGGGCCGACGCATCGCCCATCTCGTAAGCCGATGCGGTACATACGGCGTCGGGATCGGCCGGGTGGTATGGAACTACTCGTCTGGAGCAGTTCGCCTGGCTGGCTAGTTAGGCATACTTTTGCATGACGTGCCGAGCACGCTGATGGGCGTGACGATGCTGGGCTATGACGACCAGCTGGTGAAACTCGAAGCGGTTGCCGCCGTCGTTGACTGATCAACGAGCCGCTATCTTCGGTCAGTCGCTTCGCATCGCGATGTAGCTGGACCAGTCGCGGGCGGCGAGGGCTGCCCAGCGAATCGCGGTGGTATCGGCGATGCCGACGAGGTCGGCGAGGACGGGCGCGGGGATGTTCCCGGCAAGGGCGAACATCGCGGCGTGACGGGACTGGCCCGGGCGGATGCCGCTCGTGACGAGCTTGGCGCGGAAGTTCTCACGGACCATGTGGCGGCCGGGGTGCCTACCGGGAAACAGCCAACCGTGGTCGGTGCTCACGATCGACGGGCTGCTTGGGCGGGCGAGGTGGCGGCGGATCAGGTCGTCCAAGCCGGGCGGCATCTCGACGGGAACGGTGTCGAAGCAGACCATGACACGGCCGTCGTCGATTACGATCTGCTCGGTGCGCATCGCGACGATCGTCTCAAGTGGCTGGGCGAACAGGAGCGTGAACAGGCCACCGATGCGGGCATAGAGGGCGATCTGCTCCTCATGGAGGAGTCGATCGATCTGTTCCCAGCGATCAGTGTCGGCGACGATGACCTCGGGCAGGGTCGACTCTCGCGCGGGTATCGTGATGCGAGCGTTGGCGCGGGTCCGGCCGAGCCAGGCGACGAAGCCTTGCTGGCCGTTGCGGCCGCCGGGATGCTCGTCGAGGTATGCCTCCAGCTGCGTCTGGGTGAGACCGCTGATCGTGATCCCGCGCGCGGTTGCCCACTGGCTGAGCCGGATCGCGCCGTTGACGTGCGAGCGTGCGCTGTAGATCGCGCTCTTGGTCAGTCCGCTGCGCTCGGCGACGCGGCGGAGGTTGCGGAGTAGGTGCCAGCGGGCGTAGCGGCCGATCAGGCCCGCGTCATCGGCGCCGAGGGGCGCGAGCTTGTCGCCGAGCCAGCGCTCCATCTGCTCGATCGGGGCGTGATACGGCGGTAGGACACCGGTTGAGGCGAGCAGGTCGCGCAGGTAGTTGTGCGAGCGGTCCGCAGGCAGTTCGCGGAACGTGTCGTGGCTGATCGGTGTCCGCCCGCGGGCCATCTGGCCGAGCAAGCTCGCGCCGGTCGCGGGCGGCTTCTTCAGCCAGGTGATCACGCTCTGCGGGCGCGGCGCTGCGGCCAACTCATCGAAGACAGGACGGAGCCGCTCGTGAATAAGGCCGGTGGCCGGGTCGGTGAACAGTTCGGTGAGCCGGCCGGCGAGAATGCAGCGGGCACAGCGGTCGGAGCCATAGGGATGGTCCTCGCGACCGCACTGGGCGCAGGCGAACACGGACTCCTCGCCGGCGCACGCGGCGCAGACGAGTGTGCCGTAACTGCTCGTCGAAGGGAAGGCAATCGGGCGCATCTCGAAGCACTCCGGGCAGACGGTCGGGTGGTAGGCGATGTCGCGTCGGCAGCGATAGCAGATCGGCCCGGTCGGCAGCATCACCGTCGTGGTCCGAGTGCCGCAGCGGACGCAGTCCCGGCTCGCAGTCTCGCGGGTCACTCGTCCACGCCGTCGGGGCGCCGCACTCTGGCGCGGACCGGGCGCAGCTCGCCGATCTTCGGGCCACCCTCACCGGTAGTGCCGGTCTTGGCTTGCTTCTGCTCGGCGACGACGGGAGTGATCAGGTCAGCCGGGCTGCAGCCCAGCGCATCGCAGAGCGCGACCAGCACCTCGGTGTTCAGCCGTTGCGGCGTCTTCGTCACGAGCCGATAGACGTGCTCGCGGGTCAGGCGGATGCCGCGTTCTTCCAGCAAGGGCAGCAGCTCGCTGGTCTGGAACAGGCCCCGATCGGCCATCACCTGCCGCAGGTTCCACTGCACCTGGACCGTCCTCATAATGTTCGCTCCTTCTCGTCCGTCGCGTAGACCCTGGACAGCGCGGCTTGGAGGGTCTTGTTCTTGAAGTCGTTGGACACCGACGTGTAGATCGCCGTCGTCGACGCATACGTGTGCCCGACCTGCTCGGTGACGAACCGTTCCGGGTAGCCGTGCTCGATCAGATGTGTCACATACGAGTGCCGCAGACAGTGCAGGCTCAGATGCTCGTCCAGCCCGATCTCGGCACGGGCGGTCGCGAACAGGTCGTCGATCTGGCGGACCTTCACGCGGGTGCGCCGCTCGGTCAGCCAGAGCGCGGGATGCCCGCCCGTCTCGTAGAGCGGCAGCGCCTCCTCGACCCACTGCCGCAATCCGTCGACGGCCCAGTCGAACTCCGGGACCGCCAGCACCGTGCGCCGACGAGGCAGCGACCCGGCGGTCGCTTTCCCGTAGCGCACGTGCACCGACCCGTAGCTGCCCCAGTCGCGCATGTGCGGGTTCGGGCGCAAGTCCGCCACATCGAGGCGTGCCACCTCGTTGCGGCGCAACCCGAACGCGTACGTCGTCTTCAGCATCGTCGCGTCCCGCAACCCCGCCAATGCGCCCTTGCGGCCCGACCGGGCGATCCGATCGACACGGTCGTCGAGCCAGTCGAACAATGTCTCCAGCTCGCGATAGGTCAGCGGCCGGCGCTGCGGCCTACCCTCGTAGTCGTTGAGATGCGCGACGGTGTTCCATTCGTTGCAGACCTGCGAGGGCACCTGCCCGAACCGGTCATGGCATTGCGTGGGCCATTCGTAGCGCGAGTCGGTGACGTAGTCGCAGAACATCCGCAGCGTCAGGTGGTAGCCGCGGATCGTCGACAACGCCAGCCTGTCCGTCCCCGACGTCAGCGACACCGTGAAGTCCTCGACATCGGCAGGCGTCCACTGCCACGGATACGCCTCGCAGAACTCCTGGAATCGGCGGATCAGTCGTTCCCTGGACCGGACCGTGACCTCGCCGAGCTGCCGCGAGCGCTGCTGACGGGACCACCCGGTAACCATCGCCTCAAACGCCGCCGCGGGCTCGTTCAGATGCACCACGCCCGGCACCAACAGCAGCCGGGCCGACCCAGGAAACTCGCCCGCCATCCATCCTCAATCCGTTACCTAAAACATCACTATGTTGCATCTACGGTAACATGCATCGAAGGCGCCAGCAGCCGCACGGCATCAGGCCAACCCGACCCGAGAACGTCGTGGCCAACTGCGGCAAGGCCTGTGACATCTGTTGCGATAATGCTCGATGCCCTCGATCTGCAAGAGGTGTGGCAGCTCTGAGAGGGTCGGGTACGGCAGCTCCGAGAGGGTCGGGCACGAGGTACCGCCGGCTCGGTGGGTCTCCGAGAGGTGTCGCCGGGGATGGTCGGCGTTCGTCCCGTCGATTGGCCGCCCTGTCGTGGTGGTCGGGAGCGTACATCTGTCAGGCGATCAGTCCGGTAAGGATCGATATTCGGAGTCGTGAGGCCCGCAGCATGACATGACTTTCGGCGCTGTGTCACGGACGGTGTCTACGACGAGGGTGCCGGCGCTGAGTTCACCTTCGCGGGTGGACGCCAATTACATACGTGTTAGCCTGTATGTATGAAGCGATCGGCCGGGGATGCGGCGAAGACCCGCGTAGCGCTGCTGGAAGCGGCATTGATGTCCTTCGAGGAGAAGGGTTGGCCAGGAGCCACGTTCGAGCGTGTCGCTGAACGTGCCGGCGTGACGAGAGGCGCTGTGCACCATCACTTTCGAAGCAAGTCCGAGCTGCTGACCGAGGCCCTGGAGTGGGGCTGGGCGGAGTACGGGAACCAGCTGTTCACCCAAGAGGTCGCGTTACCCACTGCTGCGGGCCAGCTGAACGCCTTGCTGGGTGATTTCGTGGCGCTGCTGCGAAGCGATGAGCTGTTCCGTGCGCTGGCTTCCACCACGGTCTTGGTCGCTCCGCAAGCGCTCGATGACAGCAGTCGCAAGCACGAGGCACTTGACGGGTGGCGCGATCAGATCGCCGCGTCGTTGAGCGATGACACCGACGTGCCGGTGCCACCCAAGACAGTCGCCGGCCTGGTGCTGGTGTTGATTCAAGGGTTCACCGTGACCGCGGTGACCCGACCCGATGACCTTCCGCAACCCGAACACCTCGACGCCGCGATCGCGGCACTGGTGAGAGGGTTGCTCTCCTAGAAAGTCCCACACAGATGACTTCACGCGACTCTGCCTCCCTCGCGCGAGGTACCACTCCCACGCGCGCGCTGATCGTGGGATCAGCAGCGGTATTCACCGACATGCTCGTCCACGGCCTTGCCGTGCCCGTCCTCCCGCTGCTGCCCGCGGTGGTCGAGGCCGGACCGGCAGCCACCGGAGTGCTGTTCTCCTCCTACGCGGTGGCGATGATCATCGCCACTCTGTTCGCCGGGCGCATCGTCGACCGGCACGGCCCCAAGACCCCGCTGCTCATCGGGCTGCTCGGTCTGGCGGCAGCGACACTGCTGTTCGCCACCGGCGGCCCATACTGGCTGCTGCTGGTGGCCCGGATCGCCCAAGGAATCGCCGGCGGCATGTCCTGGGTGGCGGCGCTGTCGCTGATCGCCGCGACCACCCGCTTCGACAAGCGAGGGCAGGCTATGGGTATCGCCATCTCCTCGCTCACTCTGGGCGTGCTACTGGGGCCGCCTCTGGCAGGCTTTCTCGTCGAGCGCTTCGGCACCGCAGCCCCGTTCCTCTTCGCCGCCGCCATCGCCCTGATCGACGGGGTACTGCGTATCGTCCTGGTCAAGGGCTCTCCCCGGGTCACCGACGACATAGGTGGACCACTTGCTGTACTGCGCGTCCCGGGATCGCTCTCGATCGTGATCGCTGTCGCGGTCGGTGCGGCCGTTCTCTCTGGCGTCGAGCCGGTCCTGCCGGTGCATCTGGGGGCCAGCGCCTTGACGATCGGATTGCTCTTCGGTCTCGCTGCCCTGGCAGCGATCATCGCCAATCCCATCGTGGGCCGTTACGTGACCACCGCGCCGCCTCGGCTCCTGATCGGCACCGGTGTCGTCGCCGTCGCCGCTGCCCTGATCGTGATCGGGTTCGCAGCCGAGCTCTGGCAGACAAGCATCGGCATGATCCTGCTCGGAGTCTCCTCAGCCCTCCTGCTGGCACCGGCGACGACCATGATCGCCGATCAGGGCTTCCGCTCCACCCCGCCAACTCTGGGTGGATCATTCTCGCTGTACAACCTGGCCTACGCCGCAGGCCTTGCCGGCGGGCCGTTGCTCACGGGCTTCGGTGTCCAGCAGGTGGGTTTCACTGCCGCGATAATCATCGCCGCTATCGCCCTGGCCCTGCTCGGCGCGGCGGCTCTGATCCGATTGCCCGCTACCGCCCCTGCCGACCGCCAGGACGGACCGGATGTCTGAGCACGCAGGCCGAGTCGATCACGTGCAGGCCGGTACTATCCGAGCTGAGGGATGATCCGATGCTCGTCCAGCGTGTGCTCTCCCCGGTCGACGCCGTGGAGTCGTGGACGGTGCTGGGCGGCGACGGTGTCCCAGCGGCTCCACGCGCCATAGGTCGTATCGATGCTCGATCGCGCATCCTTGAAGGGGGCACCGAGGATCAAGTGCGGCGTGGTGCGGACTCAGGGCAGATGATCAGTCCGCCCGCGTGGCTCAAGCAGGCACAATCCCCGATAGCCCAACTCGAAGCCCCGTGCGTAATGACACTACCTGCAAGACAACTAGCTTTGACTTGCACCCCATGTCAACGTAAATTGTCATGCATGGAGACCATGGACCTGGCCGTTCGAGCGGCCGACTTGTCCGACCCAGAGTCGGGACTGAGAGCCATCGCGGCATTGCGCCGCCTTGCGGACACGCTGGAACTACGTCAGGTGGAAGCCGCACTTGCGGCCGGCCTTGGCTGGGTCGACATCGCGGACAGTCTCGGCGTGTCCCGTCAAGCCGTGCACAAGAAGTACCGCAACCGGGTTCGCCCCGATCTGGCACCGAAGCATGGAGGAGCCCGATGAGCGCACGCACGATGCCGATCTTCCTAATGGCCGGGTGGCGCGAAGCCGTCCGTGCGCGGGAACCCTACATCGACCTCGATCACCTCCTAATCGGCCTGATCGCCGCTGGCGGACCAGCGGCACAGACCCTCGCCCAGTACGGCCTCACTCTGAACTCCGCTCGCACCGCCGCGAGCGCGGTCCACGCTGAAGCTCTTGCCTTCCTGGGTGTCGATGTGCACGCGCTTGCCTCATCGCCACCGCTGACGATCGACGAGCTGAATCGAGATGATGCTCGAATGCCGATGGCCGAGCGGGCGGACCGGCTCGTCGACAGCCTCGGCAGCCGCGCTACTGAACGTGATCTTCTGAAGGCCTTGCTTGCAGAGCGATCCGGCACGATCCGCGGTCTGATTGAGCGCAGCGACGCTGATCTGGAAGCTATATCCAAGGAAGTCGGTGACCACGGCGGGTGGACCACTCCGATCCCGCGGCGCAATCGTGTTGTCGAGGCGCAGGCAGAGACCCGGACCGCCGCAGTCGAGCTGACGCACTTCATCCCTGCCGACCCCCAGCTAGTTCGTTCGGTTGCCGCCGATCCGACCTGTGCTCCGCACTGTCTTATGTTTCCCGACACGATGCGGCCGGACGCGGGCCGAACTCTAACTATGACCGTGTCAAAGCGCGGTCGCACGAGTACGTTGAGTCTGGTCCTCGCAGAGGACGAAGAGGGGCACGTTCGTTGGGATGACCGGTGGGACGACCAGCCCTTTGGTTGGTACGACCTGCGGTTCGCACCCGTCAGTGGCGGCACACAGCTGACGCTGGCTCGCGCTGTTCGTCCCATCGGCATCTTCGATGCGGTACTGACCCCGCTCATCCGGCTGAACAACGGTCTTGGGCTCCTCCTCCGCGCCCAGAACCTCTCGCTTGCATGCGCCGAGGTCGATGACCAGAAACCGCATTCGGACCTGCCGCCGTGGTGATGACGTGGATGTGCTTGTTTAGCGGCAGCTTCGTGATCGCTTCGACACGAAGCCGGCGAGACCATGACAGCTCATAAGAGCGGACACCCAGCTACGCCGCTGACCATCTGGCGTCTGGCGCGAGAGCGCCCGTTCATCCTCGTCGTGGCACTCCTGCTGGTTCTGGGAGGTGCCGGCCTGTCACTGGTGCAGCCCATGATCGTAGGCAGGACGATTGAGATGGTCGAGCGCGGGGATACCGTTGTGCCATTGATCGCCATCCTCGTCGCCTTGGCTGTGGTGCAGATCGCATCAGAGACCTACGGCGGCTACTTGCAGCAGACCATGGGCGAGCGCGGCAGTCGCCGGGCGCGCATCGGTATGGGGCAAGCTGTCCTCCGTTCGGCGTTGACTCCGTTGTCCCGGCACCGTGGTGGCGACCTCGTCTCGCGGTTCACCACGGACGCCGATGCCATCCGTGATGGCGTGGCCCGTGGCTATATTCAAGTGGTCACCGCGACGGTGACCGCGGTAGGGGCCGGCACCATGCTGTGGCTGCTGGACTCCGTGCTCTTTTTGATCGTGGCCGTCATTATGATTTTGGCGGGCGCGGGCGCCTGGGTCTTCCTGCAACGTATCGAGGCAGCATCGGCGGCGCGACAGGAAACACTCGGTACGATTGGTGCCACCGTGGATCGTGCGCTGGTCGGAATGCGCACCATCCGCGTGTTCCACGCGACCGAAGGCGAACGAAACCGCCTCAATAGGTCTTTCGATCACGGCTTCGAGACCGGCAAGAAGTACGCGACGTGGACGGCAGCCGTCACCCCGGCGGTCGAGCTCGCGGCGACGGGCAGCTTCTTGGCCCTACTGCTGGGCGGCGGAATGCGGGTCGCGGCTGACCAGATCAGCCTGGCCACGCTCGTCTCAGCGCTCCTATACTCCACCATCCTTGTCGTCCCAATCGGCGCCCTCATCGAGGCAACCATCAGCCTCTCGACAGCGAAGGGGGCACTGGCCCGGATCAACGAGGTGATCACACTTCCCGACGAATCCACCGGCCATGAACTTCGAGAGGACGCACCTCCGGCAAGACCCCTGGAAACTCCCGCGGCGCTCAAGACATTGAACGAGGCATCGGGTCTGCACATCAGTGGACTGTCCGCGCAGTACGACACCGCGCCGCCCGTTCTTAATAACGTGTCGTTGAGCATTCCCCGCGGGCACTCACTCCTGATCCGGGGACCTTCGGGCAGCGGCAAGACAACACTCGTCAACGTAATCTGTCGATTCCTCCAGCCCCAAGCAGGACGGATCGTACTCGACGGGCACCACCTGCTGCGCATGCCACCGGACGAAGCGAGGCGACACGTGGCGATCGCAGAACAAGATGCACCTCTGCTGGCAGGGACGGTCCGCGAGGCTCTCGCCTACGGCGACATCCATACCACGGATGCTCAGATGCTCACGGTCCTGACGGAACTTGGACTGCTCGCGGACCTGGGCGGACCGAGCCACGCCCTGGATCGAGAGATCGGCGAACACGGGAAGGGTCTTTCCGGCGGACAACGTCAGCGACTCTCGCTTGCCCGAGCGGTGCTGGCAAACCGGCCTTTGCTCATCGTGGACGAACCAACCACCGGTTTGGACGAATCTAATCGACGACGGGTCGTCTCCTCTCTTCAACAACGGAAGTCTGATCAAACGCTTCTCATCATCAGCCATAACGATGAGGATCAGGCCTGGGTTGACCAGATCATTGATCTCACATCGGAAATACCGGCCCTCAACGACTCCACGCGAACCCGGGACAGCGGATGAACGCTCTCCCACTGTCAGCCAACGCTCCGGCCAAGGGACTGCGGCGGGATGAACTAGCGGTGGTCGTCGAGGAATCTGACTGGTGAGCGGTGAGGATGAACTCAATCCCCGCGCCGTCCGACCTCGACCCGCATGAGAAGTCACCGACGGACACGTCGGGTCGATTCCGTCCGCTTCTCGCGCGGACTCGGACAATTTTCCGTCCGGTGGGACCAGTCGCGTATGACTGCGTGAAGTTGATCTTTGTGCGCGCTGGATCGGCGGTCCTGCTCAGTGAGTTCGGCGAGAAACCCGCTACGACCGGTGACGTGGTGATGTTGGGAGCGAACACGCTGTGCGGAAGTGAGCCTGAGGGTTCGATCACCGTCACGACGCTCTATCTGGATCGGGACTACGTGATCGATCAGGTGTTCTGGCAGCACGCCGCTCTGCTATCGGACCGGCTTGAAGCGCAGGACTTCATGAACAAGCGGTACTCCGAGCCTGCACAGATATTGACCCTGGGTGAGGACCGCGCCGGGATGCTTATGCCCTGGCTGGACGAGATGGTTGCTCTCAGCATCGATGGACCGTCACCGGAGAGCTTCTACCGGCTCCAGTCGCTGCTGTTCGCGGTGCTGGATGTGATCACCCCCTTCGTCAAGACGACTCCGGTGCGGCGGACACAGTCCCAACGGTTGGCTACCTGGCCTGGATTGCCCCACTACCGCCGGTTCGCGCCCTTGCGGGCCGAAGCCCGCGAGGCCGTTGAACTCCTCCGCAGCGCGCCAGCACAACGGTGGACACTGCACGAGCTTGCCAAGGCAGTGCATCTTTCGCCGTCCCAGTTGGGCCGAGTCTTCGTGGATGCCTACGGGAAAACACCGATGACGTACCTGGCGACACTGCGCGCCCAAGAGTTGGCGCTTCTGCTGCGTGAGACCGATCTGCCGATCGAAGTCGCGATGCGTGCGGTCGGGTGGCACAGCCGCGGTCACGCCGCGCGACTGTTCCGCCAGTGTGTCGGAGCAAGCCCGACCCGCTACCGCCAGCTCGTCCGGCAGAAGGCATCGACTTGACGGTTCGATACCGATATTCGCTTTTGTGATACGCGTATCCGCATCATCGCCCGATCCCGCGCCCTCGTCACCTGACGGGCTGGTAGTCCGGTAGGACTCGTCGGGTTCAACCCGCGCACTGACGGTCACACCGTCGTTGTCCGTCTCTCGTCACTGGTGTTCCCGGCGCACCTGATGATCACCGAGCCCGATCGGCCCGGTGCTCAGGGTATCGGGAGGAGACAGACGATGGCTACGACACGGGAGGAAGCCCAGGCCGCGCGGGAGGCGAAGCTCGATGAGCTGCACGAGCGGCTGACCGGTGCGGTCGAACAGCTCGTCTCCGGCGACGACTGGGGCCGGGCGCTCACGTTCGCGGCACAGTTCAGGGCGAGATCGTTCTCCAACACCCTGCTGATCTGGGCACAGCATGCCGCGGCTTACGAGGCGGGTCGGGTGCCCGAGCCGATGCCGTCCTATGTCGCCGGGTATCGCCAGTGGCAGACCCTGGGCCGGCAGGTGGAGAAGGGCCAGCCGGGATACATGATCCTCGCCCCGGTCACCGGCCGATTCGCCACCGCGACACCGTCTGACCCGGAGTCGTGGCGGCGGCTCGGCAAGGGCGAAAAGCCACGCCCCGGTGAGGTCGTGCGCTCGAAAATGATCACCGCCAAGCCCGCCTACGTGTGGGACGCCTCCCAGACTGCCGGTGACCCGATCCCGGAACCGCCGGCACCGAAGCTGCTGGAAGGCGAAGCACCGGTCGGGTTGTGGGATGGTCTGGCCAAGCTGGTTGAGGAGCGCGGGTTCACCGTGCTGGCGGTGCCGCACGAAGGCATGATCCACGGCGCCAACGGCATGACGGACTACACCGCGAAGACGGTCGCGGTCCGGGAGAACATGGACCCCGCCGCGCAGGTCAAGACGCTCGCCCACGAACTCGGGCACGTCCTGCTGCACGGCCCTGACCAGGAGGACGCCCGCCAGCATCGCGGCATCGGGGAGGTGGAGGCCGAATCGGTGGCACTGATGATCGGCGCCGCCCATCACATGGACACGACCGGGTACACGATCCCCTACGTGTCGACCTGGGCCGCGCGGGTGGACGGCAAGGAACCGGTCGAGATCGTCAAGGCCACCGGCGAGCGGGTCCGCAAGACCGCCCTGACGATCCTCGATCAGCTCGATACCGCCCAAGTCGGTGACGGCACTCCACCGGGTCTCGACCGTGAAACACCGCAGCGCAACCAGCCATCCCATGAGCGCGCCGGAGCCGAACGCGCAGCGTCGGGCAGGCAGGTCGAGCCCGTGCCCGAAACGGGCACCCGTCCTGCGGCCAGCGCGGCCGTGATGCAGGGACGGGATCTGTGATGGCCGCTACGGACGCGCTCGCGGGTGTGCTGACGCAGATGACCGGGCCATGGCCGGTCTCCGCCGCAGCACGAGAACTCGCCGCCGCAGGCGTGCCGGTGTTCCCGTGCGTGCCGGGCGGGAAGCGTCCGCTCACCGAGCACGGGTTCCACGACGCCACCACCGATCCCGGCCAGGTGGAGGCCTGGTGGCGGACGCACCCGGATGCGAACCTCGCTGTCCCCACCGGCGCCACCTCCGGGATGGTGGTGGTGGACGTCGATGTCCACGCCCCCACCGACGGGTATGAGGCGTTCGAGCGCGCCTACCGTGCCGGCCTCGTGTCGAGGTGGGCGTTCCTGGTGTCCACGCCGTCGGGCGGGATGCACGCCTACTACCCGGCGACACCTGACCGGGCGCAGCGGTCCTGGCAGGCCGCGCGCCCCGGCGTGGACTTCCGTGGCGACGGCGGCTACATCCTCCTCCCACCCTCGATGGTGTCCACCAACGGTGCAACTGTCGGCTACCGGGTGCGGCAGATCAACACCGGCCCCTCGGCGACGCTGGATTCGGACCGGCTACGGGACTTCCTCGACCCCCGCCCGACGCCCCCGCCCACGACGAGTGACGACGTGCAGCGGTCGGCGGATGTGTCGCGGCTGGCGACGTGGGTCGCTGCCCGCGGCGAAGGGGAACGCAACCGGGGCCTGTTCTGGGCCGCCTGCCGACTGGCCGAGAACGGTGTCCCCGCCCCCGATGCACTCGATGTGCTCACGGCCGCGGCCTCGCAATCGGGGTTGGGCGAGCGGGAGATCACGACGACCGTCCGCTCGGCCTACCGCACCACCCAACCCCAAGCCCGCCCTTCATCGACGGTGCAGGGCTCGCCGCGAGCCGCGGACGGGTGGTTCGCTCGCGATGCGACCGTGCGGACGTCCGCTCCGGGACGACGGTTGTCATGACCGTCCCTAGCAGTCCGACGAGTCGACGGTGGGCCGTGATCACGGCGGTCGCCGGGACGGTGTTCATCGCCGGCGGCGCGTTCTGGCTGTCGTTCACGTGAATACTCGCTTCGTTGGGGGCCATCAGTAGTGCGTTCGGGGGCCAGTACGCTGACCGGCCGATAGTGGGCTCGGGGGCCGGCAGTGGCGTGTTTGGGGGCCACCGTGCTTAGGCTCCTTCCGAACGGGGCCTGGACCGCAACGTCATCGCCCAGCTCGGGACCTGTTCCTTCGTCGCCCGCCAACAGAACGTGGTGTTCCAGGGCTTCACCGGCTCCGGGAAGTCCTATCTGGGGTGCGCTCTGGCCAAGCAGGCCTGCCAGCACCGGATCCGGGCTCACTACATCCGGATGCCCAATCTGGAGGAAGCCTGGGCGTTGGCGAAGGACAAGCCCCAAGGGAGCACGAAGTTCCTGAAGGAAGTACGCGGCCTTCACCCTGCTGGTCATCGACGAGTGGCTGCTGGACCACCCCGATGAGTCGATGCGCAGCATGCTGCTGGAACTGCTTGAGCGCCGATACGACGCCGCATCGACGGTGTTCTGCACCCAGTACGCCAAGAAAGACTGGCACCAGCGCCTGGGCTCCGGAGTCCACGCCGACGCGATCATGGACCGCATCGTGCACAACACCATCTGGGTGGACACCGGCAACCACAACATGCGTGAAAACGCCACCATGAATCAGTGAGAGAACAGCCCGTGGGAGCCGGTGGCCCCCACACCTGCGGCCGCTGGTCCCCACCGACAATATCGCTGGTCCCCAACGGCAAGAACGGGTGGCCCCCAAGCCTTCAAATACTCATTCACGGCGTTGGCGGACCTGGCCGCCCGCTCCGGGGTCGGCGGCTCACAGGCGTGGGCGTGGCCGCTGATCGTCGACGGCATCATCGTCGTGGCCACCGTCGCCGTCGTCGCCCTGGCCGGCCAGCGGTCGGCGTGGTATCCGTGGGCGCTGCTGATCGGCGGCGCTCTCGTGTCGGTGACCGCCAACGCGATCCACGCCGTGGTGGCTGCCGACGCGGACGTGCCTGGGGTGCTGGCGGCTGCGGTGGCGGCGGTGCCGCCAGTGGTGCTGCTGGCGATCACCCACCTGACCGTCATCCTCACCCGCCCGCAACTCGCCGCCGAGGTGCCCGCATCCACCGACGAGTCCGCGATCGAGGAGCCCGGCCCGGACGCAGCGTGGGAGCCGGTATCGGCGGTGACACCAGCAGATGCCGTGGAAGCCACCGCGCTGTCGGCGCCAACCCGGCAGGAGAACGACCCCGTCGCAGCTCCCGGCACGAGGCAGGCATCAGCGGCCCGGCGCGCTGACCCGCACGTCGATGCCGCGGCAGGTTCCGCCGACCGGCGTGCGCGGGCGGCGGCACTGCGCGGGCAGGGATGGTCGAACAAGAAGATCGCCCGCGAACTGGGCGTGCACCCCTCCACGGTGGGCCGGTGGTTCACCAGTGCGCACCTTCCCGATACCACCGAACACGTCGATGCCGAGGAGGCGAAGGACGTATGAATCCCGATCACGACCACCAGCAGGAACCTCGCCGGCGACCGCCGGTGCCGGAGACCAACCACCGGCGGTCGACGCCAGCCGAGCAGGTCGAGACACCACCGGCCGAGAAGACGGAGACACCAGAGGCAGTGCGAGCGGCGAGGATCGCTGGTCTCCAGGGCAACAGCCGTGAGCGGCTCGTCCAGGATGCGGGCCGGCGTGCGCGGGGGGTTGAGTGGGTGCGCCCTACGGACCTTCTCGCCCGCCACGGGGCGGCGCTGGCGGGGCGGGGCATCGACTTCGAGGTCGAGTTGGCTCGCCGCACCCGCACCGCCACGAACACCGGTGTGCAGGGGTTCGGGGATCGGGCGCGCCGGTTGCCGCCGCTGTCGGCCTTCGGTCGCAGCAGGACAACCGAGTCCGTTCCGTCGCGGTCGCCGGTCGGATGAGCTGAGCAGGTGAGAGGTCATGAGCACCACCCGGGCAGGCAGCATGGACGTCGTCGTTGGGGACGGCGTGCGCACCTGCCTGTCAGGAGGTGCCCCCACCATGACCGAGAACACCCACACCACCAATCGCCACAGAACCGAGAGCGGCGAGGATTTCACGCGCAGCGAAGGTCTACGCACGCTGCTGACTCGCCTCCACGATGCCGGGCCGGGTGCGTGGGAACACGACCCCACCGCCGCGGCACTGATGGCCTACGCGGCGGAGAAGTACACGCCCCTGGCACGCAAGCACGGCCTGGACCCCTGGGAGGCCGCCAGTGCGGCGTTCGACGTGATGCGCACCCAAGCGGCCCGCACGGCGAATGATCCGTGGGCGGTGGTCACCCACGCGGTGCGGATCACCTGCATCTTCGAAGAACGCGCCCAAGGACTCCTGTGCTCGGTCCACCAGGCACGCCGCCCGCACATCTCAGCGTTCCACGACCCCGAACGCTTCTCCGACCGGGAGAACCCGCTGGCCGACTACCACTCCGCATTCCAGATCACCGATGACACCCCGGCCACGGATGAGGAGAACGACGGCGCACCAGCGTCGTCACGGGCGTGCACGTCGGCGGGCTCCACGGTTGAGGATGCGATCGCGTTGTTCACGCTGCTGGACTGGCCGCCAGCCACGGCGCGCGCCGGGATCGAGCATGTGTGCGGGGTGCTGACCAAGACCGGCACCCGCCAGGCCACCTACGAGGCGCTGCGCCGCGACAAGCAGGCCCGCGCCTTGCTCGATATCCCCGGCCACTCCTGGACGGCGCTGTTGAAGTCGCTGCTGGGTAACCCCCACCCTGCCTACGCTGCCACGACCGCGGGGCGGGGCGTGCTGTTGCGGCTGCTGATCGGCGAGAGCCTGCCGGTGCTGCTGCGCGACGACGACCTCGTGCTCACCATCTCCCTCGCCTCCCCCGGCAGCCGGAATCCTCGTGGGGGCGGGTCGCGATGAGCGCGCCGGCGGGGTTCATCGAGCTGGAACGCACCGTCGCCTCGATCCAGGTGGGGCGCCGACACCGCACCGAGCTGGGCGACATCGACGAACTGGCGGCCTCCATCGACCGCGACGGCCTCCTCCAACCCATCACCATCACCCCCGACGGCGTGCTCGTGTGCGGGGCCAGGAGGCTGACCGCGATCAAACAGCTCGGCTGGAAGACCGTCAACGTGTGGGTCCGCTCGGGCATCTCCGACCGGCTCGGGCACCTGCTGGCCGAGCAGGACGACAACGTCCTGCACAAACCCCTGACCCAGACCGAGGCCGCCGCCCTCTACCGGGAGCTGAAGGCGCTGATGGCCGAGGACGCCGCCCGCAGGCAGTCCGCGGCCCGGTTCAGTGCGGAGAACCAGCCGGGAAGTGACGGTGGTGCAAATTGTGCACCACCGTCACCTGGCGCCTCCGGGAAGACCCGGGAGCAGGCGGCGGCGATGGTCCCGGGCGGTGCGTCCCACACCACGCTGGACAAGATCAGCTACCTCCAGCAGCTTGCCGACGACACCGCCCAGCCGGCCGAGCTACGCCACTACGTGGCCGGCGAGCTGGAGCGGATCGACGCCGGCGCCGCCGTCGATCCGATCTACCGGCACATCCACGATCTCGCCGAGACGGCCAGGAACCACCGCGAGGCGGACCTGCACCAGCTTGCCGCCGACGCGCTCGCCCGCGCCAAGACCGCGACAGCAAAGAAGCGCACCCCCCGGTCCACGTCGCCAGCCGACGATGATGCTGCGCCAGTGCAGTATCCGCTGCGGGCGTTCGTGCTGACCTGGACCGAACTGGCCAACTGGTGGACCCACTACGACGCCGAGCAGCTCGCCGCCGAACTCACCGATGAGCAGATCGAGTCCTTCCTGACCGCCGTCGAGGGCACCAGCAGGTTCGCCGAGGAACTGCGGATCGCCCGCGACCGCCGGGCAGGCCACGAGACCCCGCCCGCACGGGGACACCTGCGCGCCCTCTGAGCATTTGGCTGACTGCGGATGCACGTGGTGCACCTACACGGCATGAAGACTCCCGACCTGTCTGCCCCGCGTTCCCGTCACCGGCTGATCGCCGCACTCGCCGCCCTCGTGACGGTCCTGGCGCTGGCCGGTGTCGGCGTCTACGGCCTCCTCGCCGGACCACCCACCGCAGGCGAGGACGCCAACCGCGGCTCCGGGCCTGGACCGGCTGTGACCTCCCCCAGCGATCCAGGAGCGCCCGGCGATCCGGTCCCGACCGCGACACCGCGTCTGCCCAGCGTATCGGCATCGGCTGATCCGGAGACCTTCGCCCGCAACGTCGCGACGGCGCTGTTCGCCTGGGACACGGCCAGCGGGTTCATGCCCCTGGACTACACCTCGGTCGTCCTCGCCGTCGGCGACCCGTCGGGTGCCGAGCAGGCCGGGCTCGCCGCCGACATCGCCACCTACCTGCCGAACCGGGACGCCTGGATTGAGCTGCGCCACTACGCCACCGCCCAGCACCTGACCATCGACCAGGTGTTCGTCCCCGACGCGTGGGATGCGGCCCTCGAACAGGCACAACCCGGGCAGCTCGCCGAGGGCACCATCGCCTACACGATCGAGGGCACCCGCCACCGCGACGGGGTCTGGAACGACGAGACGGTCACCTCCGAGCATCCGGTGGCGTTCACCGTGTTCCTCGTCTGCGGCCCGACCTACGACACCTGCCACCTGCTGCGGCTGTCCCAGCTCGACAACCCCCTCCGATAGGCCGGCGGTGCGCTCATGGTGAAGAAGCTCGCCCTCGCCGCTCTCGCGCTGGTGTTCCTGGCGCCGTCGCTGGTGCTGGTCGGGGTTGGGGTGGTGATGAACCCTGCCGCCTCGGCCTCCTGCACCGTGGCCGGCACAAGCGTCAGGGTCGGCGACGTCCCCGACGAACTCACCGTCACGACCGCCAACGGCGAGACCTTCACACTGAACAATCAGCAGCTCACGCATGCGGCGACGATCATCGAGACCGGGTCCGGCATCGACGGGGTGACCCGGGACGGGCTGGTGATCGCGCTGATGGCGGCGCTGACCGAATCCACCCTGCGGATGCTGTCCAACACGAGCGTCTATCCTGAGTCGGCGGACTATCCCAACGACGGCGACGGTTCCGACCATGACTCCCTGGGGTTGTTCCAGATGCGCCCGCAGTCCGGGTGGGGCACCGTCGCCGAGCTGATGGACCCGACGTATCAGGCGCAGGCGTTCTTCGGCGGACCCACCGGCCCCAACCACCCCTCACCGCGGGGCCTGTTGGACATTCCCGGCTGGGAGCAGATGGACAAGGGCGAAGCCGCCCAAGCCGTCGAGGTGTCCGCCTACCCCGACCGGTACCGCAACTACGAGCCCGTCGCCGAGACCATCCTGACCACCCTCACCGGCACCACCACGACAGCCAGCGCGGGCGCTACGGCCGGCGGCACCACAGTTCCGGCCGCGCAGACTGTTGCTGCGGAGTCCTCGCGGGTGGTGTTCCCGGTGCCCGCGGGTACCTGGGTGCTGACCAGCGAGTACGGGCCGCGGGTCCATCCGATCTCCGGGGAGAGTTCGTTCCACACCGGCACCGACTTCGCCGCCCCGGACGGCACCCCGATCCTCGCGGCGGCCGATGGCACCGTCACCGTCGCCGAGTTCTCCGGCGGCTACGGCGGGCTCATCGTCATCGAACACACCCTCAACGGGCAGACCGTTGCGACCGCGTACGGGCACATGTGGGAGCACGGCATCCACGTCCAACCCGGCGACACCGTCACCGCCGGCCAGTACATCGGCGACATCGGCTCCTCCGGCAACAGCACCGGGCCGCATCTGCATTTCGAGGTCCGGACCGGCGGCACCGACGGCGAGCACACCGACCCCGCCGCCTGGCTCAACGCCCATGATGCCGCCGACCTTCCCGAGCCCGAGACCGGCGCCCCGGCCGGCTGCGACCCCGACACCAGCACGCCGGGCGGGGAGCCCGACCCCCTCGACGGTGACCCGGACCGCCTCGTGGATGACCCCACCAGCGACGGACAGATCACCGCTCGGATGCTGCACCTGTACCAGCAGGGCACCGCCGCCTTCCCCGACACCTCCTGGGCCTGCTACTCACCGCGTCCCGGCACCCGCTCCGAACACCCGCTCGGCCGGGCCTGCGATCTGACCTTCGGCAACGCCATCGGCCAGTACCCCACCCCGGCGCAGCTCGAAGCCGGCTGGGACGTCACCGACTGGATGAAGGACCACGCCGAAACCCTCGGTGTCGAGTACCTGATCTGGCAGGGCAAGATCTGGTCACTGGCCCGCGACGAGGATGGTTGGCGCGGCTACAACGGCGGCGGCATGCACGACCCCGGCGACGTCACCGGCGGCCACTACGACCACCTCCATGTCACCGTTCGGTAAGGGCTGAGCGGCATGGACGTGTTCCCCGACTTCGACGGCCTCGGTGGGATCGGCGACCTGCGCGAAGTGATCGGCGCGCTGCTCACCTTCGTCCTGGTGATCGCCGTGTTGATGCTGATCGTCTGCGCCCTCATCTGGGCACTCGCCACCGCCAACGGCCAGCACGCCACCGCCACCAAGGCGCGCATCGGCGCGTGGACCGCGCTCGGTGCCGCGGTTCTGGCCGGCGGCGGGGTGGCGTGGCTGAACTGGCTCATCGACCTCGGCCAGCACCTCTGACCCCCTTGCCCGCGAACCCTCGCGCCGCGTTCTTAGGACTGTGGGGCGGGCGGTGCACCTGACCGACAAACCCATCCGCGTTCCCCGCCCTCCGGGGCGGGTCCGTCCGTCAGGAGACCCACCGTGTTCGACCTCATCACCACCGTCCTGGCCGCACCCGCACTGGTGCCGATGAACATCAACATCGACCCCAACGACTCCGGTCTTCCCGGCATCGCCCAGCTGCGCACCATCGTCGGCGCCGTCATGACCATCGGCCTAATCCTGTCCGTCCTCGCCCTGATCATCTCGGCGATCGTGTGGGGCTTCGGCGCCAACTCCTCCAACCCGCACCTGGCCGGCCGGGGCAAGGTGGGCGTCCTCGTCTCCTGCGGCGCCGCAGTGATCTGCGGCGCGTCGGTGACGCTGATCAACTTCTTCTGGAACGTCGGCCAGCAGGTCTGACCCACCCCCTCCATCAACTCGATCTGAGGAGTGATTGCGGTGGGTGTGTGCGATGTCCCCATCATCTCGGCCGTGTGCGACACCGCCGGCGAAGCCGCCGCCTCGCTGGTGGCGGCGCCGTTCGACTGGCTCGCCCAAGCCATGGGCGCCGCCGCCGGCTGGTTGTTCGAAGCCGTCTGGACGGTGTTCGACACCACCACCCTGGTGGACGTCACGAGGCCCGAGTACGTGGCGGTCTACAACATCCTGTTCGGCATCGCGGTGTTCGTGATGCTGATCTTCTTCTGCCTCCAACTCATCACCGGACTCATCCGCCGCGACCCCACCGCCCTCTCCCGCGCCGCGCTCGGTCTAGCGAAGTCCGTGCTCGGCAGCTTCGTCGTCATCACCCTGACGGCGTTGTTGTTGGAGATCGTGGATCAGCTGTGCGTCGGGATCATCCAGGCCGCCGGCGAGACCACCGAGTCGATGGGCGACAAGATCACCCTGCTGGCCGCCGGCCTGGTCGGCATCAACATCGCCGCACCCGGGGTGGGGGCGATCATCACGATCTTCCTCGCCGGCCTGGCCATCAGCGCGGCGGCCATCGTGTGGCTCTCCCTCCTCGTGCGAAAAGCGCTGCTACTGGTGGCGATCGTGCTCGCACCCCTGGCGTTCTCCGGCGCGTCCTGGGATGCCACGCGGGGGTGGATCGGCAAGTGGGCGATGTTCGTCATCGCGCTGATCTGCTCCAAGCTGGTCCTAGTCGTCATGTTCCTCGTCGCCGTCACCCAGGTCGCGGCGCCGATCGATGGCGACCTGTCCTCGGTCAGCGATCCGATCGCCGGGATCGTGCTGATGGCGATGGCCGCCTTCGCCCCCTACCTCACCTACAAGTTCCTGTCCTTTGTGGGCTTCGACATGTACCACGCGATCGGGTCCGAGCAGGACGCCAAGACCGCCCTCAACCGGCCCATCCCGACACCGAGCAAACCGGCCGGCGACGGCCCGCAGAAGGTCCTCGACGGAGGCAACAGCGGCAGCGGCGGGGGCGGCAGCGGCGGTGGCGGCGGTGGCGGCGGTGGCAGTGGGAACAGCGGTGGCGGCGGTGGCGGTGCGAGCGGTGGGAAGACCCCGCCTCAGCCGAAGACTCCGACACCCCAGGCCGCGGGGAGCACTGCCGGGGCAGGCGGAGGGAAAGCCGCCGCCGCCGGCAGCGGATCCGCCGGCGCGAGCGGCACAGCTGGAGCTGGTGCAGGTGCAGGTGCAGGTGCTGCGGCGGCTGGTCCGGCCGCAGCGGCGGTGATCGCCGCGAAGGGCGCCAAGGACGCCGCCACCGCTGGCCCCCAGGCCGGCACAGCGCTCGGCAGCCAGGGAGAGACCGCCGCCGACGCCGCCGGGCAGTCCGGCAGCACCCCACCGCCATCGCAAGCGCCCCCGCCATCGAGCCCCACGCCCAAGCCGTCGTCCACGCCGGCACCCACGGCACCGTCGACCGGTCCCTCACAGCCGGAGCCGCGTCCGCCGAAGCCGCCACCACCGCCGGCGCCGAAGCCCACCGGGAAGGAGTGAGGCAGCCATGACCTCGAAGCAGAAAGAGCCCTCGACCGCGCTGGTGCCGGTCAAGTTCTCCCGCCTGACCCGCCGCGGCATCCTCCTCGGCCTCTCGCTCTCCCAACTCATCACGCTGTCGACCGGTGTTCTCTCGGTCGTGGTCGCGCTGTATGCAGGCGGTGGCATCCTGCTGGCCTACACCGCGCCGGTCTGGGTGCTCGCCGCCGCCCTGACCTGGGTACCGGTCGCCGGGCGTCCAGCCGTGGAATGGCTGCCCGTCACCGTCTGGTGGCTGTGGCGTGCGACCGGCGGCCAGCTTCTGTACCGGCGCCGCATCGTTGCCCCACGGCCGGCCGGCACGCTCGCGCTGCCCGGCGACATGGCCCGACTGCGTGAATACACCGACCCCGACACCGGTGCCGGGATGGTTCACGACCCTCACCAGCAGACCCTGACCGTGGTGTGCGAGGTGACCCATCCCGCGTTCGTGCTGCTCGATCCCGGCGAGCAGGAACGCCGGGTCACCTCCTGGGGCCGGGTGCTGGCCACCGTGTGCCGCTCCGGGCGGATCGCGACCCTTCAGGTGCTGGAGCGCACCCTGCCGGACTCCGGCACCGGGCTGGCCGAATGGTGGGCGACCCACGGCACCGCCGACGACACGTGGGCCGCAACCACCTACGCAGAGTTGATCGAGCGTGCCGGCCCCGCCGGGGAACGCCACGCCACCACCGTGTCCCTGAGCCTGGACATGAAGACCGCCGCGCGGCAGATCAGGACCGCCGGGGGCGGCATCCGGGGTGCCGCCGGCGTGCTGCGCCAGGAGATGTCCACCCTCACCGCCGCCCTACGCTCGGCCGACCTCACCCCCTCGGGCTGGCTGAGTCCGGGGCAGATTGCCGTCATCCTGCGCGCCGCGTACGACCCGGCCATCGCCGCCACCTTGGCGCGTCACGGCGAACTCGGCCAGTACCTCGCCACGGCCGGACCCGTGGCCGTCAACGAATCCTGGACCAGGCTGCGCACCGACTCCGCCCACCACGCCGTGCTGTGGATCAATGAGTGGCCGCGCTCCATGGTCTACCCCGGTTTCCTGTCCCCGGTGCTGCTCTCCACCGGCATCCAGCGCTCGTTCTCGCTGCTGTGCACGCCGATGCGCTCGGACCAGGCGGCCCGGGACATCCGCAAGAAGAAGGTCGAACACATCTCCGACCAGGCCCAACGCGCCAAGATCGGGCAGATCGAAGACGCCGCGCACACCGCCGAATACCACGACGTCCTCCAGCAGGAAGCCGACCTGACCGCCGGCCACGGCGTGCTGCGCTACACCGGCCTCATCAGCGTCTCCGCACCCACCGTCGACGAACTCGACGCCGCCGTGGCCGCGATCGAACAGGCCGCCATCCAAGCCTCCTGCGAGACCCGACTGCTGGTCGGCCAGCAGGCCGCGGCGTTCACCGCCGCCGCGCTGCCGCTGTGCCGCCACATCTGACCCAACTCACTGCGGGGTGAGGCTCACGGTGGGGGCGTGCGTGCACCTGACAGGCGAGCCCCGGATGCCGGGGTTCTCCGTTCTCGCCCACAGGAGGCGCTCATGCCCACGTTCCATGACCCGCTCAAAGATGCCGCTGAAGCATCCGAAGCGCTGCGCGGTCTCGCGCACGCCAGCCGGGTCTTCGACGATCCGGCCGACACGTACGCGGTGTTCGGTGACCTGGTGGCCAGCGTGCGGTCGCTGCGGCAGGTGCTCGACCAGCTCGCGAACACGCATTTGAGCCACCGCGACCGTGCCCACGATGACGACGGCGACCACCTCGCAGGATCGGACAGCGTGTTCGCTGCCGCCGACGAGCTGCACCACGCCGGCACCCTGCTCGACCAGGCCCAGGACCGCCTCGACGCCGCGTTCGGCCACTCGGGGCGGATCGCCTGGCACCCCGAGCCCGCCGTCTCCCACGAGGCGCCGACCGATACTGCCGAGCGGCGGTGGGTCTCCGTGGTGTTCCTCCAGGGCGAGGAGGCCGAGGAGGTGCTGGACCTGATCGACCGCGACGGCACCGACCCCGCGATCACCCACCTGGCCCAGTGGGACTTCGGGGAGGAGACCACCGACGCCGCCATGGAGAACGGCTACGTCTACGACGCACCCCCGACCGGGGCACTGGACCGGGTCGTGACCGAGGGCGACTACGCCCTGACCTATAACCCGGCCATGGGGCACGTCAGCCTGCTCCGCCAGCACACCGTCCCACCCGATACGGAACTGGACGACGCCGATGTGGTGCCCGCTCGCCAAGCCATCGCCGGCGTCGGTTCCCTCGACACGAGCACATCGCATGCCACCCGCACAGCAATGCAGGAACGGCCACTGCGGACATCGCCCGCGACGCAGGAGGACTGGTTCGCCGGACCCGCCCGCACGGCCGGGCCGGCAGGGCGGGGGCTGTCCCGATGAGCGCGCGCGAGACCGAAAGGCTGCACACCTCGGTGCTGGTCGCTCCGGCGAAGGAGCGACGCCGGCTGCGCAAGCAGCGCCGGGAGGCGGCCGCCCGCCTCCAAGCCGAACAGCGCCGCACCGAGCAGGCGGCAGCGCGAGCAAAGACCGAGGCCGAGCGCGCCGAACGCAAAGCCACGCGGTATCTGCCTGCCGCCGGTGAACCCGGACCGGCAGCGCTGCGCACACCCGGCAGATTCCACCTCCCCCGGCACCAGGACACGTCCGCGACGTTGGCCGGCGCGTATCCGTTCGTCGCCGAGGGCGGTCTCGGCGCCGACGGAGTGTTCGTCGGCCAAGACCTCTACTCCGGCGGCTCCTTCGTCTACGACCCCTGGGTGCTCTACGCCCGCGGGGTCATCACCGCCCCCAACCTCGTCCTGGCCGGGATCGTCGGCTCCGGCAAATCCTCCCTGGCGAAGTCGCTCTACACGCGATCGTTGCCGTTCGGGCGGCGCGTGTACGTGCCCGGCGATCCCAAGGGCGAACACACCCGGGTGGCCGAAGCGGTCGGCGGACGAGCGATCGTCCTCGGCCACGGCCTGAACACCCGCCTCAACCCCCTCGACGAGGGCCACCGACCATCCGGGCTCTCGGATGCGCAGTGGGCCACCACGGTCGCCTCCCGCCGCCGCGACCTCATCGGCGCCCTGGCCGAAACCGTCCTCGCCCGCGGGCTGACACCCTTGGAGCACACCGCGATCGACCTGGCACTGACCAAGACGGTGCGGGAAAACACCGTGCCGATCCTGCCGATGGTCGTCGACCGCATCCTTCGACCGAACGACGAAGCAGACGGCAGGTTGGCCGAAGACGGCCGGCTCGTCGGCCACGCCCTGCGCCGCCTGGTGGCCGGTGACCTCGCCGGCCTGTTCGACGGACCCTCGACCGTGGCGTTCGATCCCGACCTGCCGATGATCTCCCTCGACCTGTCCCGGGTCACCGAGAACTCCACGCTCATGTCGGTGTTGATGACGTGCTCGTCGGCGTGGATGGAATCGGCCCTGCTGGACCCGGCCGGTGGGCAGCGCTGGGTGATCTACGACGAAGCCTGGCGGCTGATGTCCCATCCTGCCCTGCTGCGCCGGATGGATGCGCACTGGAGGCTGGCACGTCATTACGGGATCGCGAACATGCTGATCTTCCACAAGCTCTCCGACCTCGACAACGTCGGCGACGCCGGCTCCGCGATGCGCTCCCTCGCCAACAGCCTCCTGGCCAATGCCGAGACCCGGATCGTCTACCGGCAGGAGTCCGATCAGCTCGGCCCCACCGCCCACGCCCTCGGACTCACCGGCACCGAACAGAAACTCCTCCCATCCCTGGGGGTCGGGCAGGGGCTCTGGCGGATCAAAGACAGGGCCTTCGTCACACAACACCAGCTGCATCCGGCCGAGCTGGAACTGTTCGACACCAGCTCCCGGCTGACCTCGGGAGTGAAGTGATGACCCGCACACCCCCACACCGCACGCCCCCGCACAAGCCCGAGGAGACCCCGGTGGTGCTGCCCCACGTCGTCATCACCGTCACCGAGACCGGCGCCCTGCGCGTCACCGTCGACGGCACCGACTTCCCGCCGCCATCAGAGGCAGAGACGTGGACGCGGGGCAGCTTCGGAACCCTCCTGGACGCCATCACCGCCGACCGGACGATCACCGTGCGCATCGAGGTCCGCGAAACCGACGGAACCGTGTTCACCGACATCATCCATGCCCGACGCCGAACCCCGCCACCCGCCGATGCCGAACCAAATGAGCCAGCCTCGGGGCGGGGGAAGCACACGACGAAGCCCCGCGGCCCCGCGCTGGCCGAGGTGACCGCAGACGGGTTCGTGCCAGGCGAGGACGTCGCCGTCGCCATCATCGTCTCCCACACCGACGCCACCGGCACCGGGGACGCCCGCACCCTCCTCGACCTCGACCGCCTCCGGCAGGTCCTGCGCGACGGGACGGGTGAGGTTGTGTTGCTGGGCCGCGTCTCGGGGACCCTGCATGTGCGGCGGCTGCCGTGAGCGCACCGCAACGGCAGACCGGAAGCATGGGCGAGGAGCTGACCAACGCCGCCCTGATCGGCCTGGTCGGCATGTTCGGGGTCGCGCTCATCCTGCGCGCCGCAGGGTCCGTCGCGGCGTTCCTCACCGGCACACACCAACCCGAAGCCGGCCCGGCCGCAGGACTCGGGGTGCTGTTCAACCCCGGTGACCCCGCAAGCGCGCTGGCCGCCGATGGCCTGCACCCGGTCGCCTACTGGATCACCACCGCGGCCCTGCTCACAGGGCTCATGGCCACCGGTGCATGGGTGTGGGGCCGGTTACGACGGCACTCACGGAAGGTCGAGCGTGACCCGCGGCGCCTCGCCGGGACCGCCACCAGCCAGGAAGTCGCCCAGACCGCTTCGGGCAAGGCGCTGCTACGCCGCGCCGGGACACTTCGGCCCTCACTGAGCGATCCAGTGCCGTCGGATGTCGGCTATCGGATTGGTACCTCCAAGGGGCGTGAGGTCTGGGCGAGTGTGGAGGACTCGATCCTGCTCATCGGTCCACCCCGATCCGGCAAAGGCCTGCACATCGTGATCCCGGCGATACTCGACGCGCCCGGCGCCGTCGTCACCACCAGCACGCGGCCGGACAACCTCACCGCCACCCTCCGCGCCCGACAGCGCATTGGACCAGTGGCGGTGTTCGACCCCCAGCACCTCGCCGATGGCGTCCCGGCGGGACTGCGCTGGTCACCTATCCGCGGCTGCGAAGACCCGCTGACCGCGATGATCCGCGCCACCGGCCTCGCCGCGGCCACCGGGCTGTCCGCCGGTGGGGTCGAATCCGGGGGCTTCTGGGAAGGCAAAACACGCACCGCCCTCCAAGCCCTCCTGCACGCCGCCGCCCTCGACCACCGGCCACCGGCCGAACTGTTTCGGTGGACCCTCGACCCGAGTGCGGCAGCCGAAGCCGTCGCCATCCTCACCAACAGCACAAAGGCGGCGACCGGGTGGGCGGATTCCCTCGGGGCGATGATCGACGCCGACCCGAAGACCCGCGACTCCATCTGGCAGGGCGTGGCGCTGGCACTCGGGGCGCTGGCCGACCCCCGCGTCCTCGACGCCGTGACACCACGACCCGGTGAGGACTTCGACCCCGAACACTTCATCACCGAACGCGGCACCCTCTACCTGCTCGCCACCGGTGCCGGTGCCGGCGCATCCGCCGCCCTGGTGGCAGCGTTTGTCGAAGACCTCATCGAAACCGCACGGAAGATCGCCGCGCGCTCACCCGGCGCCCGCCTCGACCCGCCCCTGCTGCTCGCGCTGGACGAGATCGGCAACCTGGCCCCCTTGCCGTCACTGCCGACGCTGATGGCCGAAGGCGGGGGCACCGGCATCACCACTCTCCCGGTCTTGCAGTCGCTGGCGCAGGCACGGGACAAGTGGAACGAGAACGCCGCCGGCGCGATCTGGGACGCCAGCATCGTCAAGATCATCCTCGGCGGCGCCTCCAACAGCCGTGACCTCCAAGACCTGACCACCCTGATCGGCGAACGCGACGAATACACCGACTCGGTGACCCTCGGCGACCACGGCACCCGCTCGAACCAGCGCTCCATCCGTCGCGTCCCGATCCTGCCGCCAGACCGAATCAGAACGCTGCCATTCGGCACCGGTATCACCCTCCTGCGGTCGGCACCGCCCATCGTCACCGACCTACGTGCCTGGCCGGCCCGGCCCGACGCCGCCAAGTTGAAGACCGACCGGGCAGAGATCGAAGCGCTGCTGCGCCACCCCGCGCAGTCCTGAGCCCTGCATGGGTAGGGGCGTGCACCTGACTGACACAGCGACCACGTCCTGGTGGTCGCGACTGATCGTCAGGAGAAAGTCCGATGGCTATCCGCACGCAGCAGTCCATCTCGGGGTTCATCGCCACCGATCCGCAGCTCACCACCACGGAGAACGGTGACGCAAGGTTCTATGCCCGGTTCGGGCAGGAGAACTACCGCAAGGACCCGGACGGGTCCTTCACGAAGCGAGAGCCGAGCTTCGGCAACCTCGTGCTGTACCGGGCCACCGCCGAACGCGCCTACGAGCGGTTCGCCAAAGGCGACAACTTCGTCGCCGAAGGCTACGCGCACGAGTACTCCTACACCCGCGACGGGCAACAAATCGAGGGCGAGGAGTTCGTGGCCAAGAAGATCGGCCACGATACCGCCCGGACCCGCTACGAGGTGGACCGCACACCCCGCCGGACCGGTGTAGCCGCAGAGCGCGAGAGCGCGACCCGTGAGCACAATCGAGCGTTCAACCCGCCTCAAACCCGGCCGGCTGCCGATGCTCCGGTGCTGGGCCGCTGAACCGGGAGGAACAGCATCATGAGCGACCACATGCCGCCCCCGGAGCCCGACGAGAGCGACCTCGATGACGACCTGGACGACGACTTCGGCGATGAGATGGCCAATGAGTCGGTGGGCGGACCGCCGCACCCGGTGAACTGGAACCTGCTCTCAGCCCACGACCTGGAGCAAGAATGGCTGGAACTGAACCGGTGGATCGACTGGCTCCGCCACACCTACGGGCTCCCCGCCGCCGTGATCCCACCGTTCTGGCACCACCACCCCGAACTGGTCTGGGAGCTATCTGCCCTGCACCTGCACTGGCTATGCGCCTACGACGCTGAACAGAACGGCTCCGCACCCATCGGCTGGCACCGCGACTTCGCCGACGCCAGGGTGCGACTGCGCGACTGGATCGCTGCTTCCGGCACCCGCCTCGACCGAGACCGCCCCACCCGGCAGACCACCTGGCCCGGCGAAATGCCCGCACCACCGGTGGAGGACAACGTGATCGCTGACCGTGACGATGAGTTCGTCGACTTCGTCCGCGAGCAGGTCCGACAACGGCAAGCCGCCGAGGACGCGTTCTTCGCCACCATCGACGACGCCACCGGTGAACTGTTCGACCATCGCGCCGGTGACCAACGTGAGCAAGGCAAGCGCTGATGGTTCGCTCTTATTCGCACAAGACCGACCGGGCCGACGCGGACCGGCCGGTCCGCGTTCGATTCGACCGGCGCGAGGAGATCGACGCTGAGAAGGTCGCCGAAGTCCTCATCCGCCTCGCCCTGCGAGCATCCGACGACGACGCCACCGCCCAAGCAGGCAAGCACCTCCGACAACTGCTCACACCCGGACGGTAGAATCAGAGGCCAACACGACGACCACGGCGTCGCTGGCACAGACCCTAAACCCCCTTCAGGGGTGTTCTTTTCGAATCCTGACGTGACCGCCATCCGGCGCCCCAGACACCCAACCCACAGTTGGGCACCTGAAAGGCAGTCACACCATGACGTTCCTCGACCTTCCCTCCGGCATCGACCTCGCAGCACTCCGCGCCCTGGCAACTGACAAACGACGCCAGATAGCCGTGACCGGTGAGGAAAAACCTGACGGGCTGGTACCGGCGATCACCTACCTGCGGGTCTCCACCAAGGACCAGGCCACCCGCAACGGCCTCGAAGAAGGTCTGTCCATCCCCGCCCAGCGAGAAGCCGCCCAGCGCAAGGCCGAACAGCTCGGCGCGGTCATCGTCAAGGAGTTCATCGAGCCCGGCGAGTCCGCCAAGACCGCCCGCCGCCGCGCCTTGCAGGAGATGCTCGACTACATCGCAGCCAACCCGGTGCGGTACTGCATCATCAACAAGGTCGACCGACTCGCTCGCAACCGGCTCGATGACGCGATCATCCACTCCACCCTGCGCGGGGCCAACATCACCCTGGTCTCTGTCACGGAGAACATCGACGAGTCCCCCTCCGGCATGCTCATGCACGGCATCCTCGCGTCGATGGCCGAGTTCTACTCCCTCAACCTGGCCCAGGAAGTCCTCAAAGGGATGACGCAGAAGGCCTCAATCGGCGGCACCCCGACCAAAGCGCCGTTGGGCTACCTGAACGTGCGCACCACCGACGCCAAGGGCCGAGAGGCCCGCGATATCGAATTGGACCCCGACCGCGCCGACCTGATCCGGTTCGCGTTCACCGCCTACGCCACCGGCGACTGGTCCCTGTCCTCGCTCGCACGTGAGTTGAAGACCCGTGGCCTGACAACCCGGTCCACGCCCTCCCAGCCGGCGAAGCCGGTCACCACCACGGGGCTGCACAAGGTCCTGACCAACCCCTACTACCAGGGCACCGTCACCTTCCGCGGCGTCACCTACGACGGCGCCCACAGCCCGCTGGTCGACACAGACACCTGGCTGCGCGTCCGGACGCAGCTCGATGCGAAGAACGCCGTCGGTGAGCGGCCCCAGAAATACGACCACTACCTCAAGGGGACCGTGTGCTGCTCGTGCGGCGCCAAGCTCATGATCGAACGGCCCCGTGACAAGCAGGGTGATCGCTACGAGTACTTCACCTGCTCAGGGCGACGCAAGAAGAACGGCTGCACCCGCTCGGCGATCCTCGCCGAACGGATCGAGGACCGCATCGAACGCGACTACGGCACCAACGGGCTCACCAATGAGGAAGCCGAGCACGTCAGCCAGGTCCTGCATCAGGTGTTCGCCCAGCTCGAAGCCTCCAGCGACGATGAACGCGCCGTGCTGACCGCCCAGCGCGACAAGCTCGAAGCCGAACGCCTCAAGCTCGTCCAGGCCCACTACGCCGACGCCATCCCGCTCGACCTGCTCAAGAGCGAACAGGACCGCATCCGCACCAGCCTGGACGCGATCACCAACCGCCTCGACAGTCTCGCGACCACCTACCACAACGCTCACGAGGGACTCGATCAGATCCTCGGTGTCCTCACCGACCTCGGGGACCTCTACAGCAAGTGCGAACCTGCTGAACGCCGCATCCTCAACCGCGCGCTGTTCAAGCGGATCATCATCGACGAGGACGAACACGTCACGTTCCTACCAGCCGAGCCGGCTGCCGCTGTCCTCGCTCAGGAGCACCGGGGCGAGACGCCCCAACCGGACCCGGACGCGAACCTGCCCCGCCATCAGGCGGGGCAGGTTTCGAATTTCTCAACTTACGTGGAGGTAAGGGGACTCGAACCCCTAACCCCCTGCTTGCAAAGCAGGTGCGCTACCAATTGCGCCATACCCCCTGGAGTACAGGCCGATATTACCCGCATGAGGAGGGCCGATGCAATCGGAGCGGTCTATGACGACCTGTCCAACTGCATCACCACACGATTCGAGCCTCCCACCTCGGACACGGTGTCAGCGACCTTCATAAATCCTTCCTTCTCGAACATCGACCGCAGGCCCGGGTAGGTGAAGATCGGCGCCATCTTCTCGGTCGTGTCAAGAGGATAAGCTTCGATCACCTCGGCGCCGTTGTCCCAGGCAAAATCGATTGCGCCTCGGAGAACATACTGTCCGATTCCACGTCGACGTTTCCCACCACGAGTGCGCAGGCAGAAGATCGACCACGGCTCCACCTCGCCGAGGTGGGGGTACGTTTCCGCATCCGCGAGCTCCACGACCTGCGATCGTGGAGCCACCGACGCCCAACCGACGACTTCCCCGTCACAGTACGCCAGGATTCCTGGTGGGTGCTCCTGGGTGCAGAGTTCTCGAACCGTTTGCCGCCTCTGCACAGCATCGAGCTTCGCAGCTTCTCTGCTGCCCAAGCGATAGGTCAGGCACCAGCAGGCAATGGCATTGGGGCTGCGCTTGGGCCCGAGCATCGTCTCTACATCATTGAAGCGTTCGATTCCGGCGGGTCGGATCTCAACTGTCATGAGCACTTCCTCAGCTCTGAGTACTTCCTCTCATCGTGGGTAGCATCCTACGCTCCTCGAAAACAGTAGACGAGTCCCCACCAGTCCACTCCCGAATCGGTGACATTCGGAATATGCCAGACCTGGCTGATCGCCAGCATCGAGTCCCATAGCTCGACAGGTGAATCCAGCAGGGTCAGCAGGAACGAAGCGAGGAGACCGACCCACGCAGCCAGGGACACGATGTGCCGTGCACCATCCGGGACCCGTCAAGCTCACGCATGAGGAGCTTGTGGCTCAATGAGGGTCGATGGAACAGCGCATGCTGCCGAAGCCACGGGCTACCGCCGACTGCTCCAGAGGGGACCGACCAGCACCCTGAATTCAGACCGCGACCTGCTCGGCGTAGACGGCAGCGACAAGTGGCGCCAGCTCAGGCATCTGCCTGGCTTCAGTCAGCGCGGCTTCCAACACCTCATCATGGGTTGGCCTCGCTGCGTCCAACAGCGTCCGTCCCGCGGCGGTCAACTCTGTGTAGATCCCGCGGCGGTCATCATCGCAGAGGACCCTGGTGAGCAGGTCTCGATTCTCAAGGCGGGTCACCAAACGCGTCGTCGCGCTGCTCGACAGAGCCGCGGCTCGGGCCAGCTGGCGCATGCGCATATGCCATCCGTCCTGGCGACTGAGTGCGTCGAGGACAGTGAATTCCACTACCGATAGGCCATGCTCGCGCGGCCTATTGCACGCGCACTGAACTATCGCACCGACGGTACACATTTCTGGAAGGTCACCACCATGCCACTCGCATTGCTCGCACTCGCCATCGGCGGGTTCGGAATCGGACTCACAGAGTTCGTCATCATGGGTCTGCTGCCCGAGGTGTCTGCCGACTTCGGCGTCACCGAAACCGTTGCAGGCTACCTCATCTCCGGTTATGCGCTTGCAGTGGCGGTCGGAGCGATCGTGCTCACGGTCGCCGTGACAAGGCTCAACCGTAAAAGCGCACTCATCGGCCTCATGGTCCTCTTCATCATCGGCAACGTCCTCTCGGCGCTCGCACCGAGCTACGAACTCATGATGCTCGGCCGCATCATCGCAGCCCTCTGCCATGGAGCCTTCTTCGGCATCGGCTCGGTCGTTGCCGCGGGTCTCGTCGCTCCCAACCGTCAGGCCGCGGCCATCTCGATGATGTTCGCGGGCCTGACCAGTGCGAACGTTCTCGGTGTGCCGCTGGGAACGTTCTTGGGTCAAGCCACCGGTTGGAGGTCGACCTTCTGGGCGATCAGCATCATCGGTGTCGTCGCACTCATCGGCATCATCGTGGTCATCCCCGCCTCAGCTGCACAGGTGCAGAAGACCGGCAGCATCCTCGGGGAATTCCGCATCTTCGCATCCGGGCAGGTCTGGGCTTCGATCCTCATCACGATCCTGGGCTACGGCGGGATGTTCGGAGCATTCAGCTATATGGCCTTCACCCTCACCGGCGTGTCCGGATTCGCCAGCTCGACCGTGCCGTGGCTGCTGGCGCTCTTCGGAGTGGGACTGTTCATCGGAAACTTCCTCGGCGGGCGTTCTGCGGATAAGAACATCGGGATGACGCTGCTGGTCCTGCTCATCGGGCTCGTCATCATTCTGGCCGTCTTCTCCCGGGTCGCCGGCAATCAGATCGGGACCATCATCGCCCTGTTCTTCATGGGCGGCTTCGGCTTCGCCGCCGTGCCTGCGCTGCAGATGCGCATCATGATCCACTCGAAGGAGGCGCAAACCCTGGGGTCGGGAACGAACATCGCCGCCTTCAACGTGGGAAATGCCGTCGGTGCCTGGATCGGTGGCCTCACCATTGCGTCCGGTCTCGGCTATTCGTCTCCGCTGTGGGCCGGCTCGTTGGTCACGGTTGCAGGTCTCATCGTCTTTCTCATCGCCGGCTTCGCACGCGGTGGAGAGCTGCGAAGGACCTCGAAGACACCGGGAGGAACGGAACAAGCGGCGCACGACATTGAGGATGATGCGTCGGCGAACTCTTCCTCCCCGAGCGCTCAATCGGTCTGAGACCGGCCCGATGCACGTCCGGGGCCACACCAAAGCATGGTGTGGTCCCGGAATGGGATGTCCTCAGATCAGGTGGCAGGTGTCTCCGGGGCCAAGGGGGCCGCCTCGGCGGGGGCATCCTCCTGGTCTTCGGGCTTCTTGATGAAGAAGGAAAGGATCACGGGCACCAGGGCGATGACTGAGGCCAGCAGGAACGCATTGTGCGCTCCCGGGGCACCGGACTCCGCGACGGTGCGTCCGGCGGCCTCACCCGAATGCAGGGCGGAGGAGTAGATGGAGATGAGAAGCGCGGTTCCAGCCGCTCCGGCCACCTGCTGCATGGTGTTGAGCGCCGCGGATCCGTGTGAGTACAGTTTCCGTTCAAGTGATCCCAGTGAGGCGGAGAACAGGGGTGTGAACGAAGCGGCCAGTCCAAGTGACATAACAGTTTGGATGACGACGAGGACCCACGTGGGCGTGCCGATGCCGACCATGGCGTAGGAGAACATCGCCCCAGCGATCATGATCGATCCTGGAATCAGCAGGGTTCTGGGGCCGCGTGCGTCGTAGATTCGTCCCATGACGGGAGCGAGGACGCCCATGAGGATCGATCCGGGCAGAAGGACGAGACCTGACTGGGTGGCGTTGAGGCCGGCGACGTTCTGCAGGTAGAGCGGAAGCAGGGAGAAAGTGCCGAACATGGCCAGCGAGACGACGGCCATGATGATGACGGCGATGACATAGTTCTTCGCGGTGAACACACGCAGATCGAGCAGCGCCCGGTCCTCCTTCTGCAGCATCAGCTGTCGCCAGGCGAAGAGACCCAGGAAGACGAGTCCGGCTGCGATCGCCGTCCAAGCGAAGCCGGTGGTGGAGCCGCCTCCACCTTCGCCGCTATGGCCGCCGCCGAACTGGCTGAGGCCGAAGACGATGCCACCGAAGGCGAAGACCGAGAGCACGACGGAGACATAGTCGATCGGAGCATGGGTGCTCTCACCCAGGTTGGTCATCCACTTGGCGCCGAGGCCAAGGGCGATGAGTGCGATCGGAAGGACGATGGCGAAGAGCCAGCGCCACCCCAGGGAGTCGAGCACGATGCCCGACATCGTCGGACCGATTGCAGGGGCAAGCGAGATGACCAGGCCGACCCGACCCATCATCCGACCCCGCGAGTGAGGAGGAACGACATTCATGATGGTCGTCATCAGCAACGGCATCATGATGCCGGTGCCGGCAGCCTGGACAACGCGCCCGACGAGCAGGACGGGGAACCCTGGAGCCACGAGACAGATCAGTGTGCCGGCGGAGAAAAGGATCATTGCCGCCAGGAAGATATGGCGGGTGCTGAAACGCTGCAGAAGGAAGCCCGTCGTGGGAATGACGACGGCCATGGTCAACATGAACGCGCTGGTCAGCCACTGACCGAGTTCCGGTGGGATCCCCAGCGAAGCATTGAGCTCTGGGATCGCGATGGCCATCGTCGTTTCATTGAGGATCGCGACGAACGCGGCCACCAGAAGCAGCCAGATCACCCGCATCCCGGCTGGATCGATGGAGTCAGCCCGCGGGTCGTGGGAACGAGAGGGGGAGATGTCGCTGGACAAAGAGATGCTCCGATCGAAAAAGGTCTGTTATCGCCCGGACTGGGCGGGAACCTGCTCACAGCAGCCGATTCTGTGTGCAGACAAAGGGGACAACGGCAATCGACATCAGCTTATTCCGTGATCATGAGAATATCGGGAAAACCCTACTCGCATGGCTGGATCCAACCGTCATGTCTCCCGGTTCGCCTGATCCCAGTGGTTTCGCCGCATTGGCGTGAGATGAGATGCTGGTCCACACTTGGGACACCCCCAGATGATCTGGGCTGGACTGTCGATCGGATCCGAAGCTCGCTGCCAAAGTACTCGAGCGCTTGGTTCCTGCGATCGACCACGGCGTGGACCCTTGGTTGTCGCTGCTCTGGGCAAATGGTCGGATCGAACTCGGCGGTCCCGGCCGGAGGACACAATAGAAATGGCATCCTTCTACAGTCTGATCGCTCACCCTCACCGTCCGGGAGTGAGACCACCGCAGACGGCTGATGCGGCATCCTCACTGCGAAGGAATACGAAGGCTCCGAACCAATACGATTCGGAGCCTTCGTGTTTCTGGTGGAGGTAAGGGGACTCGAACCCCTAACCCCCTGCTTGCAAAGCAGGTGCGCTACCAATTGCGCCATACCCCCAGAAGGGATTCACCTTCACACCGAGTCGGTGTGTTCGGACCATTCGGCTTGGGCACTCTGATTGCCGTGCCGCCACCGGAAGAAAACTCCGAGTCCCACAAGTGTGAGACCACTGAGAATCCATTTCTTCATGATCCTCCTCGAAAGGATGTGGGCCTACCTGGACTTGAACCAGGGACCTCTTCGTTATCAGCGAAGCGCTCTAACCGCCTGAGCTATAGGCCCTTTTCAGGGGGTGAACCCGAAGTAAAACGATACCCAACGGGTCATTCCAACACAAATCGGCTGACAGTGACTCGCCTCACATGATCTCATCATACTCTGAGATCGACCCTTAGAACGCCTGAGGGCAGCTCAGAATCCCCGTGTAGGGACCCGGAGCCGCCCTCAGGTTCTGGGAGCAGGGTGGAGCAGCTGAGAGCCGTACCAGGCTGCTGCAGGTCTCAGTCGTCGGTCAGCGTCAGGTGGAAGCCACCTGCGATGAGAGATCCGATGTTGTAGATGAACGCAGCCAAGGTGGATAGGGCAGTCATCAGGACGATGTTGATGACCGCGATGATGAAGCCAGCCGCCACGACGCGGCCGAATCCGAAGATCCCGATGATCTTCTCAGCCGATTCCGCGCCCGCGACTTCGGTCATGGTCGATTCCAGACCGCTCATGACGCCTGTGGCCTGGAGGACCACCCAGAGGACGATGAATGCCACGATCGTGGCGATGCCGATGGCCACTGACATGAGGAACGACATCTTCATGACTGACCATGGGTCCACCGCTGAGACGGTGAGGCGAACGGTGCGCGGGCCCTTCTTCTTTTTGTTGCCCTTGCCGCTGTCGACCATGTTCTTGACACCCATTTTCACGCTGCCGGAGCTGGCGCGAATGGTGTTGGCTGCCGATTCCCTCGCCGAGGTGGTCTGGCCAGTTCCTGACGAAGGCTTCTGTGAGCCTGTCGCCTGGCTCGAGGGCGCGGAGCCGCCTGTGGCGGTTCCAGCAGCCGTCGACTGCCCGGCTGGGGATTGCCCCGCCGAAGGAGCTCGGTTGGGCTTGGGTGAGGCTTTGGGAGCAGGAGGAGCGACCACCCGGGTCTTATCGGATGAGTTGCCCGCGTTGCCAGAACCTGTCGAACTGCCGCCGGCGGCCGAAGAGTCGGCCTTCTCCCCGTTCTTCGACGATCCTGCTGTCAAGCGGGTGGAACCACTGGACGTGCGTATGATCTTGCCTGAGCCTGGCTGTTTGTTGTCGCTCACTCTTCCACATCCTCGCTGCCGGTCTGAGGCTCTACGTCTTCGCCCTCAGTTTCCTCAGCTTCTTCGTCAATTTCTTCGACCACGGTCTCGGGTCCACGCGTTACAGCGATAATACGATCATTTTTGCCCGGTTTCGCGAACACCACACCCATCGTGTTGCGTCCCTTAGCCGGAACTTCATCGATATTCGACCGTACGATCTTACCGCGTTCCATGACGACGAGGACTTCTTCACCCTCGTCGACGATCAGTCCGCCCACCAAGTCTCCGCGCTGTTCGGTGATTTTGGCAACCCGGATGCCCAGGCCGCCACGGCCCTGCAGACGGTATTCGTCGACTGGAGTTCGCTTCGCATAGCCGCCCTCTGTCACGACGAAGACGAAGGTGTCGGGCTGGATGACATCCATGGTCAGCAGCTCGTCATCGTCCTTGAACTTCATGCCGGTGACGCCACCGGTGACTCGGCCCAGGGGACGAATCGAGTCGTCGTCGGCTGCGAAACGGATCGACATTCCCTTGCGGGAGATCATCAGGAGGTGGTCCTCGGCGCTGACGATCCGTGCCGAGACCAGTTCATCCGGCTGTCCCTTGTACTCGCGCAGGTTGATTGCAATGACGCCGCCCGTGCGGTTCGAGTCGTATTCGCTCAGACGGGTCTTCTTCACCACACCGGACTGTGTTGCCAGAATGAGGAACTCAGCTTCTTCGTAGTCCCTGATCGAGAGCACCTTGGCGATCGTCTCGCCCGGCTGCAGAGCGAGCAGGTTTGCCACGTGCTGGCCCTTGGCGTCGCGTGAACCTTCGGGGAGTTCGTAGGCCTTCGCACGGTAGACACGACCGGTGTTTGTGAAGAACAGCAGCCAGTTGTGTGTGGAGGTGACGAAGAACTGTTCGACCACGTCATCGCCGCGCAGGTTCGCGCCCTTGATCCCCTTGCCACCGCGGTGCTGGGCCCGGTACAGGTGGTTCTGGGTGCGCTTGGCATAGCCGCCGCGGGTGATGGTGACGACGACCTCTTCCTCCGGAATAAGGTCTTCCATCGACACATCGCCGTCGAATCCGGCCAGGATCTTGGTCCGACGGTCGTCACCGTAGCGATCGACGATATCGTCGAGTTCTTCCGACACGATCTCGCGCTGACGAGCGGGAGTCGCGAGGATGTATTTGTACTCGGCGATCTGCTGCTCGATCTTCTCGGCTTCTTCCTGGATCTTCAGACGTTCCAGTGCGGCCAGGCGACGCAGCTGCAGATCGAGAATGGCGTTGGCCTGGATCTCATCGACCTCGAGCAGTTCCATCAGACCGGTACGAGCTTCATCCGATGAAGGCGAACGACGGATCAGAGCGATGACCTCATCGAGGGCATCGAGTGCCTTGAGGTAGCCACGCAGAATGTGTGCGCGTTCCTCGGCCTTACGCAGCCGGAACTCGGTGCGACGGACGATGACTTCGATCTGGTGCTTGACCCACAGACGCAGGAACGAGTCCAGGCTGAGGGTGCGCGGCACACTGTCGACGATCGCCAGCATGTTCGCGGAGAAATTCTCCTGCAGCGAGGTGTGCTTGTAGAGGTTGTTGAGCACAACCTTGGCCACCGCATCGCGCTTGAGCACGATGACCAGGCGCTGACCGGTGCGTCCCGAAGACTCGTCGCGGAGGTCCGCAATTCCGGCTACCTTGCCGTCCTTGACGTAGGAGGCGATCTTCGCGGCCAGGGTGTCAGGGTTGACCATATGCGGCAGTTCCGTGACTACCAAGCAGGTGCGTCCCTGGATCTCCTCGACCTCAACAACGGCGCGTTGTGTGATCGAGCCGCGGCCTGTGCGGTACATGTCCTCGATGCCCTTGCGGCCCAGGATCGTCGCGGCCATCGGGAAGTCGGGGCCCTTGACGATGCCGAGCAGAGCCTCGAGGGCATCTTCCTTGCTGGCTTCGGGATGTGTGAGCAGCCACTGCGCGCCGGCGGCGACCTCACGGAGGTTGTGCGGAGGAATGTTGGTCGCCATGCCCACAGCAATGCCGGAGGAGCCGTTGACCAGCAGGTTCGGGAACCGCGAGGGCAGGACCGTCGGTTCCTGGTTGCGACCGTCGTAGTTGTCTTGGAAGTCGACGGTGCCCTCTTCGATGTCCCGGACCATCTCCAGGGCCAAGGGAGCCATCTTGCACTCGGTATAACGGGGCGCAGCCGCGCCATCGTCACCGGGCGAGCCGAAGTTGCCCTGACCAGCGACGAGCGGGTAGCGCATCGTCCATGGCTGCACCAGGCGAACCATGGCGTCGTAGATCGCCGTATCGCCGTGGGGGTGGTACTGGCCCATGACATCACCGACGACGCGTGAGCACTTCGAGAAGTTGCGATCCGGACGGTAACCGCCGTCGAACATCGCATACAGCACACGCCGGTGAACGGGCTTGAGACCGTCACGGACGTCGGGCAGAGCACGTCCGACGATCACACTCATCGCATAATCGAGGTACGACCTCTGCATCTCGAGATTGAGATCAACCTGTTCGACACGGTTGATTTCGGTTCCGATATCGTTTTCGTCAGCCAATGTGGGCTCTTCCCTTGTGTCTTAACCCGCTCAGCAGGCCGGTGATTGAGTACGTGAAAGTCTGTGTCGCCGACGGCTCTCGTCCACTGACGGGAGCCGACGGCGCGGATCAGATATCGAGGAAGCGAACGTCTTTCGCATTCTCTTGGATGAAGCGTCGGCGCGAATCCACGTCATCGCCCATGAGCACCGTGAAGATCTCGTCGGCAACGATCGCATCGTCGAGCGACACCTGCTTGAGCAGCCGGTGATCAGGATCCATCGTGGTCTCCCACAGCTCCGAATAGTTCATCTCACCCAGACCCTTGTAGCGCTGAATCGCCATGTCCTTGGGCAGACGTTTGCCTGCTGCTCGACCGTTTTCGAGCAGCCCATCGCGTTCCTTGTCGGTATAGGCGAACTGGTGAGCGGCATTCGACCACTTGAGCCGGTACAGCGGAGGAGTCGCAAGGTAGACGTAGCCGTGCTCGATGAGCGGCTTCATATAGCGGAAGATCAGGGTCAACAGCAGCGTCGTGATGTGCTGACCATCGACGTCAGCATCGGCCATGAGCACAATCTTGTGGTAACGCAGCTTGTCAAGATCGAACTCTTCGCCGATTCCAGTGCCGAAAGCAGTGATCATGGCCTGGACCTCATTGTTGCCCAGAGCCCGATCGAGTCGAGCTTTCTCCACGTTGAGGATCTTGCCGCGCAGGGGAAGAATCGCCTGAGTATTGGGATTGCGACCCTGTGTTGCAGAACCGCCTGCAGAGTCACCCTCGACGATGAACACTTCGGAGATCGTCGGATCCTTAGACTGGCAGTCCTTGAGCTTGCCGGGCATCCCCGATGATTCGAGCAGTCCCTTGCGCCGAGTGGCTTCGCGCGCCTTGCGTGCAGCCAGCCTCGCCTGAGAGGCCTGAAGTCCCTTGCGAACAACATCCTTGGCCTGAGCCGGGTTGGATTCCATCCAGTGCCCGAGTTCATCGCGGACAACGCGCTGAACGAAGCCCTTGACTTCTGAGTTGCCCAGTTTCGTCTTCGTCTGGCCCTCGAACTGCGGATCGCCGAGCTTGACCGAGATGACTGCGGTCAATCCCTCACGGATGTCATCACCAGTAAGGTTCGCATCCTTCTCCCGCAGGAGTTTCTGTTCGCGAGCATAGTTGTTGATCAGCGAGGTCAGTGCCGTGCGGAAGCCTTCCTCGTGGGTGCCACCCTCATGGGTGTTGATCACATTGGCGTAGGTGTGGACCGACTCGCTGTAGGAGCTCGTCCACTGCATGGCGATCTCGAGGGAGAGCGTCTCCTCGGCTTCTTCGGACTCGAAGACGATGACATCCGGATGGATGAGATCGGCCTTCTTCGTCGAATTCAGATACTGCACATAGTCGAGCAGCCCGTGTTCATAGTGGTAGGTGGCCTCACGTGGTTTGGCCTCTGCCTCTTCGTCTTCATCAATCTGGACGTTGTCGTCATCGACCTGGGCATGCCGTTCGTCAGTCAGGCTGATCTTCATGCCCTTGTTGAGAAACGCCATCTGCTGGAAGCGCGCACGCAGGTACTCATACGAGAAGTCGGTGGTCTCGAAGATCGACGAATCCGGCCAGAAGGTCACCATCGTGCCAGTCTCGGAAGTCTCTTCGCCACGAGTGAGTTCGCCCGTGGGCACACCCTTCTCGAAGCTCATGTTCCAGACGTAGCCATCGCGTCGGACCTCGACCTCGAGACGCTCGGACAGCGCATTGACCACTGTTGAGCCCACACCGTGCAGACCGCCGGCTACGGCATAGCCGCCTCCGCCGAACTTACCGCCGGCGTGCAGGATAGTCAGGATCACCTCGACGGTGGGCTTGCCCTCTGTGGGGTGCATAGCCACCGGCATTCCGCGACCGTCATCGACGACGCGCACGCCACCGTTGGCGAGGATCGTGACCTCGATATGAGAGCAGTATCCGGCCATCGCCTCATCGACGGAGTTGTCGACGATTTCCTGAACGAGGTGGTGAAGACCGCGTTCCGAGGTCGAACCGATATACATGCCAGGTCGTTTGCGAACTGCTTCGAGACCCTCGAGTACCGTAATATCCCCGGCATCGTAATGGGATAGATCCTCGGTCGTCATATGACTCCTTGTAAGGGTGGGCGCTAACAGCTACCTATTCTACCGCGCCGCGACCAGAAATGCCCGTAAGCGGCCCATTAAGGTGCATTTCCGGATTTCGCATGCCTCGGATGTACCCCCGGACACGAACGGGACCGGCTATCGCCGTTTAAGGCCCTCTATCGTTTTGCGCACTCGTCGCGGTTCCGGCTCGAGACTTCGTCTGCTGAACCTCAGCCGAAGGTGTCGCGTGGTCCCCGCCCGGACACACTGCGCCGCCCCTTTTTGAAACTGCGGCCGCATGGCCCGCGGATCTCGATCTCCGTGATCGTCTGGGATCCGAGGCCTGCCTCCAATGCTCGGAGGATCGTCGGTTTGAGGACTCGCAGCTGGGTCGCCCAGGTCGTCGAGTCCGCTGCAATGATCAGCAGCGGAGGAGAGAAGTCGACCGGCTTGCAGTGCATCGCCACCTGTTCACCCACCAGATCCGGCCACCGGCCCAGGACCTTGCCGATGTCGATCGAAGAGGACCAACCTCGGGCAGAGATCAGCTTTCCGAGGGCCGATGAGATGGCTGCCGGGTCACGTTTGTCTTTGCCTGCCGAAGAGTAGATGGCCTCTCCTCGCAGTCGTGACCGGCGTCGACTGCGAACGAACTTGGCCTCGGTCGCTTCCATCCGACGCACCCGGTCGAGAGCTTCGAGTGCCGCGACCGGAGTTGAGGTGTCCTTCTGGATCCCGCTCATGGGAGCAGCCGTTCCTGGCTGATCCTTCGGCCTTCTAGGTCTGCGGGCAGATCTCCATCGACGGCTGCGGTGATGAATACCTGTTCAGCCGCGGTGATACGTAAGGCCAGTCGGTTCCGACGTCCGGTGTCGAGTTCGGCGAAGACATCGTCGAGGACGAGAACGGGTTGTTCGGCACTCGACCCAGCGTCCGAGCTCAGCAGATCCCATCCGGCCAGCTGCATTGCCAGCGCCAATGACCAGGTCTCGCCGTGGGAGGCATAGCCCTTCGCCGGATGATCACCGATCGTCAGCGCCAGATCATCACGACCCGGACCGTGCAGGGTCACACCCCGTTCGATCTCAGTGGTACGCCGGCGTTCAAGGGCGGCCAGCAGCAGTTCCCGATACTCGGCCGCAGATTCTGCCTGCGAATAGTCGATGCGTGATTCGTAGCGAGCCTTGATGCCCTGACGCTCCAGACGAGCATCGGCGGCGATATAGGCGAAGTTCTCCTGCAGCGGCTCGACGATGTCGGCGAGAATACGCTGCCTGCCGTAGACCAGCTCCGCGGCGGAGTCTGCATAGGCCATATTCCAGATATCCAATGTGGCCTCAAGGCCAGGGTCACGGTCTTCGCGCAGACGTTTGAGCAGTGCGTTGCGTTGCTTGAGCGCCCGTTCGAAGTCCGTGATCACCGAGGAGTAGCGAGGATTACGGGACACGACCAGCGTGTCGATCCACGAGCGTCGTTCCGCTGGTTCACCTCGGACAAGGCTGAGGTCTTCTGGTGCGAAGACAACGCAGGAGACGAGACCGAGTATCTCCTTCATCTTCACCGGAGAACGGTTGACCCGTGCCCGGTTGGCACCCTTGGACTGGATCGAGACTTCAACCGTGGCATGCCGCTGATCGCGGTTGACGAGCGCTGACACGGTTGCCGTGTGCGCGGACTCGTTGACCAGCGGCGCATCGAAGGCGACCCGATGAGAGCGCAGATGGGCCAAATACCCGATGGCTTCGACGATATTGGTCTTGCCGGTTCCATTGTCGGCCACAAATGTGGTGACCCCGGGCTCGAATTCGAGATCGAGCTCGGGGTAGGACCGGTAGTTACGCAGCGAAAGTCGGGATATCCACATTCAGATACGCGTTGGCATGAGCAAGTATCGATACGACTCGTCGGCCGGAGCTTCCAGTTCCCTCTGTCCCGAGATGATGACGGGCTTCATCGGCTGCGTGAACGAGAAGTTCACGTACGGGCTTTCGATGGCGGCTAGACCCTCGGCGATGTAGTGCGGGTTGAAGCCGACGGTGATCGGATCGCCCTGCAGCACGGCTTCGACGGCTTCCGAAGCTTGAGCATCGTCGCCGGTCCCGGCATGGAGCGTGAGCATTCCGTCGCTGACTTCGAAGCGCAGCGGAGTGTTTCGCTCGGCGACGAGAGACACACGACGGACGGCCTCCCGCAGAACACCCGTTTCGACGATCGCGTGGATCGGCACCGAATCGGGGAACAGCGAACGGACTTTGGGGTATTCGCCTTCGACCAGGAGCGAAGTTGTGACTCTGCCCGCCGAGGTGAAGGAGATGAGATCCTTGCCCGCATCGTTGCTCAGACCGATGGTGACATCGCCGCCGAGGGATTTCGAGACATCGGAGAGTGTACGTCCGCGCAGAAGTGCAACAGCCGAGACGTCTGGACGACCTGGGTTCCAGGTGAACTCACGAACAGCGAGCCGATAGCGGTCGGTGGCCAGGAGTGTGACCTTTTCGCCTTCGATTTCAACACGAACGCTGGTCAGGATCGGCAGCGTGTCATCCTTCGATGTCGCGATCGTGACTTGTGAGACCGCGTTCTGGAATTCACCGGCAGAGACGGTTCCCGAAGCATCGGGTACCTGGGGCAACGATGGGTATTCGCCGACGGGCATCGTCATCAGTGAGAACCGCGACGAGCTGCAGGTGACATCGACCTTCGAGTCGATCTGCTCGAGGGTGACTTCCTGATTGGGAAGAGCTTTGGAGATATCTGCCAGGAGTCGACCGGAGACGAGAACGGTGCCCGCTGTGACCACGTCAGCTGCGATCTCGACTCGGGATGAGACTTCGTAGTCGAAGACTGAAAGACGAACCGTCCCACCAGCCTCGGCGGTGATCAGAATGCCGGTGAGGACAGGTGCCGACGGACGACTGGGGAGGGTCTTGGTAGCCCAAGTCACCGCATCGGCAAGGACATCGCGGTTGACTTTGAACTTCAGGGGAGATGTTTCGGCGTTCACTTTACTCCTTCGGGGTGGCCACCCGACGTACTCAAGACACTGGCTTGACGTTGCTCGGAAAACTTTACACAGCCTATCGGAAATCTCAGCTTCCCGGCATTGGACGGCCAACATCATGATCGTGGTCAGGCTGGGCTCGAAGCAGAACGTACCGGATCTCGCATTCGAGAATCGGCCGTAACCGTGTGTTCGAATAATTCACAGTGCTCAGAGTCTGTGTCGAGCTCTCCGTCGAGAGCTCGACAACCGAGCCGATGCAGTCGGTGGCGGTCACCCTCTTACAACTTCAATTCAATGAGTAGAAGTATTAGCACCTGTGGAGTTTGTGGATAACCAACGGCTACGCCCTAGTAATCAAGGACCGAGCGACCTCCAAGGGTGTGGATCCCCTGTGCACGCTCACACATGCTTCGGTGGGCGCTTGGGTAAGCACATCCATGTAGTTCACAGCCGTCCACTCACCTCGTGGAGTTATCCACCATTCTATCCCCAGGTTACGTGGTTTGTCCCCATGGTTATCCACAGATGTGTATACCGCTTTCTATAGGCGGTGTTGCTGTTTAATGCGGTTTGTTAACTCGGTGACCTGAGTGTAGACAGCCCGTCGTTCGGCCATCTGAGTTCGAATCTTCTTGTTCGCGTGCATCACCGTGGTGTGATCTCGGCCGCCGAAAGCCTGACCGATCTTCGGCAGGGACAGCTCCGTGAGTTCACGACACAGATACATGGCGATCTGACGAGCCGTCGTCAGAGTCCGTGATCGGGAGGTGCCGCACAGATCATCGAGAGTGAGGCTGAAATAGGCAGCGGTCTGACCCATGATGTCGGCAGCGGTGATGGCCGGGGTGTCGTCCTGAGTGATGAAATCCTTGAGCACGGTCGCAGCCAGACTGACGTCGACCTGCTGGTCATTGAGGTTGGCGAAGGCAGTCACCCGAATGAGTGCTCCCTCGAGTTCGCGGATATTCGAGGAGATCCGCGATGCGATGTATTCGAGCACGTCGTTGGGGACATCAAGATGCTCGCCGGCGGCCTTCCGGCGCAGAATGGCGAAGCGCGTCTCCATATCTGGGGGCTGCACATCCGTCAGGAGACCCCATTCGAAGCGTGAGCGCAGCCGCTCTTCGAAGCCCTTGAGCATCTTCGGCGGCTGGTCAGAGGTGATCACGACCTGTTTGACCTCATTGTGCAGAGCATTGAATGTGTGGAAGAACTCTTCGACGGTTGCATCCTTGCCCTGCAGGAACTGGATGTCATCGATCATCAGGATGTCGACTTCACGGTAACGACGCTGGAACGCAGGACGCAGAGAGTTCGACGTCTTCGAAGAACCGATCGTATTGATGAAGTCGTTGACGAACTCCTCGCTGGAGACGTATTTCACTCGGATCTCGGGGAACAGCTGTGTCGCGTAGTAGCCGATCGCATGCAGGAGGTGGGTCTTACCCAGTCCCGAGTCGCCGTAGATGAACAGTGGGTTGTATGCCTTGGCCGGTGCCTCGGCCACTGCGAAGGCCGCAGCATGGGCGAAGCGGTTGGAGGCGCCGATGACGAAGGTATCGAAGGTGTACTTGGGGTTGAGCTGGGCGACCCCGGGGACCTCTACCGGTGGAGTGGACTGGGCGGCGGTCGCCTCGGCGATCTTCATCTCTCGCGTCGTTCTTTCCACAGGTGCCCCATTGCTTGGTGCAGGACCCGAGTCCTCGTACCTGGGTGACTGCGGCTGCGGATGCGGTGCGCGGTAATGGGGAGTAGGGATCTGAGGCTCGGGATCTGGGGCCTCGGCCGGTGCAAAAGTGGGAGAACCGGCAGACCCCATCGCCGAGGTGGATGTCTCCGGATCGATCTCGATGGGTGAGCCCGGGGTGGGCTCCCCGATGAGATCTTCGAACCGGATCGGAACGTCGAGTTCCGGATCGACAACGAACCCGAAAGTCACCTCGAAACCGAGAACATGGGAGAACTCCCTGGTCAGAGGACCGAGAAGCCGGGTTTCAATGGTTCTGCGCGTGTGCTCATCGCGGACAGCGAGAAGGACCAGTGCGTTGTCGACGAGAGCTTTGGGCAGTGCTAGTGAGAGGAAGCCCTTCTGATGGGCAGTCAGACTGGGGTCCTGATCCAGGGTCGAGACCACCGTCCGCCATTGGCTGATGAGCTCATTTTTGGAATTCGACACCGTCAATCTTCCTCCGTTTTCGTAGTTTCTTCTGGGCGTGTTCCACACCTGTGTATGACTTCCACATAGTTTTCCACAGTTTGTGGAGAACTGACGAGTCATCCCAGTAATCCTCCACATTGGTGGATAACCATGTGGAAAACTACACGCCTGTTACTTGTGGACAGCGGCAGATGAGCAGAGGATGAATTGCGGCGAACAGTGCACAACAGTGACGTGAAACATTGCTATCGAGTTTGACCAGCAACTTTGACCTTGGCTAAGATGGAGTGTCCTGTGTACCGGGCTTCATCCGATTATCTTGAATATCTTTTGGCTCTTATGCACAGGAGTGCTCGGCGGTCGAGACTCGCACCGCCGTTTTTTGTGAGAACGCAACGTCGTTCGACCGCAACCTAGAAATCGGAGACTTGAAGTGAGTAAGCGTACTTTCCAGCCCAATAACCGCAAGCGCGCCAAGAAGCACGGCTTCCGTCTGCGCATGCGCACCCGTGCCGGCCGTTCAATCCTGGCTGCACGTCGTCGCAAGGGACGTGCCGAAGTTTCGGCATAAGTGTGATCACCGCGGCTCACCGGATCCGCAGCGGAGACGACTTCAGAAGGGTCTTCAAAGCTGGCGTCCGCGTGCGCTCGGACCATTTGATGGCACACAGCCTGATAGACAATGATGATTCCCACGCTGCGCGCGTGGGTTTCATCGTATCCAAGGCCGTCGGAAACGCCGTCAGCCGGAACCGCGTGAAACGTCGTCTGCGAGAGATCATGCGGGTTCGACTCGACAGCCTGGACTCCAGTGCATTGTTCGTGGTCAGAGCATTGCCCCACGCGGCAGAAGCTGAATTCGCTGTGCTGGAGTCCGAGGTCACGATGCTGATCGACAAAGCGCAGAAGAAGCTAGAGAGCCGTGGACGCCGAACGTGATCTGAAGCGCCCCTCGGAGGTGCCCCACAGACCGGCTGGTTTCTGGCCCACAGTCTGGTGGGTGATCCGAACCGGACCGCGCATGCCGTTCGTATGGTTCATCAGAGCCTATCGAGTCGTCGTGTCTCCACTGTATGGACAGGTCTGCCGGTACTATCCCAGTTGCTCGATGTACGGCCTGGAGGCCTTCGAGATACACGGAGTTCTCAAGGGAATGGTGTTAACTGGGTGGCGAATACTACGATGCAATCCCTTTTCCCATGGTGGGGTGGACCATGTTCCCGGTTCAGCGCGCCAGTCCCGCTCAAATTCGATGAATGACGATGAGAGCACCTGAACACACTTTGCGTGTGCCGCAGATGACCAGTGCATCTGTGCATCACGAGCAGCTCGGAGGCTGACTCCTCCGGCACGCGAGAGCAGGACCAAAGGTTCTGTGTCGCGCAGACCTGTTAACAATGGCAAAATGAACGATCGTGAAGAATCGTTGTAACGAGGAGTACTGAATGGACTGGATGGACAAGCTGCTCTACCCGCTGCAGTGGGTAGTTGCTTGGGTCCTCGCGATCTTCCACGAGGTCTTCACTGCGATCGGTCTTCCCGCCGCCAATGGTTGGACTTGGGTGCTGTCGATTGCGGGGCTCACTCTTGTGATGCGCGCAATCCTGATCCCGCTGTTCGTCTATCAGATCAAGTCGCAGCGGAAGATGCAGCTGCTGCAGCCTCAGATTCAGCGCCTGCAGGCCAAATACAAGGGCAAGAAAGACCAGTACTCGCGTCAGGCCATGGCCGAAGAGCAGATGAACCTGTTCCGCGACAACAAGACGAGCCCTTGGGCCTCGTGTCTGCCGCTTCTTGTGCAGATGCCGATTTTCTTCTCACTCTTCCGAGTCATTCACAACATGCCGAATGTGGCCGATGGATCCATCGGGGCCATCGGCGGCTTCACCCAGAACCTGGCCCAACAGGCCGAGGCATCCTCGGTCTTCGGAATCTCTCTGTCTGCGACCTTCTTGGAGACTCCGGGCATCGGAGTCAAACTCCTTACCGGCGTGCTCATTGTGATCATGGCTTCGACGATGTTCATCACGCAGAAGCAGATGATGGCGAAGAACATGTCGGAGACCGCTATGGCGAATCCGATGATGCAGTCACAGAAGATGTTGCTCTATGTGATGCCCGTTGTGTTCGGTTTCGGTGGTCTTTATTTCCCACTCGGCGTTCTCTTCTACTGGCTCGTTTCGAACACCTGGACGATGTGCCAGCAGCACGTGGTCATCCGTAATATGCCAGCTCCCGGTTCGAAGGCGGAGAAGGAGATGCTGGAGCGTAAAGCACGCAAGGGCAAACCCGTTGCGCAGCCTGAGATCAAGGGCGGAACCGCGACCGCAGTTGAGCCGGCCACGAATCAGAGCCGTCAGCGGCAGCAACCAGTGAGCAAGAACCGCAAGAAGAACAAGAAGCGCTGAGGAAGAAAATGACTGAAGAGAATGTCGACACGACTGTTGATGAGAACGTCGACGAGACTGTCGACGCTGGCACCACCGACAATGGTGTCGAAAAAGCTGCGAAGCCGACAAGAGCCGAGCTCCTCGAAGAAGAGGGCGAGATCGCGGCTGATTACCTCGAAGAACTGATGGACCTCGCTGATATCGATGGCGACATCGACATCGATGTCGGGGATGGACGCGCACAGCTGTCGATTGTCTGCGAGGAAGACGAAGAATCTAACCTGCGCACGCTGGTCGGCGGCGAGGGTAAGACGCTCGGTGCTCTGCAGGAGCTCAGTCGTCTGGCAGTCCAGACGAGCACAGGTCAGCGCTCCTGGCTGATGCTCGACATCGACGGATTCCGAAATAGCCGTCGTGACGAGCTGATCAGGAAGGCGAAGCAGGCTATCGAGGACGTCAAGGAATCGGGCAACGAATACGCGTTCAAACCGATGAATAGCTTTGAACGCAAGATCATCCACGATCAGGTTGCTCAGGCCGGTTTGGTTTCGGAGTCCGAAGGTGAGGGTGACGGCCGGCACGTGTTGGTTCGTCCTGTCCATGACTGACATTTCCGCGCTCGAAATTCCCCCGGCAGGCACCGAAGAGTTCTTTGGTACCTCCTACCCAACGGCAGTGCGGTACGCCCAGCACTTGGCTACCACCGGCATCGAATGGGGTCTGATCGGTCCGCGTGAGATCGACAGACTGTGGACCAGACACATCCTCAACTGTGCAGTGGTCGCCGAGTTCATCGATGACAGGGATGTCGTCGGCGATGTTGGCAGCGGCGCTGGTCTGCCAGGTATTCCCATCGCATTGCTGCGCCCCGAAGCACAGGTCGTTCTCATCGAACCGATGGAACGCCGAGTCGAATGGCTGAAGATGGTCGTCGACGATCTGGGATTAGACAACGTTCGTATCGTCCGAGCTCGCGTCGAAGAACTCGTTGATGAAGAGATGTTCACCGTTGTGACGTCTCGGGCGGTCAAAGCGATGACGACTCTCATCGAATGGACTCATGAAGTGATGGGTCCCGACGGACGGATCCTCGCGCTCAAAGGTGCTTCGGTCGAAGCCGAGTTGGCGAAGACGAAGAAACTGCTGAAGCGGTACCGACTGTCTCAGCCGCAGATTCACATCGTTGACGGTGGAATCCTTGAAGTCCCGAGCCGTGTCGTCGAGATAGTCAAGAAATAGTACGAAGTAGATTTGGTCTAGGCTGAGTATAGCTTTGTGAAACCAATGGATGATGGAGTGCGCCGAATGCCGATCATGGACGAGTCGTCTCCCATAGGTGCTGCAATCGCGCGCGATAACCGTCGCGCCGATCGACTGTCCCAGGCGAGTTTTCCACAACCGGACTCTACCCGGATTTTCACAATCGCCAACCAGAAGGGTGGCGTCGGGAAGACCACCACTGCTGTGAATATCGCCGCTGCCTTGGCGAATCAAGACCTCAACGTCCTGCTCATCGATATCGATCCACAGGGCAATGCAAGTACCGCTCTGGGTATTGACCATTATTCCGAAGTCACCAGCATCTACGATGTGATCATCGATGACGTGCCGATGCGGAATGCTGTTGCTCAGTGCCCGGACTTTGAGAGCCTCAAATGCGTGCCGGCAACGATCGACTTGGCGGGAGCCGAGATCGAGCTGGTGTCCCTTGTCGCTCGTGAGCAGCGTCTGCAGAGGTCGTTGGGCCTCTATCTCGAAGAAGAGGCTGCGGCGGGCAATCGGGTTGACTACGTAATTGTGGACTGCCCACCGAGCCTGGGTCTGTTGACAGTCAACGCATTCGTCGCTGCCCGAGAGGTTCTCATCCCGATCCAGTGTGAATACTACGCGCTTGAGGGATTGAGCCAGTTGCTGAAGAACATTCAGCTCATCCAAAAGCATCTCAATCCGAAGCTGGCGATCTCCACCATTATTCTGACGATGTATGACGGGAGAACCAACCTCAGCAAACAGGTGGCCGACGATGTTCGCACTCATTTCCCTGAGCAGGTTCTGTCATCCTCGATCCCACGCTCCGTGCGCATTTCAGAGGCGCCGAGTTACGGCCAGACGGTGATTTCGTACGACCCCCATTCCAGTGGCGCTTTGTCCTATCAGGAAGCCGCCGAAGAAATCGCACAACGAGGAGTAGATCGTGGCTGAACGCAAGAAGCGTGGACTGGGCCGTGGATTAGGCGCTTTGATTCCGGATGCGGCGTCGAGTGACCGTCCAGTCGACGTGTTCTTCTCCGGCGGCGAGCCTGAAGAGGCCAAGCAGAGTGCAGAGGAGCCAAAGGCGCCTCGAGCTGCTCGTACGGATCCTGCCGCTTCTATGCAGTCTTCTCGCCGTCGTAAGCCTAAGGCTGGGGCCTCCACAGGCGCGTCGACGGATAAACCCGCGAAGAAGGAAATGCCGGCTGCTAAGGCCTCTCCGGCCAAGAAGGACACGGGATCAGCAGCGGTCAATTCAGGTGGTTCTGAATCCACGGCGAAAAAGGCCGCCGCAGGTGCCAAATCGACCGGTGCCAAAACCACAGGTGCGAAGACGGCCAGCTCCAAGACAACGGGTGCCAAGACCGCTGGAGCCAAAACCACTGGCGCGAACACGGCCGGCACGACGAAATCGGATTCGGCGAAGGCCAGTACCGCGAAGTCCTCGAACACAAAATCGACGGCCGTTGAACCCAGTGCCGCTAAACCGGCGGTTGAAAGGCCGTCTGCGAAGAAAGCTGCGACGGAACCGTCGAATGACGCACCGGTAGAGACGTCTCCGACTAAGGAACCAGCCAAGAGTAAGACGGATCCGGATTTTGGCTCCGTATCGCCAGCCACTGCCGGGGATAGCATAGCCGTCGCCGACAATAGCGCCACCGACAGCATCGCAGCGCCGGTCAACGAGACCGCTGAGCCTGACGTGGAAGCTAACACAAACATTGTCGGGGGCGGTCCAGACGCTGAGTCGGTACAGACTGACGATGTCTCTGAGATGCATCCCGGTGTATACAGGTCGGGACATGAAGTCTTTGACGAGGCACAAAGCGCCACGGCCGGAACATCAGGTACTACAGATGAAGTGTCGACCGGGTTTGAGTCTGGCAGCTCATCCTCGGAGCCGGATGTTGATGTAGTCGCAGAAGATTCTGCGCCTGGCGACGACAGTAGCATCGCCGGAGTGGATTCGATCCCCGATACAGAGTTCGGCGAGCTCGGAGTGGACCGCATTGATGCTAATCCGCGTCAGCCGCGTACCTTCTTTGATGAAGATCAGCTCAGTGAACTTGTCCACAGCATTCGCGAGATCGGCGTTCTGCAGCCGGTGGTTGTTCGGCAGAAGCCCGGCGACGCCGAGCGCTTCGAGCTCATTATGGGCGAACGACGTCTGCGCGCGACGAAGGACGCGGGTTTTTCGACCATTCCGGCGATCATTCGCTACGTTGATGACACGGATCTGTTGCGAGATGCTCTCCTCGAAAACCTTCATCGTGCAGAGCTGAATCCTCTTGAAGAGGCTGCAGCTTACGGCCAGCTGCTCGAGGACTTTGGATGTACGCAGGAGGAGCTGTCTGAACGTATTGGGCGATCGCGCCCGCAGATCTCCAACACCCTTCGTCTGCTTCGCCTGCCACCTCTTGTCCAGCGGCGCGTGGCGGCCGGAGTCATTTCGGCTGGGCATGCTCGCGCAATCCTGGGTCTTCGGGAGCCGGAGCACATGGAAGTTCTGGCGCAACGCATTGTGGCCGAAGGGATGTCTGTAAGGGCGTCCGAGGAGGCTGTGGTTCTTCTCAACCGCGGCGACTCCATGAATGTTTCACGTGCAACGACACAAGTATCACCTCAGTTCATTGAGGTCGCGGAGCGGCTTGGGGACCGCCTGGACACCAAAGTGAACATCACAGTTGGAAAGAAGAAGGGCAAACTCAGCGTTGAGTTCGCAAACCAGGACGATCTGGATCGTATCCTGACTTTGCTGGGCGTGGAATCACCGGCTGAATAGCTGGTTCTTTGCTGCTCTCCTTGGGGCGGGTGAGGTGGACGAATGTTCACTTCCCCGCCCCACTTCTGTCTTGCGAGGACTCGTAGGCGGATGGTCTCGTCGATCCGCGACGGTTCAACATGGATCTTCCATAGTGCTTTACGGTAGCTGACACTCCAAACCGCAGCTGCGTTCTGCTGGAACCGCGGTGTTGAGAAGCGGTTGATATTTACAATCGATGGTTATAAATATGTCTCTTTTGGCGGACGACGTTAGGTTTCACGTGAAACGTTCCCAGTTTCATCCGAATCGGCTTGGCGTTTGTACGTCTTCTAGTCAATTGTTCGCAGAGTTCTCCTTCCCATAGGGCAACCGTCATGTTTGACTGTTGGCTATGAGCCATAGATTTCTATTCGGTTCATGGTTGTACCGTCGGTTCACTAAACAGATATTTCGACTAAGGGCACGCGGACTTGACTCTTCAGACTTCGGCATTCTCGACTTTTGGCGGATGATCATTTATGTTCTGCCGTTTCACGTGAAACAGCTGCGCGATGCGCCGCGCATTTTGGGATTAGAATTGCCTTGTTTATGAGGCGACGGCGGTCATATTTGTGGGCTCGGATGAAGAGCTCGCTCGATCTTGTGTAGACAGTCGAGCGAGGTCATCCTCTTCGGCGACGACCAGTTGACCGGTAGCATTCAAGACACCTCCGCTTCAGGTTAGTGACTTCCTGTAGTTTTTCGAGGCCGGCTCTCCTAAAGGTGGGATTAGTTTCACGTGAAACATGTTTGACCTGGTGTTTTGGAGTTCCAGGCAGGCAACCCGATGCCGACCGGCAGTCACCTGTTCGGCCGGTATCCGTTATGGGTAGGACACCGAAAGGGCACTTCGGTTCAGAGAAATCCCCGCAGGCAGATGTGTCTCCCTGGCCTGTGATTAGGCGCGTCAATACCGTCCTGAGGCAAGGGTATGAGCCTGATGAGCGTAGATATTCCTATTCCGTTTCACGTGAAACAACACGTCTTCTTTCTCCGCGTTGCTCAGCGAGCAGTTTATAGGTCTTCTTGACTGCCGAAAGCCTCATTTCGGTGATTGCTGATATGCCGGGTTCGAATGGTGGAAGTGGAGCTTATGGGTCTAGCTACTAGACCCTGTGGCATCAATATGCAGTTGGGCTTCAGCGAACAGTGCGTACTTTAGGACGCCTTGGTTAGAGTCTAAGTGTCCAATATGTTTAGCTTCATTTCTTACAACTCTCTGGCGATGCGGTGTCCTCGAGGTCCGAACCGGGGTGCGTTTCACGTGAAACGAAGGGACAATGAAGTTTCGTCCCCGTCATGGACTGTTGAGAGTTCAGATTGTTGTGCTTCGTGTTCGACGGTAGGAGTTCCCTTTGGGGCACGGTTTCACGTGAAACTTCATCTCAGCCAACTTGATCAAGTTCGGGAGGACCCCCTTGTTTCACGTGAAACGGTCATTCTTCAACGGTCCTTCCTAGCGTTTGAGGTAGGAGCAACCCAACCCTATGCCAGGTGCTCTAAAGCGCGCGAGCGCGGAGATACACAGAATACCGGTTTTGACCGATTCGTAACGGTCGGAAAGTGCGACATTCCGTAGTGGGTGTGCGGTTTTGCTATTCGTGCTTGTGGACAACTTGATGCATACCGGGCAGGTCCGATTAGTGTCAATTTGGCGATACATCGCAATTCAGCACCCGACCCAACTCAGTTGTCCGTTGTCCACTCATTGTCCGATTCGAAATTCGTGGATGCCGCATGTCGATCTAATGACATACGGGATCTTTCCCTCTACTCATCTGCATACTGTTGTGTCGAAGTCGCCAATTGCGAATTAGATTCACGTGAAACAGACTGGCGCGGACCAGACGATCGACTCCTCCTCCTGATGAAAGATGGATCTATACTGATGAGTCATGGCATATATTTCGAATTGAATGGCTATCGTTCGGTCTGTTTGGCGCCTCTGTTTTCGATAGCGATGTGCAGTGTGAATCGCCCTCCCGCCACTTCAGCCAGGCCAGCGCCCGTACGGACTCTCGTTCCACGTGAAACATTGAGTTTGTAATAGGGATGTCGAGTTTGTCGGACTCACCCAGATGTAAGTTGGTAGGTACAACGTCGCTCTGATGACAGGTTCCATCGAGGTAGCCGTCCCGGCATGGTTAACGGTGGTTCGTTTGACGCCGTCGTTGTAGGCGGTCATGTCAATGCATGTTCCCACAGAGGGCTGGGCAGTCATCTGGGCTTCTGGTGTTTCAGGTGAAACGATGTGCTGTATGTCGACGAATATCGGCAAGATATGTGCGTTGGAGCGCGGTTGGGCTGCCTAGATATCGGGCGATACGCACGCAATCCTCAGACTGAGTATTTTTGATGATCGCCCGTCTGTGTGGATAGATCTCATCATTGCCTGTGTCTTTTAAGTTTAGCGACGCTGTCCTTGATGACTATCAGGATAAGCATTCGCGACGCCGGGCACCAGGCCTAGAGGACGCGCCGCAGAGACTCCGTTTCATTTCGGGTGTGATGTCCTGTGAGTCGGAGGCTGATGAAACAAGTCGGTCCGGTCGTCTGCAGACGAGTTCTCTTCAGACGGGAATTCCAGGCGGATCCGAGTAGGCCATTTGTGTATCGAGTCGTTCGCTTGAAGTTGCAAGAAGGAACAGCCAAGCATCGCGACATCTCCACTGAGTGTAAACGCGAGCTGGACGCCGACCGTGGGGTCGCAATCACGGCAGCTTACCGCCAGATTTGCTGGAAGGGGCGGTGGACACAACTACTTTCGGGCATATCCGGTGTAGGCACCATTGCCGATTGGTGGCACACGATCCTCAAGATTCCGTTCCACGTGAAACGGCTGTGAGCGTGTTCTTAGCTGTATGCTTTGATTTCCGCCAGGCTGAGAGTCCCGGTCTCTGGGTCTGAGTCCTCGCGAACGTACAGCCTCTGCAAGCCTGCGGCGATTCCGTCGGCAATTGCATCGCGAACGTTAGCGTCTTCTAGATTGTCGAGATCGTCGTTATTGGTGAGATAGCCAGCGACTACGTGAACCTTCGGAGTCCGGAGACGCTTCAAGGATGACCAGGTGCGTGCATGGCTCCTGCAGTCCCTCATCCCCGTTCGCGCAGTGAGCTCGCTCTGGATGAGCTCTGCAAGACGTCCTCCGGTAGGGGAATTGATATCGGAATGTGTTTCGTGTCCGAAGTAGAAGGTCGCAATTCCGTTTGCGTCCTTGGACTTGTTAATGTCTGCAGTGACTGTAATTACGGCAGAAGCACCGAGCTGATCGGCCTTGTTGACCTCGACAGCATCTCCGTGCAGAACGACTGCTCCAGCGCCGACGGCCTCGAGCCGGCCGGCAAGGCGGCTTGCAATATCGGCAGTGATGCGACGCTCGGTGTCCGCTTGCAGTGCCGTCATGGGCAGAGTCTCGAAATCTACAACTGTAGTGGCTGCTTCGATGACGAAGGTCCGACCGGCCAGTGACGTTCCGGATGCTGCGACGCGCGCCCGTTCCTCGAGCGCGAAGAGATTGCCGGTGTCCTGTTTGCGATCGATGGCGTCGAGTCCTCGCAGCGTCTGTGGCCCGGCGACGCCGTCGACTTTGGTTCCGAGGCTCATCTGCAGTTCCTTGACGGCGGCATCCGTTACCGCAGAGTACTCTGCATCCATGCGACCGGCGTAGAACCCGAGGCCCGCGAGGGTTCTCTGTAGTTTGAGTACGTCATCCCCTGTAAGGACTCTGACGGGGTCATAGCGGAGCACTCGATCGCCTAGTTGATATCGAGCCCGTTCAAGCTCCGAAAAGGTCTCCGTGCCCATTACGCCGTCACAGAGAATTCCACGCACCTGTTGGAACTGGCGCACGCCGAGTTCGAATGCGCGGTCGAACTCGACGGACTCTGCTTGACCGACATTGAGTCCCAGGCGAGCCATCTGAGATTTGATGTTGGGCAACACCTCAGAGCTGTCCCCGCGTGAAAACTGCGGTTGTGGGTTGTGAGTCAATGCCGTGCCAATCTGCTGTGCGAAGTTCTGAACGTGTTCCTGTCTGCCATCTGGATAGACCTAAGGCGCCTGTTGATCGTACAACAGGCGCCTTAGAACATGATCAGATGAAGTCGGAGAGCTCATCCTCAAGCGCCGGCTTCGGCCGTGCACCGATGATGGTCTTTGCTACCTCACCATCCTTGAAGACATAGAGCGCAGGGATCGAGGTGATTCCGTACTTGCTCGCAGTTTCGAGGTTTTCGTCAGTGTTGACCTTCACTACGTTGAGCTTCTCGGAGTTCTCTTCCGCGATCTGGTCTACGATCGGGCTGACCATACGGCAAGGGCCGCACCAGGGAGCCCAGAAATCGACGAGCACTGGCTTGTCTGACTTCAAAACGGTCTCTTCGAACGTGGCATCAGTGACTTCTGTCGACATGAGCAACCTTTCTGTTAATGATGTTCTCTATCGGAAACAGCCTTTGCGGGGGTTTCATTCCCACAGTGGTCCCGTCGGCTCGCGTCACAACAATCGCACTGGGCTGTGCAGTGGTAGTTGCCGAGTATTACAACAGGATTCGTGTCAGGAGGCGACTGGCTCCGTAACCTGTGGTGTCTCAGCTGCGACGGCCTGTGCTTGTTTTGTCAGAGTCTCTAGGTCGGCAAGGTAATGCTCAGCGTCGAGTGCGGCGGAGCAACCGGATCCAGCAGCGGTGATGGCCTGTCGGTAGACGGAATCGATCACATCGCCAGCAGCGAAGACGCCCTCGACCGTGGTTTTCGAGGTTCGTCCTTCGACGTTGAGATATCCGTCTGGGCGCAGCGAAAGCTGATCGCCGAAGAGACTTGTGCGGGGATCCGAGCCGATGGCTACGAACATGCCGGTGACCGGCAGTTCGGACGTTTCGCCGGTGACGGTGTTGCGTACAGTGAGTCCGGTCAGCGAATCTTCGCCATGGATTTCGGCTACCTCGCTGTCGAGGAGGTATTCGAGCTTCTCATCGGCTGCTGCCCGGTCCTGCATTGCCTGCGAAGCTCGTAGGTCCTGACGGCGGTGAATCAGTGTGACCTTGGATGCGAAACGAGTGAGGAATGTCGCCTCTTCGAGGGCGGAGTCGCCACCACCGACAACGGCAATGTGCTGATCCCGGAAGAAGAACCCGTCGCAGGTGGCGCACCAGCTGACACCGTGACCAGACAGCTTCTTCTCATTGGGAAGGTTGAGTTCGCGGTATGCGGATCCGGTGGCGAGGATGACTGCCTGAGCCGTGTACCTGGCTCCCAGTGCAGTTTCGATCTGATGTGCACCGGGTTCCAGTTTGAGGGTCGCGACATCGTCGTAGATCACCTCGGCGCCGAATTTCTCGGCCTGTTCGCGCATGCTCTCCATGAGCTCTGGACCCTGAACGCCTGCGGGGAATCCGGGGTAATTCTCAACGTCGGTGGTGTTCATGAGTTCACCACCTGCTGTCACAGAACCTGCAATGACCACGGGCGAAAGGTTCGCACGAGCCGCATAGACGGCCGCGGTGTATCCGGCCGGACCCGACCCGATGATCACCAATTGTGTATCAGTCATGTGAAAATTCCCTGCTTCTGCTCGCTGTGTTCTCAGTGCCCCGCTCAATGGCGGCACGGAATGCTTATCGTACGTGTAACGGTACGGCGGTTGCGACTATTCCGCATCTGCGTTCAAGCGAGGTTCGACGAACCTCGCCGACCTGCAGGCAAGCTGACTAGTCAATGTCTGCGGCTCAGTTCGGCCTCTGCCGGTCAAACTGAGGTCGGCGTCGAATCAGTGAGGACCATCCGCATGGAGCGGTCTCTTACTTGAAGTCGACGGTATTGATGACGGCTCGGAATCCGCCGTCGTCCTGGGGAAGCTCAGTCACCCAGAGAATAAGGTTGTCCGTCTCGACGCCATCATCAAGTTTGACCGTGACGTCGCCCGAGTCGAATGTACCTTCGCCCACCTTCTTGGCGTCTTCGGGATCGGAACCATCGAGAATTTCGAAGGACCCGCCCGAGTTCGTCGACTTGACCTTGACCTTCTTCACCGTCGTCTTCTTCTTGAGTTCGAAGTGCAGTCCAACGCCGGATTTCAGGTTGCCGAACGATGCCGAATTGTAGCGGTCGGTACGCCACGATCCCTCAGTATTGGGAATGACGTCTTCGGCTTTGTCGTTGTTCTCCTCATTGTCGCCTTCGGGATCCAATGCCGTGACTGTCTTGATCTTCGGCGGATCTGCCTTGGGCGTCTTGGTTTTCTTGTCCTTGCCATCCCCGGTCTTGGCAGGAGCCGAGGTTTCGGCGACCGTTGAGGACTCGTCGTCGCCCGATGTGAAGTTGAAGACCGCGATCGAGATCACGATGGCGGCGACGACCACCAGGGCAAGGACCAGCCAGGCGAAGGTCTTTCGTGAATTCGCCGGATCGTCATCGGCGTCATTGCCATTGTTCGCAGATCCGCCGGTGGCTGCACCTCCGCCACCGGCACTACCGGCCGTTGCTCCAGCAAAGGCAGACGATTTCTTACCAGAAGTCTTGTTCTTGTCTGCAGATCCGGCAGGTTTGGAAGACCCAGCCGCACCGGCTGCGGCCGCTCCCGCAACAGCGGCACCACCCGCTGCAGCTCCAGACCTGTGCTCTGACTTCTGTTCGGGCGAGACGGCAGGGACGGGTGCAGTGGATCGAGTCGAATCGGTGTTTGAGTCATCGACGGAGGCCGGTGAAAGCCTGCGCACCTGCTTGGGCGGTGTGGCGGCGTTCGCCTCTTGTCGTCTGGAGGTTGAGGCCGCTTCGAGCGCTGCGATGCGTCGGCGTGCTTCGTCTTCCTTGGCCTTGGCAATGCGGCGTTCGCGTTCGTATTCGCGCAGCTGATGCTCGCGCTGCTGCTCATTGGTCTCGAACATTCCGCCGAGGAACCACGACCCGTCATCCTCATCATCCATGATGACGCGGGTGTCATTGTCGTCTTCGGTCTCTTCACCGCTGTCTTCGGAGACGATGTCGAGGGCCTGGGTGTCCGGATCCGAGTCCTGGGCGTCACGATTCATGATCGGAGTTGTCAGGTTCTCGTCATACTCGTGGTCGGCATACGCGGAATACTCCGAGTAGGTCTGCTCCGGCTCCCACTCCTCCCAATCATGGGCGGCGTTGTCTAGTTGGTCCTTGCCGATCGGGAAACTCGACGCCTCCCTCATCTGCATCCGGTCCGCATATTGTCCGGTTGTCTTGCCGACGACGCCGACGGCTAATCCGCGAGTTCCTGGGCGGGTGATGCCGATGCGAACCAGAGCCGCCTTGACCTGGTCGTCGCTGGCGGTGTTTGCAGTCGGTGACCCCATCGACGTTGAGCGTGGGGTGGGCAAGCTCGTTGCTTCGTCGAAGCTGCGCGGTGACTGGTTGAAGACACTGTCGTTGTCGAGCACTGGAGCACGGTTGACGTAGCGCAGGAGCTCCGCATCCCACTCATCCAGGTAGCCCAGCACCTCGGCCACAGAACCTGGTCCCGGATCGGAACCGGCGAGGATTCCGCTGACGAAGTCATCGAGTTCGTTGGAGACCTCTGGATTGAGAGATTTGGCCCTGGCAATGCGGGAATTCTCACGACCCGCTGCAGGTATCCCGTTGAACGGTTCTTCAGAGGGCCAATAGCCGGTGATGGCGGCATAGAAGAGCCGGATGAGACTCAGCGCATCTTCACGAGATGCCTTCGTCGGTGTGTAATCCGCAGGCTGGATCACTCCTGTGCCCAGCGCCAGAGCTGCGTCGATTCCGATGCCGGAGACCAGCACAGTGCCCTTGGTCGTGATCCCCACCGTGTTCGGGCGCAGGAACATGTGGAAGAGGCCGCGTCGGGCAGCGGTGACGAGGACCGTTCCGATCTCTCCGATGAGAGCACGGGCGGCATCGATGGGAAGCGGCGATTTGGGCAGGATTTCGCCCAGTGACGTGACTGCTATGCGTTTGGACACGACATAGTCGAGACCGTTCGAATGTCCGACGTCCAAGGTGGGAGCGATGCGATGATCGCCGAGGATGGAGACCCGTCGCGCAGCCTCGAGCACATCCGTGGATCCATCGGCATCGGCGACGTGGATGAGGACGGGTTCATCGAGGATGGCGTCGAGCGCCGTGCACACGGCACCCGCCTGCGGATTGTCCTCGAGCCACCGACGGTCGACCGTTGATACGACGTAACGACCGGCAACAACCATGCCGGGTTCGATATCGATCAGGGTGACCACCTCCATAGGGGCTTTGATGCGCAGGCTATTTCCTTAGTTTTCCAGCAACGACGCCAATAATCGAATGCAACTCTCTGACTCTCAGCAAATAACTTGCTCCCAAGAAGACAATGAGCATGAGTGTGCCGACGGCGGCTGTGGAGACGAATGCCTGCCACTGGCCCGACAAGGCGAAGTCAGGGAAGAAGAAGAGAAGCCCGTAACCGGCCATTCCGGCAACCAAGGCTGCTATCAAGAACTTCATATGAGCGGTCAGTATCCCACGGAGATCAATGTCGCCGAGTCGCTTCTTCAGGAGCGAGAACGACAGGATCATGGCGAATAGATAACCCAAACTCATCGCCAGACCGATGATGGCCACTGTGACTGAATTCGGGAAGATCGAGGCTGAGAGCACCGCCAGAGACTGGAAGATCACCTGCGGAAGCTGGATGAGGAACGGTGTCTTCGCGTCTTCGTAGGCGTAGAAGACCCTCTGTGCCAGGTAATTGGCGCTGAAGGGAATGAGACCGAACACCATGGTGGTGATGACGAGCCCCACTGCAGTGGCCTGTTCACGATTGTCGCCTGAAATGACCATCGCCACGGGCGCGGCGAGGACGACGAGAGCAGCCACCGCGAAGGCATTGACGAAGCCGACCATGCGTACACCCATGGAGAAGTCGCCGACGACTGCCTCGGTGTCCTTTTCGGCTGCGTTCCTGCTCAACGAGGTAAAGAGTGCTGTGGCCAGCGATACCGCGATGAGCGAGTGCGGGAGCATGAAGACGAGATAGCCGTAGGAATAGGCGGCGTTGGAGGCGTTGCCCTCACCCGGGACGGAGGCTCCAGCGGCAACACGAGAGATGATGAGGAAGCCGATCTGCCCGATGAGCATGGCCGAGAAGGTCCAGAATGCCACTTTTCCAGCCGTAGCCAGACCGACCCCGCGGAAGCCGAAGGTCGGCCTGTATTTGAAGCCGATGCGCTTCAACGGCCAGATCAGGATGAGCGCCTGAGCGACGACTCCCATTGTGGCCGAACCTGCCAGGAGCGCGATCATATCCGGAGTCCAGGTGCTCAACCCGTGCGGAGTTGCCTTGTCCGTGCCGAAGACCAGGATGAAGATGAGGAGACCCGCAATGGCCACGACATTGTTGAGCACAGGTGCCCACATGTAGGGACCGAAAGATGATTTGGCGTTGAGGACCTGGCCCAGGAGTGTGTAGAGGCCATAGAAGAACAGCTGAGGCAGGCACCAGAAGGCGAAGGCCGTTGCCAAAGCCATCTGTTCAGGACCCCACCCTGAAGAGTAGAGCCACACGAGCAGCGGAGCGGCCAGGGTTGCGATGAGACCGACCGCGGCCAGAATGAGGAATGACAGGGTCAGAAGTCGGTTCGTGTAGTCCTGGCCCCCATCTTTCCTCTTCGAGGCTCGCACCAGCTGCGGGACGAGGACGGCATTGACGACACCGCCGGCCAGCAGCATATACAGGGTGTTGGGCACCTTGTTGGCGACATCGAAGGCATCGGCCTGAACTGCGGTGACACCGATCGCCATCGCGAGCAGGAAGGCCTTGACCAGGCCCAATATGCGCGAGGTCAGGGTGCCTGCGGTCATGATGGCCGAGGATTTGGCCAATGATGAAAGCTTGGACAAGCCCTACCTCTTTTCCTGTTCGTCGTTCTTGGCACGAGCCATCGCATCGGCCAGCTGCTGTTCGGGGAGCTTCCTGCGTCCACGGGAGATCGTCTTGATCAAGCCGATCACGAATACGGCGGCCAGTGCCAATCCGACGACGGCCGTGCCGATGTTCTCCCAGTCGGCCCGAACCCTGACGAGCAGTGTTTCGTCCTTCGGCAGGGTGACGTCATCGGTGGCGACCATCTCGATCGTCGTCGGTACGTCGGCGTTGGCCAAGCCTTCGACGGGAACGTCGACGCGCATGGTCTCCTGGGAGGGCACGATGACTGTCTTGGTCGGTTCGGCTCGCAGTTGGGGGGTCTTCGGTTTCATCCGGATGCGCATCTTCGCCTCGGCAGGGGAATCATTGACGATCGTGACTGGGATGGTCGTCTTCTCGCCGGTGACCAACAGCACCGAGGAACCCTTCTCGAGGTAGAGGCTGTTCCTCACCTTCTCACTCGAAGCCTGGGCATCGTCGGCACAGCTTTTTGCACTGCCCTCCAGGGTCCACGCCACCGAGGTGCAGCTGAGCAGCTCGCGGTCCAGCCTCGCATTCGCACTTGCCGGGTCAGAGAACACACTGTTGAACTTCTTCTGCGTCACCCGGGTTTGGCTGAGGCTCTGCACGGCCTTGGTTCCGATGCTCTTCGGCTTCGTGCCCGTCTGCAGCAGACCGCGGGGCACGACGTCGGTGTCGAGGAGATCATCGATACCGGTCGGATCGACCCACGGTGCGTCTGCGAGGACCCCGACCGTCCTCTCCCAGTTCGCCGAGGCTGCTGTGCGTGGCATAGGCACCAACAGGTGCCGTGTCCGGTAGGGGGCTTCTGCTTGGATCGCAGCAGTCGTCGCGACCAGTTCTGAGATGCCGGATGCCGGATGCTCAGAGCCGATGATCTGGGCGCTCTGGTGTTCCAAGGCCGAGTCGGTGATCAGGGTGTCGATCGATGACTTCGCATCCGCGGTGATGCGGGTCTTGGAATGGGCGTTGTCGTGAATGCCTGCCAGCGACGGCTGCTGTTTGTTGCTGAGGATCACGGTCTCATCACCCGCCTTGGCGAAATCACCGAGCTGATCGCGTTGCGCGGAGCCGTCGACGGGCCACGCGACGTTGGTCTTTGCCTTCGGCAGGACATCTTTGACGATCTTCCTCTGTTTCTGCGCGAATGTGCCCAGGTTCTTCAGATCGCTGTTCAGCAGTGATGCCTGATCAGGGTCGCCGTAGGGCAAAGCGATGACGGTGTGTGATTCCGCCTTTTCGAGGAAGTCGCGGTACCAGGTGTCGAGGCGTTTGCGCTGCTCTTCTTGCGCCTTTTCTTCGTCGGCACTGAGCCCATCGGGGCCACCCTGGTCATTGGAGTTCGCATCGGGGTCGGCATCTTGGGCATCGGGCCCTGTGGCAGGTGTTTCAGTGCTCTCTGGCGATGATGTCTTGGTCTCCTCGGGTTCCGATCCGTCATCTTCCGCCGGTGGTTCGGCTACAGCCGATTCGAAGGAGGCGATGATCCGGGGGTCGAGTGCGATGCCCACTCCGGGGGTGTCGAGGATATTCATGATCGCGGTCAGGGAACCGCCCTTGCCGATCGCCTTGTCGAGGTCCTTGGGGTCGATGATGCCGTCAGCGGTGTGAGCCGGAAGCGTGACCGGGGCAAGGATGCTGACCTTGGTCTTGTCGAACTTCGGACTCGGGTACCAGGTGGAGAAGCCGACTTCGGAGGCCACGCGCCCGGTGGCATCATCGAGCTGCACGCTCAGACCGCGCGGGCCCCAAGCCGAGACCGGAGAGGACTTCTGCAGCCCGAGTTGCTCCGCAGGCACGGAGACTGTGAACTCTGAGGAGGACCCGGCCGCGATCTCATCGTCGAACGCGGTGTCCACAGCAGTCATCGGGTCGGATTTCTTGGCTGAGTCCTGCGCCGCCTTCTCAGCTTTCTCAGCCTTCTTGCGGGCATCGGGACCGTTGTCCTTGAGGCCGGCGATCCTGCGGTTCTGGGACTGGTCAGTCTTCCAGTTCTCGATCTGGCGTCCGGAATCGAGCTTCTGCGTGGACATCGACAGATTCAGATCAGGGTCGGAGATCGCATGATCTGTGGGATTCGTGATTGTTCCGCGCACCTTGAGCGTGCCCTTCTCATCGACCCAGGGCGTGACCTCGTCGAGGGTGATGGAAACCTTGGAGCTCGTGGCGGCGGCCGAGGGACTAGCCCCCATCAGCGGGACAGCGAAAACTGACCCTGCGAGCAGGAAGACTGTGCTCAGCAGGGCGAAGAGGAAACGCATATGACTGATGGGTTTCACTGCTCCATTCGGGCGACCATCGGGCGGGCGGCGGCAACGATGCGACGTTCATTGGCGAATGAGAGCCGGGAGCGCAGATCTTTGAAGGGAATCCACGCAGCGTCGATTGCTTCCTGGTCAGGATCATTATCCACGGTCAACGTCCCGGAACGCGCACGCAGCAGAAAGTGGTGGACGAGTTTATGGACACGTATTCCGGTCACCGTGAACCAGTAGTCGACGGTGCCCAGGGGGCAGATGATCTGTCCGAGGATGCCTGTCTCCTCTTCGATCTCACGTCGAGCCGCCTCGGCGGGGGTCTCGATTCCTTCGAGGTGCCCCTTGGGAAGGCACCACTCGATTCGTCCTGCCCGGTTGATCCGGGCGATCACGGCCACGGTCAGTTCCGGGCGTGTGAAGTCGACGACGATGCCCCCGGCGGAAATCTCCTCTACCGTGGTGCGACGGGACGCTCTCGGTCCCGGCTTGGGCATCGGTGTGGTCATTCTCCTACCTTAGTAGGCGATTCTTGGAAGTGTCGTCGGGCGCGCTCCCGGTAGGCTGGACTCGGCTGTAGATGAGTCGTCTCCGATCGGAACGGCACGGTAGAACACGAAGGAGCTCGGTGGACCCGAAGACCGCGCACGCCCGTCTGTACGACAAACTCGATGAGCTCGAGCACATTCTCGGGCCCCTGGGCACACGCTTCGCCGCGGCTGGATTCGAACTCGCACTCGTCGGCGGATCCGTCCGCGACGCACTGTTGGGCCGTCCGATGCCCGACCTCGACTTCACCACGGATGCGCGCCCCGACGACATCCTCGCCCTCATCTCCGACTGGGTGGACACACACTGGGACATCGGCCGCGAATTCGGGACCATCGGTGCCATCAAGTCCGGTGTGCAGATCGAGATCACCACCTACCGCGCCGAGGCCTACGACCCGGATTCACGGAAGCCGACTGTGAAATTCGGCACAGATCTCGACGCCGACCTCGTCCGTCGTGACTTCACGATCGGCGCGATGGCGATTCGCCTGCCTGCGAAGACCTTCGTCGACCCCCATCAGGGTTTCACCGACCTGATCGAGGGTGTCATCCGGACCCCGGGCACGGCCGCGGATTCTTTCTCCGATGATCCGCTGCGCATGATGCGCGCCGCGCGTTTCACCGCTCAGCTCGGTCTTGATCCTGTCTCCGAGGTGGAAGCGGCGATGCGTGACATGGCCGATCGGATTGCGATCATCTCCGCCGAACGTATCCAGGTGGAGCTGTTCAAGCTCATGACGGGCATCGATCCGGCTGCAGGCATTGATCTGCTGGTGCGCACCGATGTTGCCGATCATGTTCTGCCCGAGGTTGCGGGCCTGCGGTTGGAGACCGATGAACATCACCGCCACAAGGACGTCTACCAGCACTCACTGACCGTGCTGCGCCAGGCTGTCGAGCTCGAAGAGCAGTATGCGGCGAAGCAGCGCGAGGCTGGAATGAGTCCCGATGACCCCAACCGCCTCGTTGTGCCGGACTTCGTCGTCCGGTTCGCGGCGCTGATGCATGATGTCGGCAAACCCGCGACTCGCAGGTTCCTGCCAGGTGGGGCCGTCACCTTCTATCACCACGATGCTGTCGGTGCGAAGCTGACTGCAAAGCGGATGAAGGCGCTGCGCTTCGACAAGGACACGACCAAGGCTGTTGGTCGTCTGGTGGAGCTGCACCTGCGTTTCTACGGCTACGGCGATGCCGGGTGGACCGATTCTGCGGTGCGCCGCTATGTCACCGACGCAGGTCGACTGCTCTCACGTCTGCATATCCTGACCCGGGCAGATGTGACCACCCGGAACAAGAAGAAGGCCGACCGACTCTCTTTCGCCTACGACGATCTGGAACATCGGATCGAGAAGCTGAGCGAACAGGAAGAACTCGCCGCGATTCGTCCCGACCTCGACGGTCGGCAGATCATGGCCATCCTCGACATCAAGCCCTCACCGCTGGTGGGCAAGGCCTACAAGCATCTGCTCGAGGAGCGGATGGAACACGGTCCGCTGGGTCCTGAGCGCGCCGAAGAGGTTCTGCGTCAGTGGTGGGCCGAGAACGGGCCAGCTGAGAATGGGTCGGCCGATTACGGGTCGGCCGAACAGCCCTAGGCACCACCCCGCCTGTTGTGCTCCTCACCTCTACTGATAGCTTCGTTAATCGCGTATGTTTGTGCTCGTCGTCACATGATGTGGCGCGGGCTACGAGGTGAGGAGACCATGATGAACGTGACCGACGAATTCCGGGCAGCCAGAGACAAACTGATCGAACTGCGAAGTGACCACGAAGCCGCTGGTCAGGGCTTCGAATGGCCGCGTTTCGACCACTTCAACTTCGGCATCGACTGGTTCGACAAGGTCGCTGAGGGCAATGACAGCCCCGCGCTGTGGATCGTCGAACAGGATGGTTCCGAGGGCAAATGGAGCTACGCCGAGCTCTCTCGTCGCTCGAATCAGGTGGCGAACTTCCTTCGTCGGGCAGGTGTGAAACGCGGCGACCACGTCATGGTCATGCTCAACAACCAGGTCGAGCTGTGGGAGACCATGCTCGCCGGGATCAAGATGGGCGCGGTCCTCCTGCCCGCGACCACTCAGCTGGGGCCCATCGACCTCAATGATCGGGTCGATCGCGGCAAGGCCGAGTTCGTCGTCGCCGGACCTGAGGATGCCGCGAAGTTCGACGATGTCGAGGCCGAGGTGGTGCGCATCGTCGTCGGTGGCGAGGCAAAACGTCAGCAGGACTACAGCTACGTCGATGCCGATGACGAGGAAGTCAGCTTCGACCCGCAGGGCTCCTCCCGCGCCGACGATCTGCTTCTCCTCTACTTCACCTCGGGCACGACCTCGAAGGCGAAGATGGTCGCGCATTCCCACGTGTCCTACCCCGTCGGCCACCTGTCGACCATGTACTGGATGGGCCTGACTCCCGGCGACGTCCACCTCAATGTGGCATCACCCGGCTGGGCCAAGCACGCCTGGTCGAACATCTTCACCCCGTGGATCGCCGAGTCCTGCGTCTTCCTCTACAACTACACACGCTTCGACGCGAATGCGCTGATGGAGACCATGGACCGGGTGGGTGTCACGAGCTTCTGTGCTCCTCCCACCGTGTGGCGCATGCTCATTCAGGCGGACCTCAGCCATCTCAAAACCCCGCCGACCAAGGCCCTGGGTGCAGGCGAACCCCTCAACCCGGAGGTCATCGACCGGGTCAAGCAGGAGTGGGGCGTGCTCATCCGCGATGGATTCGGTCAGACGGAGACGACTCTGCTGGTCGGCAATTCCCCCGATCAGGAACTCAAATACGGTTCCATGGGCAAGGTGCTGCCCGGCTATGACGTGGTGCTCATCGATCCTGCGACTGGTGAAGAGGGCAACGAGGGTGAGATCTGCCTACGCCTCGATCCTCGCCCGATCGGACTGACCAGCGGGTACTGGTCCAATGAGGAGAAGACCGCAGAGGCCTTCGCCGACGGTGTCTATCACACCGGTGACGTGGCCGAGCGCGACGAAGACGGCTACATCACCTACGTCGGGCGTTCCGATGACGTGTTCAAGGCCAGTGACTATCGCCTGTCCCCGTTCGAACTCGAGAGTGTGCTCATCGAACATGAGGCCGTCGCCGAGGCGGCTGTGGTCCCTTCGCCGGATCCTGTTCGTCTCGCGGTGCCCAAGGCCTACGTCGTCGTGGCGGGCGGTTTCGAAGCCGATGCTGAGACAGCGCGGTCGATCCTTGCCTACTGCCGCGAACACCTCGCTCCCTACAAGCGAATCCGTCGACTCGAGTTCACCGAACTGCCGAAGACCATCTCCGGCAAGATCCGTCGTGTCGAACTCCGCGCCCGCGAAGACCAGCTCCACCCATTCAGCGGTGAACCTGCCGTCGAAGGCCAGGAGTATGCAGATACGGACTTCGATCTCAAGAGCTGAGGCCGTTTCCCTGCCGGCCAGTGTGCACGGTTCTGTGTTCGTCTATGCACAGGTCTGTGTTCAGGGTGGGGCCGGCAGGGGCGCTGATAGTTGAAAATGTGGCTAAATGTGAGCAATTCGCCACTTGATGTGGTCGATGCCGCGGTGTAACGGTAAAATCCCTGGTGAGAGCGGATATACAACGCTACTTATATGTGCTGGTAGGTAACAAGTGGGGTGAGTGGGCGCTGGATTCAGGGTATTTTCACTCTGTTCCAAAGAATGCGTGCCACACTGAACTTCACGTGTGACCTTATCGAACCTCGTCGCCACGCAATGCGGCAGGCAAACTGACCTGGAGGACCTTGGGTGGCTAAGGGACAAAGACAAGCCAAAACCAGAGGCAAGAAAACAAAGAATATTCTTAACTATCCGCGCACAGGTGTGAGCGGATGGACGCGTTTTCTGCCCAGTATCCGGCTGCTCGTCGTGGGCGGGCTCAGCATCATCATCGCTTTGTGCGTGCTGTTCTCCATCGGCTATGCCGTCACAGACGTCCCTGAGCCCAACATCGAGGCCACAGGTCAGACTTCGACCATCTACTACAATGATGGCAAGACTCCCATCGGCCAGTACAAGGTCCAGGATCGCAAGTCGGTGTCGAGCGATGAGATCTCCGAGCCGATGCGCAAGGCTGCCATTGCTGCCGAAGACACGTCGTTCTATGAGAACCGCGGAATCTCGATGAAGGGGCTCTCCCGTGCCGTTGTCGGTGTCGCGACGAACAAATACGCCGGCGGCGGTTCGACGATCACACAGCAATACGTGAAGAACTTCTACCTGACCAATGAACATTCTCTGGACCGCAAGGTCAAGGAGATGTTCATCTCCCTCAAGATCGACCAGCAGCAGAGCAAGGATGACATCCTTGCCAATTACCTGAACACGATCTACCTGGGACGCCGGTCTTACGGCATCGAGGTCGCCAGCCAAAACTACTTCGACAAGTCGGCGAAGGACCTCGATGTCAGCGAATCAGCATTGCTGGCCGCGATGATTCAGCGCCCCGGGGCAGCTGACCCTGCAGACAATCCTGAGGCCTACCAGGACCGATTTGACTACGTTGTGAAGTCGATGACCGACGAAGGCTTCATCACCGAGGAACAGGCCGCCAAGGTCAAGATGCCCAAGGTGAAGGAAGCAAGCAAGGAAGAATCCCTCAAGGGCCAGAAAGGCTACATGTGGGAATACGTGCGTCGCGAGGCCCTGCGCAAGCTCGACATCGACGAGGCTCAGCTGGACCGCGGTGGATACAACATCACCACCACCTTCGACAAAGACCGGATGAAGGAAGCCGAGAAGGCGATCAAGAACCTGCCGCCCGATCAACCCGAGGGCCTGCAGGCAGGTTTGGTCTCGATCAACCCGGACAGCGGTGGAATCGAAGCATTCTACGGCGGTAAGAACTACTTGGATCAGGCGTTCAACGTCTCGACTCAGGGCCACGCCCAGGCCGGTTCGACGTTCAAGCCCTTCGCTCTTGTGGCCGGCTTGGAGAACGGTGTGCGGCTGACAGACATGTATCCCGGCAGCCCGACGACCTTCAATGCCGATGGCACCACGTGGACGCCACACAACTTCGGCAATTCCAGCTATGGCCCTGTGAGCTTGCTCAAGGCGACGCAGTCGTCGATCAACACGGCTTATGCAGCGCTCAACATTCAGGTGGGGCCCGATAAGACGGTCGATGTTGCCCAGCGGGCAGGCCTGAGCGGAAACTGCACAGATAAGCAGATGAAGACGGGCGACACCCGGAACTGCACTATCGGTCTGACACCCAACATGTCGAACGTGCTGGGCACACCCAGTGTGAAGGTCGTCGACATGGCCAACGCCTATTCGACTTTCGCCTCGAATGGGGTCAAGCATGACGCTCACGCGATCAAGAAAGTCACTCAGGGCGAGGACGACGAGGAAGTCTTCAAGTCGGAGACCAAGGGCAAGCGCGTCTTCGATAAGGCGGTCGCAGCGGAAACCTCCTATGCACTGAGCCAAGTCATCAACGGCGGCTCGGGCAGTTATGCACAGCAGCTCGGTCGACCTGCAGCCGGTAAGACCGGTACTACCAGTGATAACCAGGCAGCATGGTTCTCGGGTTACACACCGAATCTGGCGACCTCGGTCGTCCTCTACCGAGAGGTCGATGGCAAGTCGGTGTCGATTGGTGCTTACGGCGGACGCGGTCAGGTCACCGGTGGCTCCTTCCCGATCCAGGTATGGACCGAGTACATGAAGGCGGCCCTCCAGGGCGAGAAGGTCGAGCAGTTCCCCGAGCGCGGAGAACTGCCGGACAAGCCGAAGCCGAAGAACACGAACGAGCCGGTCGCCCCTGCTCCGAAGCCGAAGCCCACGTCACCCAGCGGCAGCGACGGCGGAGACGGATCCGATAAGAAGGCTCCGATCGACAAGCCGAGCGAGAAGCCCAAGGACGACGAGGACAAGGACAAGGATAAGGACAAGGAGAAGGACTCCGACGGTTCGAAGGATTCGAAGGACGACGGCAAAGACGACGGCAAGGATTCCAAGGGCTCCGATGACGGAAATGGCGATGATAAAGACAAGCCGGCACCGTCAGTTCCTGCGGATCCACCAAAAAAGCCCGATCCACCAAAACCCCCGAAGGACAGCGATAGCGGATCCAACGGTGGAAATGACGGCGGTTCCGATAATGGCGACGGCGGTAAGGATGATTGAATGCTCGGTGGAGACGACTAGCCTGTAGTCATGCCTAATCAGTCCAGTACCCGGATCGCCGAGCCTCTGCTCGGCGGTCCGGTCGGCATTCATCTCGCGTCAGCGGGCGCACGGTTCCGACGCGGTCAGGCGTACATTTTCGCCGGAATCCTCGGTCTCACGACCTTCCTCGCGCTCGCCCTGCAGGGCCCCTGCATGAGCTCGGGCTACGAACAGCCGTCCGCCTCGGCGCGGATGTGTGCCGGGCCCTTGTCCGCAGCATTCCTCGGGCAGGTCAACCCTGAAGAAGCTCTGGGACGCTCCCACGGAGGGATGGCGGGACTGGCGGCACTCGATTCCCGCTTCGTGCAGCTGCTGAAGCTTGTGACCGATGATGTCACCGTGTTCATGGCCATCGTGCTCCTCATCAACGTCATCGCCTTCGCCGCCCTCGGCGTTGCACTTCTGGTCCTGGCCCGACAGCGGGCTTGGCTGGTTGCCGCCTTCGCCTCACCCGTCATTCTTTTCACCCTGGGGTCGACCTTGGATCCCGTGGCGCTGGCACTGAGCGTCTGGGCAATGGTCATCTTCGTCGGTTCCTCGCCGTTGACCTCTCGCCCGTGGCTATCCGGGGTTCTGCTCGGACTGGCCGCATTCATCAACCCGCTTGCCCTGCTGGTTCTTCTCGCACTCAGCCTGGCCGGCCCGCGTCCGGCCGGAAGACTGTGCCCACAGGACCCGCGGATGATGCTGGCCACCGCCACAATCACCTCGGCGATCATCCTCGTCCTCGATGGCAGTGCCATCGAACGGATCGTCCACTGGATGGGTGACGCGGTCGACGGCGGATCATTCGCCTCGATCCTGGTCATGGCACGTCTCGGAACCGCCGAGGTGTGGGCACCGGTGTGGATCATCGGCAGCGCGGGCGTCATCGCCGCAATCGCCATCTCGTTGTACATGGTGCGAAGAACGGGACTCGATCCGGCCGTCGCCGCCTGTCTCCTCATCGGCGGCTGCCTGCTGCTGGCCCCCGGGATGATGCCCTGGAACAGCCTCTGGATCCTGCCGTTCTTCGCGCTCACAGTCCGTCGCTGGTGGGTGCTCATCATCTGGGCACTGGCAGAAACGGCCTTCGCCATTGCCATCCACCTCGGCGATGTCAACGCTTACGAATCGGGCAAGGGCCTCGAGCCGACCTTCGTCGCACTTGTGACCCTTCTGCGACTGCTGGCCCTCGTCGCCGTCGTCATCTGTGCTGGTGAGAATCTGTACCGTCGACGGATCCGCGGTCGACTGCGCAGAATAGAGCCACCTCGGCGAGCCATCGGTGACGTTGACGTTGACGTCGACGGTGACCGAGCTGCGGTCAGTGGGCAAGAGCACGGGAATCCGACATGACACCACAGGTGCGCGTCCACTAGACTGTGTAGGTCTGTTCCCATTTCACGACCATCGTGGGGGCTGGAACGGATATGCATATACCCTCCTGCCATGGAACGACCATGGCCGTGAAGACCAGAGGAGGTGGGTGGCACATGCGTCATTATGAACTCATGCTCATTCTTGACAACGAGCTCGAAGAGCGGACGTTGGCTGACACCGTGGACAAACTGATCAAGGTTGTCCCGGCTGAAAACGGAACCGTCGACAACGTGGACATCTGGGGACGCAGGCGTTTCGCCTACGACATCCAGAAGAAGTCCGAGGGCTACTACGTCGTGGTTGATTTCCACGCCGAGCCTACAACGACCAAGGAACTCGATCGCCAGCTCGGACTCAACGAGTCCGTCCTGCGCACCAAGATCCTCCGCCCAGACGCCAAGTAATAGCGTCAAGCACCTCGTTTCAAGGAGCAGTCAATGGCAGGCGAAACAGTCATCACGGTCGTCGGGAACCTGACAAGTGATCCCGAACTGCGCTTCACACCTAACGGTGCTGCGGTCGCAAACTTCACCGTGGCTTCGACGCCGCGTATGTTCGACCGTCAGTCCAACGAGTTCAAGGACGGGGAAACCCTGTTCCTTCGCTGCTCGGTGTGGCGTGAGATGGGCGAAAACGTAGCCGAATCCTTGCAACGTGGTACTCGGGTCGTCGTTCAGGGCCGCCTCAAGTCGCGGTCCTTCGAAACCAAAGAGGGCGAAAAGCGCACCGTCATGGAACTGGATGTCGACGAAGTCGGCCCCAGCCTGCGACGCGCCACCGCCCAGGTGACGAAGAACGAACGCAGCGGAGGCGGATTCTCCGGCGGCGGTAACTTCGGCGGACAGCAGCAGGGCGGAGGCGCCCAGCAGGGTGGCTTCTCTCAGCAGCAGTCCTCGGGCTGGGGCAACAACCCGCAGCAGGGCAACCCACAACAGGGTGGCTCGCAGCAGGGTGGTCAGCGCCAGGGTGGTTACGGCCAGGGGAACAACGCACCGGCGAACGACCCGTGGGCATCATCGAGTCCACAGGGCGGCAACGGCGGCTGGGGTAACCCGGGCGCCGATGAGCCACCGTTCTAAACACGTTCAAGACATTTCGTAAATCAGGAGATACTCATGGCCAAGCCAGAGATCCGGAAGCCTATCAAGAAGAAGGCTAATCCGCTCAAAAAGGGCGAAGCGGCGAAGATCCACTACAAGGACACCGCTACGCTCCGTAAGTTCATTTCCGACCGCGGCAAGATCCGTGCTCGTCGCGTCACCGGCGTGACCGTGCAGGAACAGCGCATCATCGCAAAGGCCGTTAAGAACGCCCGCGAGATGGCTCTTCTGCCCTACTCGAGCACTGCTCGCTGATCGGAGGGAGAGAACATGCCTAATCGCAAAGTTATTCTGAACCAGGAAGTTGATGGTCTGGGAGCCGCCGGCGACATCGTCGAGGTTCGCGCCGGATACGCACGTAACCTGCTGCTGCCCCGTGGCTGGGCATCTGCATGGACCGCGGGTGCGGAGAAGCACGTGCTTGCTCTCCGCAAGGCTCGTCAGGCCAAGCAGATCGCTGACCACGATGATGCAGTCAAGGTCAAGGCACAGCTGGAATCCTCCAGCGCACGCATCGAGCTCAAGTCCGGTAAGAACGGTCGCCTCTTCGGCGCCGTGACCCCGGCACTCGTGGCCGAAGCACTGCACACCGCAACCGGACACGATTTCGATCGCCGTCAGGTCGCACTGCCTGCTCACGTCAAGACCTCCGGCAGCTACACAGCTACCGTGCGCGTCAACGACGAGATCACCGCGAACGCCAAGTTCGAGGTCGTCGGGAAGGCCTGATGCTTCCGCAGCGAGTCTGGCCGACCCTCGGTCAGCCCGGCTCGTAGTCGAAAGCAGAGCTTAACGTCGAGGGGACACTTTATAGAGTGTCCCCTCGACGTTTTTGTATGCTCTCGACGTTTGGGGGTGCGTGGTGCGTCCTCTAGGGGCCATTTTGCAGGGAGAAGAAGTTCGATCTGAGCGACTCAGATCAAACTTCTTCTCCATCGAAATCCATTGACGCTGAGGATTCTGTTGACCCTAGTCAATACTTGATCGCTTCGGGTGGTGGGAACTCCGTATAGATCTCGTCATCGGCTGGTGCCAGTTCGAGATAGCTGGGGCTGTCGTCGTCGACGAACAGCAGCATGCAACCGTCGACGGTGGCATCGAGGATGATCCGTTCGACGTAGTCGCCGAGTCCGCCAGCGTCATCTCTGTTCTCATCGTCGACTCTGAGCACTGGGCGCATGCCGATCGACGGGCAGTGCCCGCAGTCGCACGGATTAGTCACGACAACCTCGGCGAGGTTCGATTCCCACACCGAGCGCTGTTGAAGCGTAATTGGAGTGGGTGGGTCCCATCCCTGCTTCTGCACGTCCGTGAAGTCCGCGTAGTCGTCTTCGCTGGGTTTCGTGACTGCATGATGAATCATTGCTAAGGCAGTCTCATGCTCTCGTGGCGTCAACGGGCGGTGCATGAGTCCAGGCTACCAAGCAGGCTGTCCCAGCATGAGGCCTCGAACAAGAGTCAGGCTGCGGAACAGTACACACGATGCAACCCATGTACTGTTCCGCAACCTGACGAGCAGTGCGATTGTGCCGAGGGAGAGCACGGCGCCTACTCTCAGTGGGCGTCGCTGTCGGAATTCGTGCTGAGGTCGGTGATCAGGTTGCCGATGAACGATTCGCAGGCCACGATCTGGTCGAGCTCGATGAACTCATCAGGTGCGTGGGCCTGAGCGATGTCGCCAGGGCCGCAGACAACAGTGGGAATGCCCGCGTTGGAGAATAATCCCGCTTCGGTGCCATAGGTGACCTTGTCATCACTGACCACTCCGCCCCACTGACCGGCCAGGGCAACGATGTCCGCGTCAGCAGGAGTCTCGCAGCCGGGAGCAGCTGCCTCAACGGTGAAGTCGACGCGGGTGCTCTCGCTATCTGCGCGCATCATGCGTTCGAGGCGGGCCGCTTCGTCGCGGAATCGTTGGACCAGGGCTTCGCGGTCCACGGAACCCAGCGACCGGAATTCGAACTGCACGCTCGCCTCGGCGGGGATCGTATTGACGGCGATACCTCCGCTGATCGTATTCGCCGTGACCGTGGTGAAGGGCACGACATAGTTCTCATCGAATGGACCCTCGGTGCGGAACTCGGCGGCGACCGCATGGACGAAACTGACGAACTCGGCCGCGTAGGCAATCGAGTTCACGCCTTCTGGAGTCAGCGAAGAATGTGCAGCGACGCCATGAAAGTCGACACGGAAGACGTTCATCGACTTGTGGCCGCGCACCACTCGCATGCTCGAGGGCTCACCGACGACACAGCCGCGTGGGGCCAGGCCAGCCTCGGTGATCTTGTCCACGAGGTCGATCGCACCCACACAGCCGATTTCTTCGTCATAGGAGAGGGCGAGGTGGATGGGTTCCTTGAGTTTTGCGGCCGTCAGCTCAGGCAGTTTGGCGAGGATGACGCCGATGAAGGACTTCATGTCTGCGCTGCCACGGGCGTAGAGCTTGCCGTCCCTGACCTGCGGAGTGAAAGGATCGCTCGACCAGTCCTGACCGTCGACGGGCACGACATCGGTGTGCCCGGACAGGACGATACCGCCTGTGGTCGATCCGTCGGCGGCCGGCAGTGTGGCCAGCAGGTTTGACTTGGTGCCTTCGGCATTGGGCACAAGCTGAGATGCGATGCCTGCGGCCTTGAGGCGGTCGACGACATGGTCGATGAGGGGGAGATTCGTGTCCCGGCTCGTGGTGTCGAAGGTGATGAGATCGGTGATCTCGGAAATGGTGGCCTCGGCCGGTTGTGCTGGCACGGCTGCTCCTGACTGTACGGGGGTGAACCGTCCGGTCAGCCTGAAGCGGAAACCTGGTCGGATCCCTCCCGTGCGGGACAGCGGTGACCAGACCCCAACAGACTACGTCCGAAATGTCGATGAGACAGAAATATCTCGTCATCTGGGACTTGCTGTCTATGGGTGCAAGCGATGTAGGACGTGGGTTGAGAGGGATGGCGTCAGCTTGAAGGACTGGCGAGAATGAGCTGCGCATCGTTGTGAGCGCTGAGTCCGCTGTCTGGGATGACTGCAGCCATCTCGGCGAACATCTGGTCCCGTTCTGCCGGCTCCATGGTCAACTGCGCTGAGTGGGTGAAGACCATTGACAGCCACGAATCTCGGGAATAGGCCAATGATTCCTCGAATGTCAGCTCCTCGGCATCGAACCCATTGGTCTTGAGTTCACTCAGCACAGGATGTTCCTCGTTTGACCGCTCAGACGATGGTGCGGGAGGTGGTGAGAATCTATTCATTATCAGAGCCAGGGCGCTACCCGTCTCTCCGCTTGCCTGGATATCATTCCAGGCCAGGGCTAGGGCCCCTCGTGGATTGAGAGCCTGTGCGATCTGGGGAAGGGCAATAGCCGGGTCGACCCAATGGAACGATTGTCCGAAGGCGATGATGTCAAAAGTGCGTCCAGCGGGATCCCAATCCTCAAACGTCGATTTCTCGACGACGAGACCCTTTCCCTTGGCGATACCTGCCATCTCCGAGTCGGGCTCAACGGCGAGAACCTCACAGCCTGCTTCCCGCAGCTGAGCAGCCAAGATCCCGGTGCCAGAGCCGACATCGAGCACGCGAGGCCCGTTGGAAGTCGATGAGTCGAGGATCTCCCGCACTAAGCCTCGATCCACCGATCTAGGCTGAAGCTGCACGCTGGTCTGGATTTCGGTGTTTG
>NZ_JABUYD010000040.1:0-17084 GCF_014897515.1 Brevibacterium sp. FME17
TGGTCATGTTTGTGAGTGCTCCTTAAAACCTGTCTCACAAAACCATACGGCCGCAGAGCGTGGCCGCAACGACAGTGACCGAGAAGCCGAGCACAGGCGCCCAAGCCACCTCCGCCGTGGGCGCAGGTGCTCACACCAGCTCGATCGAATCGTCGAGTGACCTACTCGCCGCCGCCGTCGACCACAAGCTAGGCGCCAAAGGAAGCCCGAGACGTGGACAGCAAGATCTCTGCGACGACGTGGCTGACGTCATGTCGACCTCAATTACCAACCGTTCGACCGCTGTGACCGAGACTGCGCCACAGCCAGCACTCCTGGGTCGGGCCAAGACTGGCACCGGCAAGTCTCTGGGCTACCTGGCACCTGCAATGTTCCATGCCGCCAAGTACGGCCACCGCACCGTCGTGTCGACGAAAGACCTTGCCCTGCAACGACAGATCGTTGACCAGGACGCACCGCACATCAACGCTGCCCTCGACCAGGGCGGCTATGACAAGTCTGCGGTCACCGTCCTCAAAGGTTTCAGCAACTATGTCTGCCCTCGTTCCCTCATGCTCTCAGTCACTGATGCCATCGACACCACCGCGTCGACCAAACATTCCAGCGTCGTCGACGGTATCGAACGTCTGACAGCACCTCTGACCAACGATAACGAGGCCGAGAGCTCCGATGGCTACGCGGAATTCGTCAAAGGCCGCATGGACAAGTTCGTCACCGAATCCCAAGGACTCCTCGACGAACCCACACGTGACTTCTACACCTGGGCGACGACAACAGGCATCGACACGAGTGGGCCCAACGTCCACGATCTCTCCGACTACCCACACGCTCTGCCAACACCGGTCAAGCTCTCCGCCACCCAGCAGCGCACCGATTGCCCCGCCACCTGCCCTCTGGCCGCGATCTGTCCGCCCAACATTTCACGGCAAAGAGCCGCTGATGCCGATGTGATCGTCACCAACCACACGTTCCTGGCCATCCAAGCCGCCGTCGACGCGCCCGTGATCGTATCGAACAAGACCATCGGCCCCATCGACCACCTCATCATCGACGAAGCCCACGAACTTCCAGCCATCACCCGCAAGCAAGCCTCCGGCGCAGTGTCCTCGCAGATCATTGGCAAACTCGCCAGCACTGTGAGTAAGCTGCTCGACGATGACGAGGCCGCCGACAAAGCCGTCCACGCCTCGTCAGTCGTCCGTGACCTCATGCGCACACACCTGGGCCAGATGATGGGCGAGGAAACTGGCGAACTGACCATTGACGAAGACACCGATCCAACCGAAGGATTCCGCGCCTCATTCGACAACTGGGCAACGACGACCAAAAACGCACTCCTGGCCGAGAAAAACGCTCTGGGAAAGTCGGAGACTATGAGCCCCGTCCAACTGCGTCGCTCCGATCGCCTGGCCTCTGCAATCCGCCAATTGGCCGAACTGCGCAGCGTGCTCATCCAAGCAACTGAACACCGCCCTGGCCGTGCACGGTGGATCGCCAAAGACGACTCAGGCCTGAGTCTCAACACCTCAGCAGTCGGTGTGGCCAAGATCCTCGGCGAACGAGTCTTCACTGGTTATGAGCCCGCCGACCCCTCAGAACTGGCGGCGCAAGCGGCAGAAGATGCCCAGCGCGGTGACATTGAAGACGATGAAGACCAGGAGGCTCGCGACGTGCCCTTCTGGCGGCAGGGCAATTCCTACCCGCTGTCGGTCACCTGCGTTTCGGCCACGTTGCCGGGCACTTTTCCCAGAGATATCGGCCTCGATACCGACGTCATCGACTACGCATCTGTCTTCGACGACGCCTACGCTGCTTCCGCATTCTTCTCTCCACGAGTCTCCAACGACGACGGGGGAGTCGACCCCGATAAGCTCTGCCGCGGATTCGGCAGGCGCAAGAAGCTCGACTACGCCAAGCACCGGGCCTGGTCGATCGAGACGATGACCGAACTCATCCGCGCCAATGGTGGATCTGCCCTCGTCTTGGCGACGTCGGCCCAGGGCGGCAAAGCGTATGCGCACGCGCTGCGATCGGCCCTCGACGTTCCGGTCTACGATCAGTGGTCCTCAGCCGGGGCCAGCGTGCTCAGGCACAACTTCACCTCGAACGAATCATCAGTCCTCGTTGCCACTCGCGGCATGATGACCGGCCTCGACGTCCCCGGTGATGCACTGAGTCTGGTCATCATCGACCGTATTCCCAGAGCACCCATGAACGCAGTCGACAATGCCAGAGCCGACCTCATCTCCTCCGACGGGGTCTCCGGCTTTCTCGAACAAGACGACGTCTACGGCTCCGATGCCGCCGTCCTCCTCGAACAAGCAGCTGGCAGGCTCATCCGTTCAATCACCGACACTGGCATGGTTGCCCTCCTCGATCCGCGAATCTCTCCGAAATCGGACCTGACGAACAAGCGCAACCCGTCCTATCGCTACTACAAGCAGATCATCAAGCCCTTCGGCACGAAACTCTCATCCACCGATGAAGCTGTGTCGTGGTTGGCCGGACAGTCTTCCCAGCGGGGTCGGTCATGAAGGCGCGACTGAGAATCGAGGGCACTCTGCGACAGCCCGAGCTTCACGCTGCATTCGACCGCGAGGCCGAGCACGCTCAGAAGCCCGGCCATTCCCTCATCGATTTCATCAAGTCGATGCCATCACGCCGATGGTCTCCCGACGACGGCGAATGGATCATCACCGGCACCGGGATCAACCCACAGAAACGCTTCACTCGCGCCGGGTTCACCATTGACCTCGGCGATGACGAGTTCGCAGACATCATCGACCTCGATGATCTAGTCGAACCGGTGAGCAAACTAGCCAAGAACAAGCGTGAAGTCTTCATCCGACCACGACTGCTCGGGTACGAACCCACCCTGGCCCTACTTGGACTCTCGGCATCCTGGGACCGGGAGAGGCAGCGTTTCACGATCCCTGTGGCCGACATCCTTCGCGCAGGTCAACCCATCGAAGGTATCGACTTCGACGACGAGACCATCGAAGCTGCCCGTGACGCCAAAGGCCGTGTGAGAGTCGATGAGGCAGTTGCTGAGTCGGTGACTGTCTTGGCTTCAGCCAAAGACTCCGCTGAAGCCGGCGAACACATGAACGAGCTCATCGGCCACGTCGGTGACGTGCCTGATTGGTTCGGACTTGATCTCTTCGCCTACCAGCGCCTTGGCGCCCTGGCGGCCGCATCTGGACAAGGCTATATCGCGGACGAACCCGGCCTCGGGAAGTGCGTTGTCGGGCAGTCGAGAGTCGAAACCATCAACGGTGGGCACGAGATTCAACGATTGTGGGCTGCCCGACAACGTCGGTCATATGTCGACCCGGACGGCGACAACGGCGAACTCATCGACCTTTCGGACAACGAGATCACGGTGCTGAGCATTGACGCCTCAACCGGTCAATCTCGTTGGGCCTCGGCCAGCCATCTCTACCGTCAATCCTATCGGGGCCGCATGTTCACGATCGATGCTGACAATGGCACACGCCTGACTTGCTCGCCCAGGCACAAGTTCCTCACTCCAAGCGGCTGGAAGATGGCTTCGGCAATCGTCGCCGGGACGGATGAGATCTGCGTGCCGAATCACTTGGGCCAGGATGAGAGCTCGAACACCACAAGCGTTGGCGTGACATCCGTGCACGAGACTCAAGACTTCCGCGGCTTCATCTATGACCTGACGATTCCAAGCACACGCTCCTACGTCGCCGAAGGCATGTGGGTTCACAACACCCGCTCTGCTTTGGCCGCAGCCGCCATCGTCAAGCCGTCTCGAGTTGTTGTTGTCGGCCCTCCTGTATCCCTGACCAACTGGGAACGCGAGACTACTTTCTCCGGCCTGGCCCACGCTTGTGCCGGTGCTATCGGCAGGGACGTCACCGTGACGGAGTCTGGTCAGCCCAAGGACGACGGGGGATTTAGCGCAGCCCACTTCCCGATTCACGGTGACGACGGTGAGTTCGAGGCCTTGCCGATCAACAAGATTGTCTCCAGCCGCAAAGTCAAAGACTTCCCCGAGGCTGGAATCGTCATCGTCTCCGACGACATGCTTCGCTCACGCCCACAGGTGCTCTCTGACTTGCAGAAGTGGTCCCCTGAAGTGCTCATCGTCGATGAGATCCACAGGCAGAAAACGTGGGAGGCTGGGAAGTCGACGGCGGTGCGCAGACTCTCCTATGCCACCCAGAATCTCACGATTGGCCTCTCCGGCACCCCGCTCGATGGGTCACCAGACCAGTTGGCCAATCAACTTGAGATCACCGGCCACCTCTCTCCGGTCTTCGGCGGAAAAGACGCCTTCCTCAACGAGTACTGCTCCCGCAACCGGTTCAATGCGTTCATGCCGGTGAAGAAGAAACTGCCGAAACTTGGCCGGATCCTTGATGCACACGTGTGGGTGCGGCGTACCAAAGGTGATGTGCTGCCGTTCCTACCGAAGAAGACCCGCCGCGTCGAGTGGATCGATGTCCCCATGCGTGACTACCGACAGGCCCACCGTGAGTTGCTGATGAAGATCGGCGAGGTCGCTGCCGAATTCCATGAAACCAAGGGTCGGTGGCCCAGCGTCGAAGCCCTGATGGCCGAACTTCCGGACCTCATCAGCCTTTCATCGCCGTTGCGCCGGGCGGCAGGAATGGCCAAGGTCGACATCGTCTCCGAGGCCATTACCGAACATCTGGAATCAACCACCGAAGCCGACGATGACACTTACGACCGGCCCCTCATCACCTGGGTTCATCACAAAGATGTCGCCGAGGCCATGATGGATAAGCTGGCTGCCGAGAAGGTTCCAGACGTCCGCCTCATCAGTGGAAAGACTGGACCTGAAGAACGCGACGGCATCATTGACTCCTTCCAAGCCGGGGGAGTTGGGGTGCTCATCGCCTCGATCACCGCTGCCAACACCGCCATCACGCTCACTCGGTCATCAGACATGATTTTCGCTGAAACTGACTGGCGCCCGCCCCAGATCTCGCAGGCCGAAGATCGCGCGGCAAGGATCGGTCAGACCCGGCCCGTCATCGTCACCGCCTATGCAGCTGTCGACACACTTGACGAGCGGCTCCACGCCTCCCTGGAGACCAAGGGGTCAATACTTGAAGACGTAGTCGTCGGAGGCGACAACATGGTCACCACTGGGACTAAAGGTGCGGCCATGTCGCTGACGGACATCATCGTCGATGTCGTTGACCAGGCGATCATCGGGGAGAAGAAGGGCAAGCTCGCCCAATGGCGGGCCGAACGCGCGACTGCGATGGCTAGTTAAGGCATAGGACAAGGTATGGACTTCTTGAAATCGGCTCAGTACATCGCCACGGCAGACGAGGGCCCGGAGGTCATCCGCATTGCCGGGGTCGTGCTGACTCTATTGTCACGAACAAAGGCAAAGTCATTGCCTGACCTCAATCGGGCGCTTGATCGCGGGGATAACAACGCAGTTCAGGGGATTCGCAAAACGCTGCTCACCGACTGGCAGATGGAAGCCATGACAAAGCACTCGGCGATGCTGGCTCCACTGACGGCCGCACCGCTCGTCCACCTCATCTACTGCTCGACGTGTGGCGAACACTGCTATTCGGCCAACGACTACGGCTCCAGATGCCGCATGAGTATGGATTGCGGCGAGAAGACGATCCACAAGTCGAAGAAGGCCACTCTCGTGCCGAAAGGACAGGCGCCGGCCTCGGCCAACATTGAAGAGAGCGAGGCGATCAAAGCAGCGCCAGTCAACGCCGTAGACGGTGCCGTCGATGACGATGTGTGGACCGTTCCCAAGGCAGGCGACGACGAGATTTGGGCGATGGACGCTGATGTTGAAGAATGAAAGACAACCAGCCTGAGACGGTGTGGTGAGCAGTGAGCGCCAGGCAATCAAATATTGGCACGTCAACGATCTCATCGGTCCGATAACGAACTAGTTGACCCCAATCATTCGAATGCATGGAGATGCTCACTGCACCAGCTCAGGATGGCGACAACGAAAAGGCCGACCGGCGCAATCGCTGGTCGGCCTTTTCTATTGCTCAATAGCCCTCAGGCGTTGATGAGCATCCGTCGCACTTTCCGATGGGCCTTGCGCTCCGAGCTGGAGACATCGGCCGATGCGATCGACAGCTTCCAATCCTCACATGTGATGAACGACAGGTGCGCGGTGTGACGCGAAAGCATCACGCACAGGCGACCCGGCGACGAATGGTGATCGGTGACGGCCTTGACCCCGGCGAACGGATCAAGGGCGACCACAGCTGGCCATTGGCCACCTTGGAGACTGTCAGCCGTACCGACAGTGATCATGGCACTGTCATAAGGGTCGAGCAATCCTGCCAGCCGCGATTCAATATAGGACCGCTGGGCATTATGAGCGACCACAACGGCCATGTGGCGAGCAGCGAGATACATGTCCTCGGCGTTGCCTTCGTCGTCGACTTGAACGTACTTCTTGCCCAACAGCTCGACGACCTTGTCACAGACCTCATCGAGGAGGTCTGGATCGTGGGCGACTGGGGCTGTGGCGACAACGGAGGTCTCGACCTCGGCATGACCTTCGACGTACTTCTCTGAGCGCTTGGAGTCGAATGGGAAGTCGTAGAAGTGCTGAATGATGTCAGTTGTGGTCTGGCCAAGACGGTAGGTGTGGTCCAGCGACAGGACAACAGCTTCGGGATCACGCTCAAACGCGATCGGTGCCGGAATGTGCGGGGGAGTGTGAGCACGGTCGAAGACTGTGGTGTCGACAGTCACGACTGGACCGATCTGGCCGGGATCTCCCACGAAGAGCACCTGATCAGCCTTGTCGATTGCGGCAATGGTGTCTGAGAACGAGGACTGGTAGGCCTCGTCGACGATGTAGAGGCCACCGTCGCCCTTCTCAGTGTTCTTCCGACTCATGCCAGCAGAGGCGATGGTCTGAACGGCAATAGCACCGGTGCCCAATGCGCTGCCGAACCCGACGCGCTCAGCCCAGGCTTCGGGCATGATCTTCGACGACGCGGCCACGACGGAATCGGAACCGAATGCCTCGGCAATGCGGGTGATGAGTGCCTGGCCGGAGCCATTGGTGGGTGTCACCACTGTCACTGGCAGTGTCGGCAGCTCCGAATGGAGGTAGTAGGCCAGTCGGGCGACAAGGGTGGACTTGCCAGCACCGGGAGGTGACTTGATGATGGTGGTCCTGGTGCCCTTCCAGACGTTGTAGAGGGCGTGGGCGAAGACCGAGCCGGGCTCAATGGGCATTGGCCCGATCAGCGGCTTCTTGGCCGTCTTCTTCGGCTGGCCGGTCTGGTCGTCGGTCGTTGATTCCTTGACCGCCACCGAGGGCGTCAAGCCGATGTCTGCAAGTGATAGTCCCGTCATACTCATTACTGACGTGGGTTGTTACAGTGGCTCGACGCTCCGAGCAGAGGAAGAGCGGAGGACTGCTCCGGGTATGCTCGCGTATCGTGGTTGAGAGAATCAGATCCAAAGCGTGGCTCCTGCTGGGGGTCGACCTCGCGGCTAGCGAGGGCCGGTAGCCCGACGAACAGATGCACCGCTCAAATCGACCGCGATCTGAAGTAGCGGCAAGGATGGAGTACGGCGCAGCGTATTTCGCAGTGGCGTCCCGGCGTTGTTGAGAGTTGGCATGTATTCTATCAACGTGTCTGTTTCTGAGTTGTCAACAAGTGCCCAGAACTATCTCAAGGCGGTCTGGGGGCTGACCGAGTGGTCGTCCAACCCCGTCACAGCTTCGCTGATTGCGGAACGAACGGGTTTGAAGCTGTCGTCTACCTCCGACGCAGTGCGGAGACTGACCGCGCAAGGACTGTTGGCCCATACTCCTTATGGAGCTGTCGAGCTGACTGAAATCGGGCGGTCCTATGCACTGGAAATGGTGCGCCGTCATCGTTTGATCGAATCATTCCTGGTTGATGTTCTCCGCTATTCGTGGGACCAGATTCACAATGAGGCAGAAATTCTCGAACACGCTGTCTCCGACTTCATGATCGACAGGATCGATGCCCTACTCGAATTCCCCACTCGCGATCCCCATGGCGATCCAATTCCTGCTGCTGATGGATCTATTGAGATCCCAGACGCCAAGAAGCTCACCGAGGTAGGTGCGGGCAAAATTGTCGTGGTCGAACGAACCTCGGATTCGGATCCTGCACTGCTGAAGTTCTTTGCGGAGAACGGAATCGGAGTCGGTGTCAGACTCGAAGTCGACAATGGTGCTCCGTTCTCCGATGCATTGAACGTCCGAGTCGGAGGTACCGGTCCGGCCGTGGTGCTAGGTAGAAGTGCATCCGACGCACTGTACGTGTCTGTTGTTAGTCTCTATTTGGCTGAGGGCGCCAACTGAGAGGCTCAGCATTCCAGCACAAGTGACTATCATCTGAGACTTCCGAGCGTGGAAAGCTCGCGCGCGGCGTAGCTATGCTTTATGCATCGCCCGCCATCAATCGGGAAGAGGCCCCCGAGCCCCCGGGCCGGGAAGCGGGGGTGGGCCTGCACGGCGGGCGGCTGCAACGAATCTCTCAAGCTTGTCCTTGTCCTCACCGCGCAAATAGACCCCAAGCATGCGCAGTAGATGGAGCATCACGATGTCTGGCTCCGTTGCAGTCGACAAAAGTTGAGCTGAGGCTGCTTGATGACCCTTTCGCACGGTTTCAAATAGTGCGATCGCCTCCAGCCAGGTGCCCTCGCTGCGCTCTTGCATGAACAAGCTCCTAAACATCGCCACGGTAGAGTACGTCTGTACGTAGTTGAAGATACGTTACCACGTAGACAACAGTACGGGGTCGGTGGTACAAATGATTCGTGCTGCCGTATCAAGGCCAAATGGAGCCCGTGGCCAGAGGTCCGCGGATCGCTTAGGGGAGGAGCTCTCATGCTAGATGTACCGGGCTCAGATGAGGCTACGCCTCGGCTAACGGTGCTCAGTCCTGAGCAGTCAGTGGATCTCGTGTACTTCTCGAGCGTGTCAGAGAATACGCATCGTTTCGTCCAGCGGCTTAACCGGCCTGCGATAAGGATCCCTCTGCGGCCCAGGAAGGAAGGCATGATCCGTGTATGCCGGCCGTTCGTGCTGGTCGTGCCGACCTATGGCGGAGGTGAGCATGCCGGCGCGGTGCCCAAACAAGTGATCACATTCCTCAATGACCCCACCAACCGGGACTTGCTCCAAGGGGTGATCACAGCGGGCAACACGAACTTCGGTGAACATTACTGCCTGGCCGGGCCGGTGATCTCGCGCAAATGCAAGGTGCCCGAGCTCTACCGGTTCGAGCTACTTGGGACCCAATACGACGTCGACAACGTCAACACCGGTCTGACCCGGTTCTGGGATCAGGTCAACGATGAGAGGAAAATGGAATGACAGCAACCGTTGCAGGCGTCCCTGCAGAGACCGGCATCGGCTCGAGGAAGGACTATCATGCGCTCAACGCACAGCTCAACCTCTTTGCCCCGGACGGGTCGATCCAATTCGACAAGGATCAGGAAGCTGTTGTCGCGTACATTCAGCAACACGTCGCCCCGAATACGCGGGCTTTTGATTCAGTGCAGCAGCGTTTGTCTTGGCTCGTGGCCAATGACTACTACGAAAAGGACTTTCTTGACGTTTATAGACCCGATTTCCTAGACACCCTGTACGAAAAGGCCAAGGCCACGGGGCATCGCTTCGCCACATTCCTCGGAGCCTTCAAATTCTTCACCTCATACGCACTGAAGACCTTTGACGGTACGACGTATCTGGAAGGTTTTGACGATCGCGTTGTCGCAACTGCTCTTTACCTCGGACGCGGTGATGAGACTTTGGTCGACTGGCTGGTCGAGGAAATGCTTTCCGGCCGGTTCCAACCAGCCACACCAACATTCCTCAACGCAGGAAAAGCACAGCGCGGTGAACTCGTCTCCTGCTTCTTGCTTCGCGTCGAGGACAACCTGGAGTCCATAGGTCGAAACGTCAACTCCGCGTTGCAACTATCCAAACGCGGCGGCGGCGTCGCCTTGTTGCTGACTAACTTGCGGGAGACTGGCTCACCGATCAAGCAAATCGAGAACCAGGCCTCCGGAGTCGTGCCTGTGATGAAGATCCTCGAAGACTCATTCTCCTACGCCAACCAGCTCGGTGCCCGTCAAGGCGCAGGCGCGGTCTACCTCCACGCCCACCACCCCGACATTTTGGGATTCCTCGACACGAAACGCGAGAATGCCGACGAAAAGATTCGCATTAAGACCCTCTCGCTCGGGGTCGTCATTCCCGACATCACCTTCCAACTAGCGAAGGAAAACAGGGAAATGCACCTATTTAGCCCATACGACGTCAGCCGAGAATATGGCAAATCGCTGTCCGATCTTTCGGTCGGTGATCTCTACGACGATCTCGTCGCCAACCCAAGGATTCAGAAGAGAACGATCAACGCTCGAGAATTCTTCAAGACTCTCGCCGAGCTGCAATTTGAATCAGGCTATCCCTACGTTCTGTTCGAAGACACGGTCAACCGTGCGAACCCGAACGAGGGATGGATCAACATGTCCAACTTGTGCAGCGAGATCCTCCAGGTCAATACGCCGTCAACCTACGACCCTGCTATTGCATACCAGGAAGTTGGAAGGGACATCTCGTGCAATCTCGGATCGATCAACATCGCACAGGCGATGGCATCACCGGACTTTGGCGCCACTGTTGAAGCCGCAGTACGAGCGTTGACCAGCGTGTCAGACCAAACCGAGATCGTCGCTGTTCCCTCAGTCGTTGCCGGCAACGACGCCTCCCACGCGATCGGACTAGGCCAGATGAACCTGCACGGCTACCTCGCCTCCCAGCGCATCCACTATGGCTCCGAAGAAGGGATCGACTTCACAGACATCTATTTCCTCACCGTCAGCTACCACGCACTTCGCACCTCAAACAGACTCGCGATCGAACGAGGCCAGGCCTTCACTGGGTTCGAGAACTCGACGTATGCTGATGGCTCCTACTTCGATAAGTACACCGAGGGCAACTGGCAGCCTGCCACTCAGCGCGTTCGTGACTTGTTCGCCGAGGCCAGCATAGCCATTCCGACTAGGGATGATTGGATGCTACTTCGCGATTCTGTCAGAAGGTATGGGATTTACAACGCATACTTGCAGGCAGTTCCGCCGACTGGGTCTATCTCCTATGTTAACAATGCCACCGCGTCCATTCACCCAATCGCGGCGAAGGTCGAGATCCGCAAAGAAGGCAAACTCGGCCGTGTTTATTACCCAGCTCCGCACATGAGTGATGACAATCGTGAGTTTTTTGAAGACGCCTACGAAGTCGGTTACGAGAAGATCATCGATACTTATGCAGCGGCCACTCGTCATGTTGATCAAGGTCTGTCTCTGACGCTGTTCTTCCATGACACCGCCACGACTCGCGATATCAACAAGGCACAGATCTATGCCTGGCGAGCCGGGATCAAGACCCTATACTACATCCGCCTGCGCCAGCCCGCGCTTGAAGGCACCGAGATTGAAAACTGTGTCTCCTGCGCCCTCTAACCTCCCACCTATTCCCTGCAAAGGATTTGTAATGACCCAGATTGATGTCAACCTTCCGCTCACGGAGATGTCCGCGACTCCGCCAGCGTACCGCCATGATCCGACTACACCGCTGCGACCGATCAATTGGAATCGTATTGGTGATGACAAGGATCTCGAAGTATGGAACCGTCTCACTGCTAACTTCTGGCTGCCGGAGAAGGTGCCGTTGTCCAACGACCTGCAGGCCTGGCAGAGGCTCACTGAGGAGGAACGCACCCTGACCATGCGGGTATTCACTGGGCTGACAATGCTCGACACGGTGCAGGCCACTGTCGGCGAGATCTGCCAGATCCAAGACGCTCGTACCGAGCACGAAGAAGCCGTGTATACAAACATTGCGTTCATGCAGTCCGTTCATGCTCGCTCGTATTCGTCGGTGTTCTCCACCTTGACGAGCACTGCCGAGATCGACGACGCATATCGCTGGGCAGTCGACAATGAATTTCTCCAGCAACGGTGCAAAAAAGTGTTGGCACATTATTACGGGCCCGACCCGCTCAAACGCAAGGTGTCCTCGACCTTGCTGTCTTCACTGTTGCTCTACGCCGGGTTCTATCTGCCGCTTCATTTCTCCGTGCATGCAACTCTGACCAATACGGCTGACATGATTCGGCTGATTCTGCGAGACAAAGCCGTTCACGGTTACTACTCCGGGTACAAGTATCAACGCGGGCTAGAGACTCGTTCGACGTCAGAGCAGGAACACATGCGCGACTTCACCTTCGAACTTCTCGAGGAACTCTACGAACTGGAACTGGCGTATTCCGGTGAGTTGTACCAACCACTTGGTCTCATGGACGACGTTGCCGTCTTCGTGCGCTATAACGCGAACAAAGCGCTCATGAACCTCGGCTATCCCGCCCGATTCTCGGCGGAGGAGACCGAAGTCAATCCAGAGATTCTTGCTGCTTTAGCACCCGGCTCGGACGAGAACCATGACTTCTTCTCCGGCTCGGGATCTTCCTACGTCATCGGCAAAGGCGAAAACACAAGTGATGACGATTGGGACTTCTAGACGACCGTGTCAAGACATTCGCACCCAACTATCGAAGGAATCCACTCTATGACGAAGAACATCTCAGTGCTCATTGGCAGCCTCAGGCGCGCCTCCTTTGCACGGAAAATAGCTCACAACGTGATCGACTACTTCCCCGAAGGGTATAACGCGAACATCGTCGAAATCCGCGATCTACCACTCTATGACTTCGACTACGACGATCCCGACGTTGTAGACAAACCGACTCCGGGTGAGTACACGCAGTTTCGCGAGACCATCAAAGCCTCCGACGGTGTCCTCTTCGTCACCGCCGAGAACAACCGCACGATTCCTGCCTGCCTGAAGAACGCCATCGACATTGGGTCCAAACCTAACAGCGACGTCGTATGGAAGAATCTGCCCGCAGGGATCATCAGTCACTCCGTCGGGCGGATGGGAGGCTACAGCTCGCAGAAGAACCTTCGCTTGGCTCTGTCCTATTTCGATATGCCCACTCCCGGTCAACCCGAGGTGTTTCTCGGTCAGTCACCAACGCTTCTGGATGAGACTGGCACCATCGCCCAAGACAGGACAGAGACGTTTATCAGGGGTTATGTCGACCGTTTCGTTCAACTTGTGAACGCTACTTGACCTTCGGCCTGCCCTGACCAGCGTTTGAGCTGATTCATACGTTGGAATCGTGATACTGCTGTGAGAATGCCTGACGATGCTGGATCGGCCCAACCCCGGCGGCAGGACGGTGGAACTTCTAAGAGGTATGCCATTGCGAGGGCGTCCTTGCGCTTCGAGTCTCAGCAGCGATATCCGGTCAGCTGACCGGACCATTACCCACAAATGGAGGGCGATGTTGGAAAAGGGTCGGGTGTGTAGTCCCTTCCTCTCTCACGAATGATTTGTGGCGTTTGAGGGGGCGCAGTCCGAGTGGTTGGCTCCGCGAGGCTCCTGAATCACTATTTCCGACGCAAGGGCGTGACGTTGTTTCCACAGTCGTCACCGATGACTGTGTGGTCGAGTTCCCCGCGCCCTCGATGTCCGAATGATCCGATCCCGTCGTCAGTGGAAATGGCTCTGCGGGCGGCGACCTTGACCATCATCCGGGCTTGGGCGAGCTGACTCGACGCGGGCCGGACAAGAGGGGCCAGTCGGTCGAGAAGGTCATCGGCAGCGTCTTCAGTCAGCACTGTCGTCAACACTGGCGAAAGGGCGACGACAGCCCGAAGATCTGCGAAAGTGGATCGTCTCTGGTCCCTGACGCTGCACTGCTGGAGGTCCCGAATAGCTTTCGCTTTCTGTACCTCGTAGTCCATGACATCGATGCCCGCGAGCATATGAGAGTACGCAGACTCGCGGCGCAGCTGGTCAATTGGCAAAGGTTCGACGTCGATGCCGCCCTCGGCAAGATCAAGGTCTGCCGACGACGGAAGCGAGGAGAACGCTTCGTTGAATTCCCTCAGCCACGTCTCTTGGGCAGGAGTAATCGGGCCGCTGTCGTCGTCGAAGTTCATGCTTCCATTGTTCGGTCGAACCGGCAGGATGGCAATACCCGCCCGACGGAGGGATCCGGTCGGGGGCGCCAACCTTTCAAGCGCCTCATATCCCGTGGGAATTGAGGCGTCTCACCGGTCTGAAAATTCGCTGTTGTCGATTGAGGTGGCAATCGCGGATTTCCGGGGCTACGTCCGAACCCTCAGATTCTTAGAACTATGTCTTGTAACCTGATGCTGCACAAGGCGTGCACGTAGTTGGTTACGAGACACACAGGAGCGGCCCATGGCGAAGCTGATCGGATACGTGCGATATGTGAGCGTGAGACACGTCCGCTAAGTCCTCCGTCTCACGTGTAACACCACCTTGCTGCCGGACTCGTCTGGGGCTGCCGTTACCGTGGAACTTTTCAGGTCGGGTCTTTCCCAGAGGCTGAGCTACATTGAGTGTCCTCTCGGAATTTGTCAAAGTTCGAAATAGTTGGCAGCTCTGTCACTCACACGTGGTTTGACGGAAGACAAACCGCACCTTTGGAAGCTGTTCCGACAAGGGCTGCATATTTGGCCAATACTCCCCGACTTGAGCTCTTGTGAGCGACGCGATTGGCGGAACGTACGAGCAATTCGCTCTTGTCGACTTCGAGGTCAAGGCGGCGCTCGTTCAAGTTGAGTTTAATTGTGTCCCCATCACGTACAAGATCGATCGGACCACCGGACGCCGCTTCTGGAGCCACGTGAGCCACACAGTTTCCCGTGGTTCCTCCCGAAAAGCGACCATCAGTGATCAGTAACGTGGTCGCGCCTAGTCCCGCTCCCTTTATCGCACCGGTGACCGCAAGCATCTCTCTCATGCCTGGGCCACCTTTCGGCCCCTCACCGCGAATGATGACTGCTGTGTTGGCTGTAATTTCGCCAGTGGAAAGGGCATCGAGACATTCACGTTCACCCTCGAAGACCCGCGCTGTCCCATCGAATTTCTCATAGGAGAAACCCGCAGCCTTTGCGACTGCTCCGTCCGGTGCCAAGGTCCCGCGCAAAATTGTAAGTCCGCCAGTTGCACGGTACGGCTTCCCGGTGGTGTATAGGACTTTGCCATCGGGTGAAGGAGGGTCAATGTCTTCGAGGTTCTCGGCGACCGTGCGTCCAGTCACTGTTAGGCAATCCCCATGGAGCAGATCAGCATCGAGAAGCGCCCGCATGATCACAGGGATACCGCCAACTCGGTCGACGTCACGCATGACGTGGCGACCGAAGGGTTTTACGTCTGATAACAGCGGTGTGCGATCAGAAATTGCCCCAAAATCGTTCAAAGTCAGAGACACGTTAGCTTCATTTGCTATGGCCAGAAGGTGAAGCACAGCGTTGGTCGACCCGCCTAACGACATCAAAACAGTTATCGCGTTCTCAAATGCCTCACGGGTAAGCACATCTCGCACGGTCATACCGTTCCGAATCATCTCCATGACAGCTGTGCCGGAGTCTCGTGCCACAACAGTTCTGCGCTTGTCGACTGCCGGCGGCGAAGCGCTACCTGGCAACGAAAGACCCAACGCTTCCCCCATGCTGGCCATCGTGTTCGCGGTATACATGCCAGCGCAAGCCCCTTCACCCGGGCAATAGGATCGTTCGATCGCATCGACGTCTCCCCGCTCGATCTTTCCTGCCTGGCAAGCACCGATCGCTTCGAAGGCATCAATGATCGTGACTTCACGATCCGTGCCATCCAACATTCTGGCCAAACCAGGTAGAGATGTGCCGGCATAGACGAAGACTGATGCCAGTCCCAGACGCGCGGCTGCCATCATCATTCCCGGAAGTGATTTGTCACACCCAGCGAAGAGCACTGTTCCATCGAGCCTCTCGGCTTCGACCACGGTTTCAACAGAATCAGCGATGACCTCGCGCGAGACCAGCGAATAGTGCATTCCGTTATGTCCCATGGAAATTCCGTCCGAAACAGAGATCGTGCCAAACTCAAGTGCGACTCCGCTGGATTCTCGGACGCCCTCTTTGGCGGCGGCGGCAAGCCTCTGCAACGAGAGGTTACACGGTGTGATTTCATTCCAACTCGAACCAATACCAATTTGAGGTTTGTCAAAATCAGCATCGTCAAGTCCAACCCCGCGAAGCATTCCCCTCGCGGCTGCCTTCTCAATTCCATCAGTGACATCACGTGAACGAGGCTTCAAAGTCGACCGCTTCGTATTTGAGTTGGTGCGAGTACTAGATGACATGGAACTCCTCGTGTATCGCTTCGTGTAGTCTCTTCGCATTGGGCCCGCGCTATCGCTTCGAAGGCTGAGTACAAACTTTGCTATACATGGTCTATGCCTACAACGCTGTAGCGCTACTAGTACTTGCGGCACCACCCGAGGGGATCGATCGCTATGAACGAGAACGAAGACGAATCTGCGAAACGCCGATCTGCATTAGCAGCCTTTCTCAAACAAAAACGAAAGGGGCTTCCTCGTGACATACTGAACTTGCCACTTGGTCCTCGTGGTCGCACAGTCGGATTATCCCGCGAGGAAGTGTCGTATCACGCCTCGGTGAGCATGACGTGGTACACCTGGCTGGAGCAAGCACGAACAATCCAGCCATCGAGGGCGGTACTTCTCTCCATCTCCAACGCATTGCAATTGAATGAACAAGAACGTAGTTACGTCCTTCATTTAGCCGGTTATTCTGGCGCTCCTCAACCAAGCCGCGACAGAAACCTGGAAACGCTGCCCGAATCAGTTCAGCAGTTGATGGATTCCATCAATCCAAACCCTGCCTACGCAATCTACACCGACTGGTTTTTCGCCGGATGGAACAGCGCCTACCAATCACTATTCCCACGAGTAGCGCAGGTACCAGCAGAAGAACGAAACCTAATCTCAATGATCTTCACGGAAGACTCTGTTCGCCGACTGATGCCCGACTGGGACACCGATAGCCACCGATTCCTAGCTCAATTTCGTGCGGAAGCTGCACCACACTTCGGACAACCCGAAGTCGCGTATATGGTCGACGATCTATTCGAGAACAGCAGCGATTTCCGTTCG
>NZ_JABUYD010000041.1:0-16836 GCF_014897515.1 Brevibacterium sp. FME17
AGAGCGAGCTGCCTTGGCAGCATGACACTCACACTGACACCTCTCCTTGCATCAGACCCGCCGCCGCTGCGCGGTACTCGAATGTCAGCCAGGACCTGCAGCAGGATCACCCCGTCATGGCGCTGTCCCACGGTGACTACCACTGCCAGGGGACGGTCGCGGCCGTCAACGGCATGGTGGATCTTCGTCGTCAGTCCACCGCGTGAGAGACCGATGCCATGTCCGGCTGATTCACAATCCTGATCGCGCAGATTCTTGTAATTCGACGTAGCCCCCCTGTGTCCTGGTCAGGGCGCGTCGTGTTCGACGCCTGCTGGTGGGCACGATTAATGGTGCCGTCGATGGAGATGTTCCAGCCGATGTCACCGGCAGCATCTGCTTCAGAGAGCACACGGTCCAACGTGCCGTCAGCGTCGTAGCGGCGGTGGCGTTTCCATACCGTCTGCCAGGGGCCGAAGTGCTCACGAGGCAGGTCGCGCCAGGCGATGCCTGCATCGATATCGGTACACGATTCCCTCGACGATCCGGCGATTGTTCTCAAACGGTCGGGCTCTCTTGTCGGCAGTCGAGGGCAGAAGTGGTTCGATTCGCGCCCACTGCTTATCAGTGAATACTCGGTGTCGCTACTTTGTCGTCACCACTCCACCGTGTCAGTGCTGGAATGGTTAATAAAGGAGACACGCCGTAGTCTCTATTGACGTTTTGGCAGCCACTTCTCCAAGATGCGAGCGAAGCGTTTGGTTGGCACCCACTGGGCAACCATGACTACTTTCGCACCTTCAACAGTTGAAATGACCGGCACGATGTCTTGGTCATGAAATAGGTGGCGTTCTGTCGGAGGGGCTGCAAGCGCCTCCTTCTTAGTCCGGAAGGTGCCGTCACTGCAGTACCAGTGTGTCTTGCCGTCAATCTTCATTCGCATTTTCCACCCGGCAAACTGCCGTCGTTGAAGAGTAAACTGTTGTGGAAGCAAGCGTTGAGTACCGTCATTGATCCAGAACTCGCTGTCCCGGATCTCCAATGCACCGCTCTTTACACGGAGTAACCTCAATTGGTCGCTATCGACTGAATATCTCGAAACAGCGTCCTTGTCCCCGCTATGGTAGAAGACAAAAAACTGTTTCTGTCCCATTCGGCCCTCAGCGCCCATCAACATTCGAGGAGTCACGTGATCCGTACAGACTGTGTCGATCCCGGACCGGAGAAGAGCGTCAGCAAGTGACGGGTCATACTCTGCCGTATAGGACAGAATATAGAGGCCCGCCGCTTTAATCTGTTCGACGACACTGGCTGTAGCCAGACTCCAGCGGAGAGCAAGAGCGCAAATCCCAACATCAAGACTGTAAGTTATGGCTTCATTCAGCCGATCCATCTTCATCCCAACTAGATACTGGTAGTGCTCAAAGCGATATACAGAGTCGATATCCCTATGCATCTCCGGTGTATGAACCTGGATTAGAAGTCTGCTGAGCGTCTCGTCGTCGTGATTGAAATCTTCAAGAAGCGACTTAATTCGTTTCTTGGCGTTTTCGCCGACAACGAAATGAAAATCAATTTCAAAACAGTATTGGGGATGTTCGCTGAGTAGTTCATAGAGGTCGCGGGCGTCCATAATAGGTTCCCCATGAGAGGTCAGACTCATGACGCGCTCATAGGCCATGTCGGAAATCTTTTCGGGCTTGTTATGATCCCCAGTTCTAATTCGTGGACTGGAGACGACGAGCCGCTCGTCTGCCGTGTACGACAGATCCACCTCGAAATAGGTGTGACCAGCTTCTAGCGAATGCTCAAAAGCCGCTAGCGTGTTGTGGTAGCTAGCCTCGTTGAGGCCTCCGAGGGCGTGAGCCATGAGCTTGTTAGTAAACATCAGGGACCCACAGTTTGCGCTCTCCCCATTGGGGTATAGCCACTGAGCCTCCAGTACAATGTTGGAACCCGTTACCGAACCAATCTCGGAAACATCTTGATCCGGCTGAACCAGCAGCTTGGCTCGTCCAGCGGCACCTTCCTGCCAGCTAAAGTCTTCTGTCAGCCAAATCCATGTGTCATCAATTTTATGGCGGGCATAGAACCCAAGGAGCCGAGCGCGCTTGTGGGCGAAACCGTTGATGATGAGTTTGGAGCCATTCCGTTCGTCGACAGGCTGTAGGGCAATGTGCGTCCTCGCGCCAGAGCCAGAACTCGAGTGGAACCCGCGGATACCGCGAGCTTCAAACTCTGTCGAGTAGTGTTGAGAGCTCGCCCCATTTCCCTCGTAAACGATATGGCCAGAAGACGGCACTTTAGTTGGCAGACCGTCTGCTCTGGATGACTCGGCTCCGGCGCTTCCCGCTCCCCGGATTTCAGTGGCACCCACTTCTTTTGAATTCTCACTAGGCGGTCGCAAAAATAGTCCTCGAATCATAATCTTCACAAGTGTTCGGGTCTATGTGAAGAGGTCCAGTTGGGTAGCTAGCGGACGAAACTACTCTACTCACATTCTTCAACAAACAGCCCAAAATCAATATTATGGTGCACTGCTGTTGCTTTCACAATCTATTGAACCGTCGGCACCTCGGACCAGCGAAGAGCCAGTAATCCCGCGGGGGATCATCTGGAGCGGTCGTTGCCAGTACAGAGACGTCTGCAGCTCGGGAATGTGATTAACCCCAGCTTGATAGCACCGGGAGTACCGCATCAGAGGGCGGCTGTGCTGGACAACTTTATGATCATTGTTCGTTGTTGGAACGAAAACTGAAATACCCGGGCTTAGTCTCATAAGCTTCTAATCCATCGGGCAGTTGAACCTCCGATAGTTCGATCCCGCTTGCCGGCAGTCGAAATTCACGGACGGACTCCCCGTCGTTGATCCGAATGAATAGATCGATAGTTTGCGGGGGAACGCGTTTCAAAAGCTCAGACGGTACTTGGAAATTCGCCACCATCGTTGACTGCGGACGGAATAGACCTCGCCTGTCAATGCGGATCGTTCCGGAAACGCGCAGGCGCAAGTTGTTGTCTCTGCCACGAAACGACATGAACGCTCGCGCACCTTTCACGGTACTTTTGCGGAGTCGCGATTCTGAGGTAAACCTAGCGCCAATAGTCGACTCATCGCTGCGAGAGCTCTCAACCGAAGATCCAGTGTAAAAGGATGTGGCAAGTTCGATCTGATGTTCCGATAGATCAGCTGGACCACGCTTGGTCTTGCGGTTCCATACCGCATCTATCGTTTGCGACCATTGTTCGGCAATTTTCGGACCCGTAAACTCAGCGGCTCGTTCGCGTGCTGCACCCCGCATTGCCGATAGCTTAGATTCATCCATATCCCTCAGGATCTCGACGCATCTGGCGATTCCGTCAATATCGCCATACGGGACTAGGAAGCCATCGATTCCATCGGATATGATCTCGTTTGGCCCGTAGGGAACGTCGTAGACGATAGGTATACAGCCGCAGGCCATGCTTTCGACTATTGATAAACCAAAGGCTTCCTGGCGGGTTGGGAGGATCGAGAAGGAAGCTCTCTTGAACTCGTCGTACACACTGTCCGTGTATCCAGGAAATAGCACGTGCTCGGCGAGACCATGTTCGTCCACGTGCTCTTGGAGGCGAGCAAGGTCGGCGCCGCTGCCAAATATTGATAATCTCGTTGGGTCTTTTTGCGGGTCATTCATATTTGCTAGTCGGACTGCTTGGATAGCATGGTCAATGTTCTTTTCTTTGACGATTCGGCTAACCACGACTCCAGAATATTTGTGATGGTCCTCATCTTTGGGGTCGCCCTGCGCTGTATTAACAATGTTTCCGATAGTCCAGAAATTGCTCTTGTCTCCGATCAGTTCTCCTGCTGCGTCAGCGAGGCCCTGAGACGGAAATATATTGGCATCGAATACATCTGCCCGGTCCAACGACTCCACATGTCTGTTCGAGAGAACTCCGAAAGCGACTTCATCCCGTGAGTCCGCATGATTGCTATGAAAATATTTAGCCAGGACGCTCTTCGGTGAAATGTATCCTAGTTTAGATATTGAATTTGCAATAATTGGGCTGTCGACGATTATTGCAGAAGCCTCCCGGCCGAGCACTTCCACCAGGAGCCATGCGAACATGTCGGGCATGGCTCGCCATGTCTTTAAAATTTCTTGATCGGGCCCTAACAGTGCGATCTTTCTGCGGGAGTTCGGCCCACTTTTCTTGATATCGCTGACGAACCGGCCTCCATCTTTGCGCAGATAGTCAACTGTCTCGATGGTGTCTGTGCCACTGCGGAAACGTTTGATGCGTCTCAGACCGCTGTCCATCTCGCTTATCTCTTCTGAATTCGAAATAAATTGGCCGAGTCGTTTTCTGTGGTCCCATCCGGGAAATAGATCTGTTGGCGGATTGTGCACCAATTCTGACAGCGTATTCCACATGTTGGTAATTCGGATCTGAGGAACTAGCCTCCCAGAGTTCCTTAGGGCGTCTTCGATCTCAGCCATTCCAGGTTGGAATGTATACGTTAGAAGATCTATCGGCATTTTATAGTGATCTGCGAATGCCTTTGCTCGTCGCAGCATTGCTTGCATTCCACCGCCAGCTTCGGTGCTGAGGCTCGGCCGAATCAGATAGTGGTGGTCAGGCTTGAACTGTACTGGAAATGATTCAACCATTGGTTCCCGCTTATCGAGTAAAGATTGAATGAGGATTGTTGAACTGTGTTGTTTATGTAGTCGAGCTGTTGATCAGCGATGACTTCGCCCGGTAATTGAGCGCAACTTGCGGTATGCACGAGTCGCTATTGCTCGCCGGGCGGTTCCATCGGGAAGTAGCCAGTCTGTGGTTCGATCGGCTGTACTTTTGATAGGCGGAAGAGCGACCTTACTGTCCGCTGGTGGAGTCCAGTTGTCTGCTGTTGTTGTGATGGTCTGGCCAGCCATGGAAGCGATCGCTAGTTCGTCGAACGACAGATCGGCGGCGAGGAAGACACGGTCGAACTGGGCGTCGTCTAGCCGTCGACGGTACTCGCGTTCAAAGACTGGTTTGACTCCGTCATTCTGACGAACTCTTGACTGTGTCTTCTCAAAATCGAGGTAGTAGCCGCTAGCGAATTGGTTGTAAGAGTCCATTTCCTCGGGAAGGATTTGGAGAGGCTCGACATCGTACGAGTAGGTCGAGAGCGCATTCCCAAATTTTTTTATCTTCCTCAAGACAGTCTTGTCGATGGGAGCTAGTCGGTCGATAATGAGCACCGTCTGCTCCGAGGGGGAAGCGGCTGACTTCAGCAACGACCTCAGGAAGCTATCAGACCGGGGGCTGGCGTGCAGTTCGCCAGCCCAGAACGCCGCCGTCGGCCTTCCATTGCGCGTGGTACAGGCCGGACGGCCATTGAGCGCATCCTTGATTAAGAAGTCGGCTGCACGCTTTGATGAGAATCCGTCTTCTGATGGGCAGAAGCGTTTCTGCGCAGCTCGATAAGCGTCCCCTTGAACCGGCGAACTGATTGCAGCTTCGTAGCTGCAGCAGTCTTTCAAATCAGATGCAACGGAGGTGATTGACTCCGTCAGTTGAGTGCGCGTCAATGCGACGGCACCGGGCAGTTCCTTAGTTTCCAGATTGATGCCGCGAGTTCGTGCATATTCGTCGAGGTCATAGAGGTAATGCACAATCGGCAAGCCCCTGGGCAAGAAGTCGAAGAAGATGCTGGAGTAGTCCGTGATGAGAATGTCTACAACCGTGAGGAGATCATTGGAACTGATCTCGTGCGGCGGGATGATGACGTCGCTCATTTCGTCACCGACCGAGGCATCTCTGATAAGCCGATCCATGCGATGGTGACCCCGGTACATGAGCTGAACATCGAGTCCAGCCATGGTCTTGAGGTCTGCCATCAGTTGGTCACTGTCGACCACGTCCTTATCGTTTTCTGACCGCCAGGTTGGGGCGTAGAGGACGACAGGCTTGTGATCATTGGGAGCTTGAGCTGGATGCAATCCCAAGGACTCGCGGAGTTCCTCCCGGACTGCCGGCTTCGGCGCAATGGTCCGGTCAACCCGAGGGTAGCCGAGCTCGGCAATGGTGGCGTTCGATACGCCGGACATCGAATATGCAGAGATGATCTTCTCTGTCGTGAACTGGCACGGAGTGAGAACGTGGGTGGCCTTGGTGAATGTGGCATTACTTGCGGGGGATCCGAATTTGGCAGTTGGCGTGCTTCTGCCGAGTGCTTTGTAGGGGATCCCGTGCCACGTGTTCAGGTATTTCTGTTCCGGACGCCGCGTAAAGAATCCAGGGAGGTTCGCGTTGCAGACGACGAAACCGGCAGTGGCGAGGAAATAGGTGTAGGAGCGTGTATTGCGGCGAGCGAAGACGACGTCGGGCGCGTGCCGGTACTGCTCGGGAATCGCCGCCCTAGAATCGACCGACCATACATGCAGAAACTCGCCGTACTCCGGATGTGAGCGCAGGTGCTCGAAGATTCCGTAAGGGTTGTCTCCCATCCGTGCACCGGACATCGTTTCGTAGAAGATGACCGTCTTGTTGACGGGGGAGTTCGCGCTGTCCCGAATGTACTGGTGGCGTACAGCTTTTGTCTTCGCGTTTTTGCCAAGAGGTTTCGACCAGAAAGCATCCGCTTCTGCTTCATCGACGAGTTTCGCGTCGGCCAATGCTCCGTGAAGAAGAGAGTTGTCGCTAGCCATCCGCTGAGATCCTTTCGCCGGTCGAGTCCTCCCGAGTATATCTGACTGGTCTTGTGATCCGGCCGAGTCGAAGGGCCGGGTCTGCTGGCCGAACGAGCAGTGTCGAGCGGTAACGGAAACTTATCAATACTAAGGTTTTTCTTGCCAAAATCGCAACCTTTGTGCAGACTGTACGGGTGGTTACGGAAAGCAAGGGTGCTGACAGCACACAGATGTCTCTGGTCACCCGTGTCCGTGACGCCATCAAGCACGCGGGAATCAACCACAGCGAAATCGCCCGACGGATCGGGCTCGATGCCAGCAAGCTCTCGAAATCCCTGACCGGAACACGAAAGTTCCGGGTCGAAGAGATCTCACGCATCGCGGAACTCACCGAGGTCAGCACCGATTGGATCACGACCGGGAGGACGGCGGGGCCGCCTAGGCGAGGGAGGACCACAAGCACCCCCGGAAACGTTCACGTCGGATCGACGCACATCGACGCATCGCTCAATGGCACAGATATCCCTTCAATTCCCGGGCAGAGCGTCAGCGGAGACACCTCCGCAGCCGACCCCACGCAGGAATGGATGTCCAAAGGCACGCGCAACCGGGTGAGGATCATCTCCGCGGCCTGGGAGCTCTACGCCGACCTCGGCATCGACAAGGTGCGTACCGAGGACGTCGCCCGCGCAGCCGACATGACTACCTCGGCGGTGAACTACCATTTCCGGACGAAAGACCAACTGCTGCAGGCGGCCCTGCGCTACTCCCTGGACATCATCGCCGAAACCCGCCACCTCAACGACGACGCCGACCCGCTTGCCGTGCTCCGTCACTTCGCCCGCCTCCACGCCGGCGTCGACACGAAGATCCGAAGGGTGTGGTCGATCTGGCTCCAATGCTGGGCTCGTGCCGTCACCGACGAGAACGCTCGCGCGAACCTCACCGCCGTCTACGGCGAGTGGCTGGACATGATCACCACTGTTATCGACAGCGGGCAACGCTCAGGAGTGATCCGCACCGGCGACACCACGCTGATGGTCAAGTCGCTGTCGATCTTCATCGACGGGCTCGGCGTAGCCCGCAGCACCGAACATATGCCCATCACCGACGATGAGGCCCTGATGATGCTCGAACACTACCTTTCCGCACATATCATCACCGACGCCGAGGCGCTGCAGATGCTTGATGACTATCTCAGCGAACACATCGCGGCCACCGGACGTGACCAAGTCCTGGCCGCAGCGGACTCACATGGCAACCAGACACTTGACCGACCCGTACCGCACCCGCAGGAAGAAGGCACATGAGCACACCGAATCGAAGACAAGCGTTGGGGGCTGGGCTGTCGATATCCGCACTGGCGGGCTTGAGCGCCTGTGGGGGCGGCAGCTCCGTCGGTGCCGCCGACGCAGGGAAACCAGTCAAGGGCGGAAGCCTGCGCGTGGGAGTCACCGGAGGCAACTCCGCGGACACCGTCGACGCCCACATCCCCGTCAACAACGGCGACATCGCCCGCGTGATCAACATGTACAACGCCCTCTATGGCTGGGACGACGATTCGAAGGTCGTCCCGCTGCTTGCCGAGTCCTTCGAATCCAACGGCGACGCCACAGTCTGGACCTGCACCCTCAAGAAGGGCGTCAAGTTCTCCAACGGCAATCCGATCACACCGGATGACGTGATCTTCACCTTCAAGAGGATCACTGACCCCGACGATCCCAAGACAGCAGCCGCGAACTTCACCATGCTCGACAAAGTCGTCGCCAAGGATGAACGGACCGTGGAATTCCACCTCTCCGAGCCCAACGGCCTATTCAACGACGCCGTAGCCGAATACACTGCGGCCATCGTGCCCGAAGGCTATGATCCTGCAGACCCGGTGTGCTCCGGTCCGTTCAAGCTCAAGTCGTTCACCGCGGCCCAGTCTTCGGTGCTTGTGCCCAACGAGCACTACTTCGACGCCGACAAGATCTACCTCGATGAGGTTCAGCTGCTGAACTTCAACGATTCGGACGCGCTCATCAACGCATTGCTCTCGTCCCAGGTCGACGCGATCGCACAGATCCCGTTGGCCCTCGTCGAGGTCATCGACGCCGATGAGCGCATGGCCATCCTCAATTCTGAGACCGGCATGTGGCTGCCGTTTACGATGCGTGTCGACAAGGCACCGTTCGACGATGTCAAGGTGCGTCAGGCATTCCGCCTCGTCGTCGACCGGGAGCAGATGATCGAACAGGTCCTGTCTGGCTTCGGGACCATCGGCAACGACATGTTCGGCCCGCTGAGCGAGAACTACCCCGAGTTCCCGCAGCGCAAGCAGGACATTCCCAAAGCCAAAAAGCTCCTCGCCGAGGCGGGCTACCCCGATGGAATCGATGTCGAGCTGGTCACCGCGCCCATCCAATCCGGTGCCGTCGAGTCGGCCCAGGTCTTCGCTCAGCAGGCTGCTGAGGCCGGCATCCGAGTCAAAATCCGTCGAGTCGACGCAACGACGTTCTTCGGCGACGAATACCTCCAATGGGATTTCGCTCAGGATTTCTGGTACACCAGAGACTTCCTGCCGCAGGTCATCTCCTCCTGCATCGAGGAATCACCATTCAACGAGACCCACTGGGATCAGCCGGCCTTCAACAAGATCTTCGACAAGGTCCGCGCCATTCCCAAGGTCGAGAAGAGACGCGACCTCGAACACGAATTGCAGAAGATCCTCTACGACGAAGGTGGCTATATCATCTGGGGATTCGCCAACCAGGTCGATGCCTTCCAGAAGTACGTCGGCGGGCTGGTCAAGAACGCCACAGGACGTCCGCTGGGCGGCTGGCGATTCGACCGCGTATGGATAGGACAGGTGTGACATGTTCGGAAAAGTCATCGGACGCAGGCTGATCTTCTCCGCCTTCATCCTCATTGCAGTCTCCCTGCTCGTCTTCGGCGCCACACTACTGCTGCCCGGCGACGCCGCCCGAGCCATCCTCGGCCAGCAGGCCACTCCGGAGCGCATCGCCGCCCTCAACGAACAGCTGGGCCTCAACCAACCCGCTTGGCAGCGTTACTTCTCCTGGTTGGGTGGCCTCTTCGTCGGTGACTTCGGCACCTCGACCGCCAGCGGCGGTTCCGTCGCAGCATTGCTGGGCGACCGCGTGTGGGCCTCCTTCATCCTCATGGCCGCCGCTGCCGTGATCTCCGTGCCCCTTGGCATCGGCCTCGGCGTGTACTCAGCACTGCACCGCGGTGGCCGCCGCGATCAGGCCCTGACCGGAGTCAGCCTCGTCCTCGCGGCCATGCCCGAGTTCGTCATCGGCATCGGGCTCATCGCAATCTTCGCCACCTCGGTGTTCCAGATCCTGCCCGCCGTGACCCTGGCCCCGCCGGGCGAACCCGTGTGGAACAGGCCCGAGCAGCTGATCCTGCCTACGCTGACTCTCATCCTCGTCGTCACTCCATACATTGTGCGGATGATGCGCGCGACGATGATCGAAGTTCTCGACTCCGGTTTTGTGGAGATGGCCCGACTCAAAGGTGTTCCCGAAACACGTGTCATCATGCGCCATGCTGTGCCCCACGCTTTGGGCCCCGTCGCACAGGTCGTGGCGATCCAGCTGGCGTGGCTGGCCGGTGGCGTGGTCGTCGTCGAGTTCCTGTTCCGCTACCCAGGGCTCGGCCAAGCTCTCATCGACGCGGTGACCTACCGAGACGTGCAGGTCGTGCAGGCGATCTCCATGCTCGTCGCCGCTGTCTACGTCGTGGTGAACCTGGCGGCCGACGTCGTCGGCATCCTCACCAACCCGAAGCTGAGGAGTGCAGCATGAGCACGAACACGAATAACCTCGACGAGCTCAAAGGCAGCGTAGTCGACGGTGGTGAGGTGCCGAAGGAATCCCAGACCACCTACACCCCGTTCTTCAAACGCGTGCTGGCACAGAAGCAAGGCAAGATCGGCCTGACGCTGACCATCATCGTGCTGCTGCTGGCATTCTGCGGGCCGCTGCTGCTGCCCTGGGCGACGGGCAACACCGCGACCGAGTTCGTCGCCAAACCCTTCACCCCGCACGGGCTCTTCGGTTCGGACAACCTCGGTCGTGATGTGCTCTCCCGGTTCTTCGCCGGCGGGCTCACGCTCATCGTCTACTCGGTCCTCGCCACGGCACTGGGTATGATCGTCGGCGCAATCATCGGCATGCTCGCGGCCTACGTGGGTGGCGCCTTCGACGCGATCATCATGCGCCTCAACGATGTCATCCTCGCCATCCCGCAGCTCGTGTTCGCGCTGCTGGCGATCACAGTGCTGGGTCCACAGGGCTGGGTGCTCGTGACCGTCATCGGCATCACCCACGCCCCGCGCATCGCCCGCGTCGCGAGATCGGCGACGCTGGGCGTCATCACCGAGGACTACATCCTCGCCGCAGAGATGTACGCGATGCCACGGTGGAAGGTCCTGCTGCGCGAGCTGCTGCCCAACATCACCGGCCCGCTCAGCGTTGAGGCCGGTCTGCGCCTGACCTACTCCATCGGCTACATCGCGTCCCTGTCATTCCTGGGGCTTGGTCTGCAGCCGCCCGCGGCTGACTGGGGGCTGATGATCAACGAAAACCGGATCGCGCTGAGCATCCAACCCTGGGGTGTGCTGCTGCCGGTGATTGCCATCGCGCTGCTGACCATCGGCACCAACCTGCTCGCGGACTCCTTCGCCAGGGCCACCGCATCGACTTCTGTGGAGGCATGATGACCACCGAGACAACCACCGTCCACCACGATGACGCCAACGTCCCCAACGAGAAGATCGTCCTGCGCGTCTCAGACCTGAAGATCGCCACGACTGCCGGCAGTGAGATCCTCCACGGAGTGAACTTCGCACTCAGCCGCGGCGAGATCCTGGGCCTCGTAGGGGAGTCGGGCTCGGGTAAGACCACGGCAGGCTTAGCCTGCATGGGACACTTCCGAGAAGGCCTGAAGTTCGCCTCCGGGTCCGTGAGCCTCTGGCCGCGCGGTGATGACACCGCCGTCGAGGTCGTCGAACTCGACGAGGTGGCCGTGCGGTCCCTGCGCGGGTCCCGAATCGCCTACATCCCACAGGATCCTGCGCTCTCATTGAACCCTGCAATGCGGGTGGGAGAGCAGATCCGTGAGGTGCTCGACATCCACGAGTTCGGTGCCAACGATGCCGAGCGCACAGAACGTGTGGCGGCGGTGCTCGTCGATGTCGGTCTCCCCGGCGACAAGGTCTATCAGAAGCGCTGGCCGCACCAGCTCTCCGGCGGTCAGCAGCAGCGCATCGGCATTGCCATGGCCTTTGCCATGTACCCCGATGTGCTCATCCTCGACGAACCCACGACCGGTCTCGACGTGTCCACGCAGGCCGTCGTCCTCGACACCATCCGCCAGATGACGGTGGCGAACAATGTCGCAGGCCTCTACATCACCCACGACCTCGCGGTGATCAAGGACATCTCCGATCGGGTGGCCGTGATGCTGCGCGGTGACCTCGTCGAAGAGGGGCCGGTCGCCGCTGTGCTGGAGAACCCTCAGCACGAGTACACGAAGATGCTCATGTCCGCTGTGCCAGACCTTGCCGGCCGCAAGACCATCGGCGAGGGTGCGGCAGCGGAACCAGAACCCGATTCCAAAGCCACACATATTCTCGTTTCTCCAGGGAAGCCGGAATCGGAGGGCACAGCCACCTCGGCGACGGCACCGTTGCTGCAGACCACGGATGTGGCGCTGGCCTACGGGAAGGCGCAGATCCTCGACGGCATCAACCTCACCCTGGAACCAGGCGACTGTACGTTGCTGTTGGGCGAGTCAGGATCGGGCAAGACGACTCTGTCCCGCTGCATCGCCGGCCTCAACGATGACTACTCTGGTGCCGTGCGGCTGCGCGGCACAGAGCTGGCCAAGTCGACTCGGAAACGGACGAACGAGCAGCGAGTCGGCATCCAGTACGTGTTCCAGTCCCCGTTCTCCTCGCTCAACCCACGCAGATCCATCGGCCAGTCACTGACCGTGCCGTTGGAGATGAGTGGTGAGGGAACGGCGGCAAGTCGAAAGGCGCAGGTCGAAGAGGCCTTGGACGCTGTGCGTCTGGGCCGGTCGTTCTATCATCGTCGGCCGGGAGACCTCTCCGGCGGTGAGCGGCAGAGGGCTGCGATCGCCCGCGCACTGGTCAACCAGCCCTCGGTGCTGGTCTGTGATGAGATCACCTCAGCCCTCGACGTGAGTGTGCAGGCCTCGATCATCGGGCTGCTGCGCACCTTGCGGGAGGAACACCAGCTGGCGATGCTGTTCGTCACGCACAACATTGCGCTCTCACGTCACATCGCCGACAACCTCGCGGTGCTCAACAAGGGAGTCATCGTCGATTACGGTCCGACCGCCTCGGTGCTGGAGAATCCCACGCACGAGTACACGCGGACGCTGATCGCGGACGTGCCGAAGTTCTGAAGCGTCTGTGAGCTGCGCGGCCTTCTGGCGTCGCAGCACAGTCCCAGTCGGATAGCTCATGTTTGGACTAGGACAGCCCCTCCCGCAGCTACGCCGGACCACCGGTGTGCCGCACTCGGCTCAGATAACTGCGCCGGGTGCATGTCGGGTCCGATCAGCGGCCGGTACGGCGCTGGAATAACCGACGCGCTACCCGTCGTAAATACCCCGCGAGTCGAGTCGAAAAACGTCGCTTGATCTCTGTCTGAAGTTCCGCGTTCCGCTGAGTGAGTGACTCCACTTCTGATGAGAGTGACTCCACTTCTGATGAGAGGGAGTCAACCTTCTTTGTGAGCGTGCCCAATTTCGTGCGATTCTTGCGCCCTGATGTGAACTGCTTGAGGTAGGCTCTCTCAGCTTTCCCCAGTTTACGGCGTAGGTCGAACTCATCCGTATCAAGGATCTGCGACCTAGCCACTAGAGAGTCCGCGACTGACTGGAAGTCATACCTTTGTGCACCGGCGTTCGAATTAAGCACATGGGCGCCTAACGCCTCATGTATGTAGGCGTACGTGGACATCAGATAGGCCGTGTACTTGGGGTTATCTTCGGGCGCCGAACTTGCCTGATCGAGGATCTGGAATGTCTGTTCAGCATCCCACCTATCGAATGGAAGCACGCGTTCCGGGTGTCCTATTGCCTCGTAGAAATGGGGAAGCTTGTCATTCCACTCCAGAGCGGCAGTAGGAATGCCAAATGAGTAGGAGATGATCGAGGAGTGCATACGTATGGATGCAATTTTTGATCGTGTCGCGATCGCCTGGACAACCTCTCGGGTCGTTTGCGGGAGGATGATTTGCTCATCTGAGAGACCGTGTTTCTCGGCGAAGAATCGCAAAGTATTGTTGTCTCCCAAGCTCCCATTCGTGTACAGCTTGGGGGTCATGCCGTGGGATTCTGCGAGAGTGACAAGGTCGGCCAGGTACGACATTTCCTGTGAGAGTCCCCAGTCGCGCTGGTTAGCTCTGAACAATCCTCCGCGGACTACATTGATCCCGACCGTGCCATCGGGAACGACGTCAGTCATTCCATAGACAAACTTGGTCCAAGTTGCCGGATCCGCAACCTGTCGCACCTCGAATGCTGCATCCTTGGCTACCTCCTGGAAAAGAGGTAGATTCTCGCGAACAGACAGAGCTCGGACACAGCGCTTATTCACGATCTTGGCTATAGCGTCGACTCGACCATCGTCGGCACCCATATTGTTCAAGCCCATCGAGGAGAACACCACAGGAATCCCACGCTCGTCGGCTGCGGCGGTGATCCGGTCCATATACTCGTAGAATCCAAGATATGACTGGCCGAAGAGCCCACCGCCGCCAAAGAAGATGGCATCACAGCGTTCGATTTGAGACTTGTCGAAGCCCTTTAGCGACAGCGGAGCGAGCTCGTAGTCGTCGGAGCTAAGGCCATAGTTCTCTAGAGCAACTTCGAGCAACGCGAGAAAACTGGTGCCAATGAGGTTGTCGCCGAAGTTGTCGTCGACATAGGACACTGTTGCAATTCGTAGTGACGAGGCCATGCGTTGGACACCTTCAAGTGAACTGCTAGTCAGCAGTGAGGGATTCTAGATGAGTTGCGAGCGAGTCTAGCTGATCAGTGGACTAGAGAGCATGAACAGGGCACCGGCATTAGATCCAACCCAAATCAAGACACACCTATCTCATCGAACCGCTGCGGCGAGCGGACTCAATCCGCTCAGAGCAACGAACGAGGGCTAACACCAATACCCTTAAGTTAGTGGAATGATGATCGATTCTGCAGTCGGTGGTGCATTCCGTCCAGAAATTACAGTACAAAGCAAGGGCGGCTCGTTTCGCTTTCAAGAACCGGACTAGCTCTCAATCCGGCTCATCGCAATTGAGAGCGTAGAACCGGTCTGAAACCACCGGACTCGAGCAGACATCTCGCGATGTAATGCGTGAGATTGCGGAATCCCAGGGCTGATCCTCGAAGATGCTCGAGCCTGCCGTTGATAGCCTCGGTGGACCCGTTAGACGTTCCGGGCCTGGTGAAGAACGCCAACACGTCAGTTGCGCGTCGCTTCATCGTTCGTCTCAACCGCTTCAGCTCGGCCAACCCGGCAGGTAGACCCGATGCCAAGGTATCGTTGACAGCTTGCAAGAGCCGCTTACCTTTGCTGCGGTCCTCACTCTGGTAGGCGGTGACGATGTCTTGGTAGACGCTCCAGGTGACTTCGACTTCAGTGAGATTTGGGTCAGCGAAGAGCCTCACTAACCTCTATTATCCCCGGGGCGATACACCCCCGTTCGGCGAGCGGGGCCTTTCGTCTTTTCTGGGGCATGATGAGATGTATGAATTCCGCAAACTTCTTGTCTGTTCAGGACATTCTCATTGCTGAAGAAGCATCTGGAGGCTCTGGGCTTCCGGCCTCCACATGGGTGTCTATCGTAGCATTGGCTATATCGCTACTGATCGCGGTAGGCAACTACGTGGCCGTCGAACGGCGGCAACGGGATGACGTGGTTCGGCACGCTATCGTGGATTTAACAACCGCTAATGTCGCTGTGGCGCGAGATGCTCTGATGAAGTGGGCGGCCAGCGGCCGGTCCGGTGATTTGCAGAGCGTACGGGATCATTATTTTGAACTCTGCTGGGCGTATCAAAGGGGCGACGCGGCGAGTCGAATATGGGGACCTATTAGTTCGACGTTGATTGGTCCGCTAGGAAAAGATGGACCGGTGGGGCTTAAACACTTGATATTCCATCTTGAGCAGGTGGCAGTCTCGGCTCATCAATTTCATAACAGTCTGAATAGCGGCGTTGACAGCTTGATTGAAGACTCTGACATTTGGGAAAGTGTTGGTGAAAAGATGGCGAACGACGTTAGAGCGGTCGGTATTGAAGATCCTGACTCAAATGCTTCTTACGATGAGCATTTTAGTCGGCTTGCTGAGAAGCGCAGGCAACGCATTTTCGGGAAGCGTAAGGGGGAATGAGCAAAACTCATATACCTACTCTTTAGATTTTGACCCTGTGGCGTAGTTCTTGCCTTCCGGGCATTGAATCTTGCGCCCTATACTGGGCCTCGTGAGCAGCAGCGTGAAATCGAGTATGCGGCCAAACGGTATGAGTTAGGTCCCGAAAATAACTGGGCACCGAGGAATTGATGATTAACAACCTGGAGGTTGTTGCGGTATCGTGGGCAACATGACTACACCCGATGGCTGCATCGTGGCGCCCTCGGGCGCGGCGCTCGTCAAAGCACGCGCGAAGGTCCTAGCTCGAGAGGATAGGGAGCTGAAGGCCGCTCTCATTCGTGTGCGCAGAGAATCGGGACTGAGCCAAAAAGATGTAGCTGATCGCCTCGGCGTCACACAGCAGTCCATCTACAAATTCGAACGATACGACTCCGACCCTAAGGCCTCGACCGTACGCAGGTACGCCAACGCGGTCGGGGCGATCGTAGAACATCGAGTTCACACTGATATTGGTCAATCGGTTCACCTGGCTTCTCGGGATCGATGGGTAAACGCCTCGCCGAATCTGGCACACCCAGTCGAATTCAAAGATGCAGATCGTGTTCAAGTCACGAAGACGGGGTGGAAGACCTCGAATCGCTCCGATTTCGAACTGGCGAACTAGGCGGCGCAATGAAGGCGAATACGCAAGACTCGGACGCATCACGGCTCCAGGTGGTTGGGTCCCCGAGTAGGAGTCCGGTGACTATGTGAGTTTCGCATCCGATAAT
>NZ_JABUYD010000042.1:0-15650 GCF_014897515.1 Brevibacterium sp. FME17
ACGCTATTGGATTCTCAAACCACAAACACTCACCCGTCACCACAACCCCCAAAAAGGGCGTGTACACCAGGGGTGTCAGTTTCAATTGTCGTTGTCACCCGTGTTCCGTGTGAACCACACCCAAACTGTGTTTGTGCTGGTCACGCCCGGTGAAAACCGTTCTAGAAGAACTCGTTTTCCGCGGGGCAACGAGATACTACTCTAGTCCAGGCCTGGCTCGTCGTGCAACTCGAAACCCGAAAACTGACAGTGACGCCGGTCACTAGGCTTCGCGAGCCGCTTTGTGCCCCGGATTCTCGGCGTTCGGAGCCTGAAAGAGGCCCGCAACGTCGCGTTCAGACGATCAGGCAGGCGGAGCCTCTGCGACCAACCCAGTTGAGTGCCTGTGATCAGGCGCCGCGGTACCCGGGCATGAGCTGGTTGCTGTCGACGATCGTCTTACCCAGGGGCATGAGGGAGACGGGGATGAGTTTGATGTTCGCCCATCCCAGCGGGATCCCGATGATGGAGACGAACAGCGGGATCGAGGTTACGACGTGACCGATGGCCAACCAGATTCCGGCGACGATGACCCAGATGATGTTGCCCAAGGTCGTGGCAATGCCGGCCGGCCTCGTCTCGATGACCTCACGGCCGAAGGGCCAGAGTGCGTAGTTGCCGATCCGGAAGGAGGCGATGCCCCAGGGGATGGTGACGATGAGGATGCAGCAGATGATGCCGGCGAGGTAGTAGCCGAGTGCCAGCCACAGTCCGCTGAAGATGAACCAGATGATGTTGAGCAGAGTTCTCATGTTCTCCTCGTTTCGTCGTTGTGCTGATGTCAGTGTCGTCGTTGTCCTGATATCAGTGTCGGTCACGGCGCCGGGCGACGCCATGAGGCTGTCCAGAAACCTGAAGTCAGTGAGCCCCACAAAGGCTGGTGGTCCTGAGATACCGACACACATACAAGCGAATGACTTGTCATCGATCGATACAACTCGCTTGCTTGTATGTCCATGGCCACCATCGCTTTGGCCCACAGCCTCTGGATATGACAACACCGTGCCCTCGAATTGATCAAGGACACGGTGTTGTCGGTAGTCATGAGACTCAGCTGACGATGTCAACTGCGCCCAGGGTCTTCTTACCCCTACGCAGAAGGATCACTCCTCCGCCTTCGGTGGGGAGCACCTCGGCGGGGGTCAGGGTCTGGTCATCGCCGGTGACCTTGACGTTGTTGACGTAGGCGCCGCCGTCCTTGATGGCTCGGCGCGCCTCACCCTTGGACTTCACGATGCCGGCAGTCACGAAGGCATCGGCAACGGGCAGGCCCTCACCCAACTGCGTTGAAGTCACCTCACCTCGAGGCAGCTCGGACGTCGCGGCTCCCAGGGTGGGGGCGTCAAGACTTGCCAGCTCTCCCCCACCGAACAGGGCAGCCGCCGCGGCGATCGCCTGCTCGTACTTTTCCTTGCCGTGGACCAGGGTCGTCACGTCTTCGGCCAGCACCTTCTGCGCCAAGCGAGTGTGCGGTGCCGCGGTGAACTCGGCCTCGATCTGCTCGATCTCTTCGAGGGACCGGAACGAGAACACCTTGAGGTACTTCACGACATCGCGGTCATCGGCGTTGAGCCAGAACTGGCTGAACGCGTATGGGCTCGTCAGGCTCTCGTCCAACCACACTGTGCCGGACTCGGTCTTGCCGAACTTGGTGCCGTCGGCCTTGGTAATCAGCGGTGTGGCCAAGGCATGGACACTGTGCTGTTCGACGCGACGGATGAGATCGACGCCCGAGGTCAGGTTGCCCCACTGGTCAGAGCCGCCGGTCTGCAGGGAGCAGCCGTAGCGGCGGTGGAGTTCGAGGTAGTCGTTGCCCTGCAGCACCTGGTACGAGAACTCGGTGAACGAGATCCCCGCTTCGCTGTTGAGACGAGCCGATACCGATTCCTTGGCCAGCATCCGGTTCAGCGGGAAGTGTTTGCCGATGTCGCGCAGGAAGTCGATCGCAAACATCTCGGATGTCCACTCGTAGTTGTTGACGACCTGTGCCGCGTTGGGGCCGTTGAAGTCAAGGAACTTCTCGACCTGTGCCCGGATCTTTGCTACCCAGTCTTCGACGACCTCGCGCGGGTTGAGCGTGCGCTCCCCCGACATGCGGGGGTCGCCGATGAGTCCCGTTGCTCCGCCGACGAGGGCCAGAGGGTTGTGTCCTGCCTTCTGCAGACGGGCAGCGGTGATGAGCTGGACCAGGTTGCCCATGTGCAGGCTGGGTGCGGTGGGATCGAAACCGACATAATAGGTCAGCGATTCCTCATTGAGAGCCTTCTGCAGGGCAGCTTCGTCGGTCGAAACCGAGACGAGGCCACGGGCCTTGAGTTCACTGAAGATGTCGGTCACTTCGGTCCTTTCAGATGTGTATGAAGTGTCGGCGAGAAGCCGACGGGGTCAATTCTACGGGGTGTCCACGAATAACCACTTCGCGGCCCAACCTGAGCCTGCCGGGGATCATTAGAATTCGAGTGGACACGACAGAAGCGGGACGGTCTCGGGTATCGGTTCGGCAGCACATCGATGAGATCGATCCGTGCTGGAGACCGGCTGGAGCCGTCCCGCTTCGGTCGCAGCAACACGCTGCGACCAGGGAGTCTTATGCTTCGGCGCTCTGAGTCACCGGCTCCTCAAACTTGTTCACCGGTTCGGGAGCGCGTTCCGGACTGGGTTCAACGTACGGACGCCCCAGAGCCACGGCCACAATTCCGGCGATCGCAATGAGTGCCCACACCCCACCAATGAGGTACGGCCCGGTACCCGGGATCATGATGAGCGCCGAGGCGATCATAGGAGACAGCCCGGCACCCAGTGCCGCCGCGAACTGATAACCGACCGACGCGCCTGTGTAGCGCACAGCGGGCGGCAACAGTTCGGAGACATAGGCAGCGATCGGGCCGAAGCACAGACCTTGGACAACGCCGTTTCCGAGGATGATCGCCAACGCGTATTTGTCGATCTCGCCGCTGTTGATGAGCAGGACGATCGGCAGTGCCGACACAGCAGCCACTGCATGGGCGCCGATCAGTGCCCGCTTGCGGCCGATGCGGTCGCTGAGCCGAGCCACAACGAACGTCACAATCAATGTCGTGAGTGCGCCCACGGCCTTCCAGTTGAGAACTTCGGACTTGTCCTCGCCGGCTGCCACTGCCACGGACACTCCCCAGACCGTGGTCAGCCCTTGGGTGACGTAGATGGTCATCGTCGCCAGGAGTGCGATGAGAACTTGACGCTTGTACTGCTTGAACACGGTCAGCAGCGGCACCTTCTTCTCATCACTTTCGTCTTCGAGCTGTTGGAATGCAGGAGTCTCGCTGACTTTGAGGCGAATGATGAGCCCGACAACGATGAGCACGGCCGAGAGAAGGAACGGCAGCCGCCATCCCCAGGTCACAAAGTCATCTCCGGTCAGCGTCGCCGTCAGCGACAGGACTAAGGTCGCCAAGATCGCACCGGCGGGACCACCGGCGTTGGCGAATGCGGCAGCCAGTCCACGCCGGGCCTTCGGTGCGTGCTCGAGGGCCATCAGAGCCGCACCACCCCATTCACCGCCGACAGCGATGCCCTGGATAATGCGCAGCGTGAAGAGCGCAGCTGGTGCGAACATGCCGATGGAGGCAGTCGACGGCATGAGTCCGATGAGCACGGTGACCGACCCCATCATCAGCATGGAGACGATGAGTGCCGTCTTCCGACCGATCCGATCGCCGAAGTGTCCGAAGATCACACCGCCCAGAGGGCGAGCCAAATAGCCGGCCGCCAAGGTGCTGAAGGAGGCGAACAGCGACAGCCCGGGACCGAGTCCGGAGAAGAACAGCTGCGCGAACACGATCGACGATGCGGTCGCATAGAGGATGAAATCGTAGAACTCGATGGCCGATCCGATGAAGCTCGAGGTGAGGATTCGCCGCATCTCCGGAGTCCTCAGCGAGAGCTGAAGACCATCCTTGTCAACAACGTCCTTGTTGTCGTCCATTCTTGTCTCAGCTCCTCAGTGCCGGTTGTGCCGCAATGGTGGTGATGGCGATGGTGTCGAGATCTTCCGGCACCAGGAATGCTCCGTCGAATTGGCCATGCCCCTTGTTCCAGACCGCGTCATCGGCCGAACCGGGCACCAGGTGATGCAGCGCCAGCGTGCGAGCCTGCGCTGCGGTGGCGATGCGAATCGCGCCCTCGACGGAGGTGTGCGACTTATAGTGGTGATCACGGGAGGCGCGGCCCTCATCATCGCTGCGATGTGCATACATGCCGTCGACCCATTCGAAGTCGATCGCTTCGTGGAGCAGGAGGTCCGTTCCTTGTGCGAGTCGGACGAGGTTGGCGGTTTCGCAGGTGTCGCCGGAGATGGTCACCGAACCATGCTCGCTATCGATCCGGAATGCGAAGGCTGGTGCCACCGGCGGATGCTCGACGAGGATGGCCGACACCGTCACCAGGTCATCCTGGAAGATGATGAAAGGTTCCATATCGGGGGTCGGAGACTCATTCGGGTGGTAGCCGATGTCTGCCGGAATTTCGACATCACGTGGATCGAAGAGTTCTTCAGGCGAGGGGCGCAGCGAGTCGAGCACCCGATCGTTGAGGTCCGTTGCATAGGCCTTGACGATGTTGGCGAACATGTCGGCGACCCCAGGTGTGGGGTTCTCCGGGGCGACCGGACGCGGCGGCACCGTTGCTCGCGGCGAGACTGGGGGAAGCGCACCTCGCGGGCCTGGTCCGATGAGAGGAACCGGGGTCTCGGTTCTGCCCTGGAGCTCATGCATGCCGAACACCACCAGGGAGGGAAGGTCGATCGTGTGATCGGAGTGCAGGTGTGTGATGAAGACTCCACCCAAGTCACCGAGTTCGAGACCCGCCTGGCGAATGCGTCGCCCGACGCCGTGACCGGCATCGACAAGATAGAAACGGTCTTCAACGACGACGGCGGTCGAGATTCCTGCTCGGTCCTTGGCATCACCCTTCCACCAGCGGGGACCGCCGGCGGTACCCAGGGTGACAACTTTCATCTTCGAATCGTTCATGAGCTGGAGCACTTTCACGTAGTTGGGCCGTTGACTTCTTCAGTCTTTCCCGAACCAATCAAAAAGAAAAGCAAATTTTTGCGTGCTTCAATATAGGCTCATCCTATGACCGACATCACGCTGCGCCAGCTCGAGTACTTCATCTCTGTCCTTGACCGCGGTTCGGTGAGTGACGCAGCGAAGGATTGCAACGTTTCACAGGCATCGGTCTCCTCCGCTCTCGCTCAGCTGGAGAAGAGACTCAAGGTCACTCTCATCGCACGGGGGCCGGCTCGACGCGCACGTCCGACGAGCGCCGGCCGCGAGTTCGGAATTCACGCCAGATCGATTCTGTCGAACGTCTCTGACGCGGTGGAGTCACTCAATGACGAGTCCTCCATCCTCCAAGGGCCGCTGCGCATCGGCTGCATACCCACGGCCGCACCCCGCATGTTGCCGGCCACCGCGTCACAGTTCGGCAGACTCCATCCGCAGATCGACCTCAGCTTCGTGGAAGCCCACCCCCTGACCGTTCAGCAGATGATCCTCCACGGGGAGGTCGATGTCGCCGTGATGTATCGAAAACAGGTCCAGATGGAGGGAATCACCCAGCACACCCTCGCCGAGGTGCAGCTGCACGCCCTTGTCTCCGCCGACCATCCCGTGGCTGACAGAGCCGGTGTCGATATCGCCGAACTCATCGACGATCCGCTCATTCTCCTCGACTCTCCCCCAACGGCGGAGCTGCTCGTCAGCCAGATCCGTGGAGTCGGCTACGAGCCATCCGTGCGGTGGCTGATTCCGAATGCGGAAACCATTCGCTCGATGGTGGGATTGGGACTGGGCTTCTCACTGGCCAATGCCGTGCCACATCCCGACACGGTGACCTTCCAGGGCATGCCAGTGCGCTACCTCCCGGTGACAAACCCTGAATTCTCCAACGCCATCGTCGGTGTGACGATGGCTGGCACCCGGCTGTCGAAGAAGCTCAGGGCTGCTCTGGACATCCTCCGGACAACCGCTGCCGACACCGACCCGCACCGCTGGAGAGAGCAGACTGCCCCCTGAATCAGCGACGGACCCTCACACGCTGCGCGCGGACTCCGCGAACTCGCGCAGCTTCGCCACCTCGGCCTTGGCGTTAGCCACCTGCTGGTCCACAGCCGACCGAGCCGTTCCGCCCTTGGAGTTACGCGAGTCGATCGACCCGAGTGTGGTGAGGACTTCGCGGACGTCTGGCGTCAGGTGTTCGGAGATGCCCGCGAACTCTTCGTCCGTGAGATCCCACAGCTCGGCATCCTTCGACTCGGCCAGCTGCACGCATTCTCCGGAGAGCTCGTGGGCGATGCGGAAGGGCACGCCCTTGCGGACGAGCCATTCGGCGATGTCGGTGGCCAGAGCGAATCCGCGCGGTGCCAGGTAGGCCATGCGTTCGGTGTTGAACTTCAGCGTGGCAACCATGCCGGTGAAGGCCGGGAGCAGAAGTTCGAGCGTGTCGGTGGCGTCGAAGACCGGTTCTTTGTCTTCCTGCAAGTCCCGGTTGTAGGCCAGGGGCAGTGCCTTGAGCGTGGAGAGCAGCCCGGTGAGGTCACCGATGAGGCGACCGGATTTGCCGCGGGTCAGCTCGGCAACGTCGGGGTTCTTCTTCTGCGGCATGATCGAGGACCCGGTCGAGTAGGAGTCGTGGAGGGTGACGAAGGAGAATTCCTTGGTCGCCCAGGCGATGACCTCTTCGCTCATCCGGGAGAGGTTGATGCCGATCATCGTGGTGATGAACAGGTATTCGGCGAAGACGTCGCGACCTGCGGTGCCGTCGATCGAGTTCTCTGCCGAGTCGTTGAAGCCCAGATCTGCGGCCACAGCCTGTGGGTCGAGGCCCAGCGACGATCCGGCCAGGGCACCCGAACCGTAGGCGGAGATGCCGGCGCGCTCATCGAAGTCGACGAACCTGCCGACGTCACGCAGCAACGGCCAGGCGTGGGCCAGGAGGTGGTGAGCCAGGAGCACGGGCTGTGCGTGCTGCAGGTGGGTGCGACCTGGCATCGGCGCTTCGGGGTGCTCTTCAGCCTGGGCGATGAGGACCTCGACGGCGTCGAGAACCAGGCTGGCCAGGTCACGAGCGTGATCGCGCAGGTACATGCGTCCCAGGGTCGCGATCTGGTCGTTGCGGGACCGGCCGGCACGCAGTTTTCCGCCAAGCTCGGGTCCGGCGATCTCGATGAGTCCACGTTCGAGTGAGGAGTGGACGTCCTCATCCGATTCGGCTGCGACGTATTCGCCGGTCTCGACGCGGCGGCCGAGTTCGTCCAGCGCCTCGGTCATGCCCTGCAGCTCGTCGTCGTCCAGCAGACCCGAGCGGTGCAGCACCTTTGCGTGGGCCTTCGAACCGGCGATGTCGTAGTGGGCCAGGCGCCAGTCGAAGTCCGTGGACTTGCTCAGTGCGGCCAGTGCATCGGCCGGGCCGTCCGAGAATCGTCCGCCCCACAGGCTCAGTCGTTCGCTCACAGATCGTCCTTTCCCACCGTGGTCGCTCTCGCGCCGCCGGTCCATTCACTATCGTTCGTTTTCATTGTCGCAGGGTTCAACCCTCGCCGAGGCCGCCGGCCGCGTATTCGAGGAACGTCTCCGCCAGCGCCTGTCCCCCGACAGTTGAGTCGGCGATGACGAGGACCGTATCGTCGCCGGCGATGGTGCCGAAGATCCCGGTCATCGACGAGCGGTCGATGGCCGAAGCCAGGTACTGGGCGGCGCCGGGCGGTGTGCGCAGAACGACCATGTCTTTCTGCGCGGAGGCGGAGACCAGGAGCTCTTCGAGCAGTCGGGGCAGCTTCGCATCGAGGCTGTCACCGGTGGACTGCTGCAGGCTGCGATCCCCGCCCTCACCGGGGACGGCGTAGACGGATCCGGCGGTGGATCGGATCTTCACGGCCCCCACCTCAGCGAGGTCGCGTGAGAGTGTCGCCTGGGTGACGGTGATGCCCAGCGTTGCCAGGTTCTCGGCCAGGTCGATCTGGGAATGCACGGATTTGCGGGTGATGAGATCGATGATCTTCTGCTGCCGCGCGGTCTTCGTCAGGGGTGCGGAGTTCGCCGGTGGCGCGCCGTCCCTCGGAGGTGTGGTGTTCTCGCTCATCGCTTCTCCAGCAGGAATGTCATGAGTGCCTTCTGCGCGTGCAGTCTGTTCTCGGCTTCATCGAAGACCGCCGAGGCGGGTCCGTCGATGACCTCGGCGCTGACCTCTTTGCCCCGGTAGGCCGGCAGGCAGTGGAGGAAGATCGGGTCGTTGCCGAGTGCCATGAGCTCGGACGTGACCTGGTACTTCACGAACGGTGAGGCTTCGTCATCGCGTCCGGCCGCGTCTTGGCCCATGGACACCCAGGTGTCGGTGACGAGAACATCGGCGCCTTCGGCGGCAGCAACCGGGTCGTCAGTGACGGTGACGGATCCGCCAGTGGCCTGGGCGAGTTCGTTCGCCTCGGCGATGATCTCGGCGGCCGGCTGGTAGTCGGCGGGTGCGGCGATGCGCACGTGCATGCCGGCGTTGACTCCGCCGAGGACGTAGGAGTTGGCCATGTTGTTGGCCCCATCACCGTAGTAGGTCATGGTCTGACCGGCGACGTCACCGCGGTATTCGCGGATCGTGAGCAGGTCGGCCAGGATCTGGCAGGGATGGTAGTCATCGGAGAGTGAGTTGATGACCGGGACGGATGAGTTCTGGGCCATCTCCTCCAGGCCAGCTTGGGTATAGGTGCGCCAGACGATGGCCGAGACCATGCGCGACATCACCTGGGCGGTGTCGGCGATGGATTCCTTGTGTCCCAGCTGCGCCTCACCGGGGTTGATGATGAGCGGCTGCCCGCCAAGCGCCGCGATGCCGGCGGCGAAGGACACGCGGGTCCGGGTCGAGGTCTTGTCGAAGATGACTGCCGCGGTCTGCGGTCCGGCCAGTGGGGTGCGCGAGTACGGGGCTGCTTTGAGCTCAACCGCGAGGTCGAGGACTTGTGCTTGTTCGGCCGGGGTAAGGTCGGTGTCCTTGAGGAAATGCCGTGTCATGGTGTGTCCTTTGTCAGTCTGTGTGGGGCACCCGGGCTGTGTGGGTCGATGGCCCGGTCGCCGAGGTGGCCGCTAGGTGGGCGGCGAACGTGTTCAGCCGTGCAGCAGTCCGGGCAGGGCGGTCAGGAACGGTGCGAGATCGTCTTTTGTGATGACCAGCGGTGGTGCCAGGCGCAGGCGTCCGGGTGCGACGGGGTTGATGATGAACCCGGCCTCGAGCGCGCGGGCGGCGATCGCCTTCTCGTTAAGTCCCTCGGCCAGTTCGAGGCCGAGGAGCAGTCCTATGCCGGTGACCTTCTCGATTCCCTCGATGGTCAGCAGCTGTTCGCTCAGCCAGGCTCCGGTCTCCCGGGTGTGGGCGAGCAGGTTGTCGGTCTCGATGGTCTCGAGCACGGCCAGTCCCGCCGCGCAGGCGATGGGGTTTCCGCCGAAGGTGGTTCCGTGCTGTCCGGCTTCGAGGAGTTTGGTGTTGGCATCGCCGACGGTGATGGTGGCCCCGATCGGCATGCCTCCGCCCAGACCCTTCGCCGAGGTGATGATGTCGGGGACGACGCCTTCGCCGATCTCCGGGTTCTGGTGGGCGAACCACGATCCGGTCCTGGCCACACCGGACTGGACCTCGTCGAGGACGAGGAGGGCCCCTGCCTCGCGGGTGAGTTCACGGACCTTGGTGAGGTAGCCGGCCGGGTGCTGCCGGACTCCGACCTCGCCCTGGATGGGTTCGATGAAGACGGCGGCAGTGGTGTCGTTGATGGCGGCGGCGAGCGCGTCGGCGTCCCCGTAGGGAATATGGACGACGCCGGGTACTCCGGGTGCGAAGGGTTCGCGGTAGGCGGCCTTGGCCGTCAGTGCGAGTGCGCCCATGGTCCGGCCGTGGAAGGCACCCTCGATGGCGATGATGATCGGTCGTGATCCACCCCCAGCACGGCGGGCCATCTTGAAGGCGGCCTCGTTGGCTTCGGTGCCGGAGTTGGAGAAGAACACGGCCGAACCGCTGGGCAGGTCGAGGACCTCGTGAAGTTTCTCAGCCAGTGCGATCTGCGGCGGGGAGGTGAAGAAGTTCGAGATGTGGCCCAGGGTCGACGCCTGCTCGGTGATGGCTTTGACCCAGGCGGGGTGGCAGTGGCCGAGTGCGTTGACGGCGATGCCGGCCAGCAGGTCGAGGTATTCCTTGCCCGAGGCGTCCCAGACCTTCACACCCTGTCCGCGGACGAGGTCGAGTTGGGGTGAGCCGAAGACCGGTGAGAGGACGCGGGAGAAGTCGTCGCGCCAGGTCTGGGCCTGGTCTGTCACAGCGTTCGTGGTCGGTGTCTCACTCATCGTTCTCGTCCTCCGTGCTTGTCTCGTGTCCCTCGCCCTTGTGTCCGTCACCCAGCGGTGCGGGTTCGACGACGGTGTCTTCGACCATGGTGCCGATGCCCTCGGAGGTGAAGACCTCGAGGAGGAGTGAGTGTGCCATCCGGCCGTCGATGATGTGGGCCTGCTGCACCCCGTGCTCGATGGCCTCGAGGGCCGCGGTCATTTTCGGGATCATTCCCGCGTCGAGGCTGGGCAGCAGTTCGCGCAGCTTCTTCGGTCCTATGCGTGAGATCAGGCTCGAGGTGTCGGGCCAGTTGGCGTAGAGGCCCGGCACATCGGTGAGCATGATGAGTTTGTCGGCACGCAAGGCTTTCGCCACGGCGGAGGCGGCGAGGTCGGCGTTGATGTTCAGCGGCTTGCCTGCCTCACCGTCGATCTCCGAAGCGATCGAGCAGATGACGGGCACCCGACCGGCATCGAGGAGCTCGGTGAGCACGGTGGTGTTGACCTCGGCGATCTCACCCACCCGGCCGAGGTCGATGACTTCACCGTCCACCTCGGCGTGGGTCTTGTTGGCCAGGAGCAGGTCCGCGTCCTCACCGGAGAGCCCGATTGCGGCGTTGCCGTTCTGGTTGATGCGGGAGACGATGTCACGGTTGACCTGGCCGGAGAGGACCATGCGGATGACCTCGGCCGCCTCCTCACTCGTGACTCTCTGGCCGGCCTTGAACTCGCTTGCAATACCCAAGCGAGAGAGCATCGAGGTGATCTGGGGTCCGCCCCCGTGGACGACGACTGGTCGGATGCCGGCGAAGCGCAGGAACGCGATGTCATCGGCGAATGACTGCTGCAGCTCCGGGGAGATCATCGCGTTGCCGCCGTACTTGATGACGATCGTGGCACCGGCGAAGGTCTTGATCCACGGCAGCGCCTCGGTCAGCGCTTCGGCCTTGACCTGGGCGGCGGCAAGCCGGGCGGCTGTGGACTTCGTGGACATGTCGTGTGGGTTGCTCATGTGGAGTAGGCGCTGTTCTCTTCGACGTAATCGTGGGTGAGGTCCGAGGTCCAGACCGTGGCGGTGGCATCTCCTGCGTGGAGGTCGATGACGACGTCGACGTTGCGGTCGAATGTGACCTTCTCCGGGTCCTCATAGGGACCAGAGGCCCGGCACACCTCGGTGCCGTTGATGATCACGTCGATGGCCGTGGGGTCGAAGGTCGCCGAGGTGGTTCCCACCTGGGCGACGACGCGACCCCAGTTCGGGTCCTGACCGAAGATCGCGGCCTTGAACAGGGCCGAACGTGACACGGACCGGGAGACCTCGACAGCCTCGGCCTCACTGGCCGCACCCTGTGTGGTGATGGCAATGTCGTGATGCGCGCCCTCGGCATCGACGTGGAGCTGGTGCATGAGGTCGAGGCAGAGTTCGCGCAGCAGGCTCGTGAACTCGTCCGTTTCGACGTCGGCGTCGTGAGCGCCGGAGGACATGAGGATGACGGTGTCGTTCGTCGACATGCACCCGTCGGTGTCGAGGCGGTCGAAGCTTCGACTCGTCGAGGACCGCAGAGCCTGGCAGAGCACAGTTTGGTCGACCTTCGCATCGGTGGTGATGACGACGAGCATCGTGGCAAGGCCGGGGGCGAGCATGCCCGCACCTTTGGCCATGCCGCCGATCGTGTATCCACTGCTGCCTTCGCGGGTCGCGGTCTTGGCCACGGTGTCGGTGGTCATGATCGCCTCGGCGGCGTGCTCGCCACCGGTCACGGTGTCCTCGGCCGCGGCCACGAGTGGTTGGAGGTTGTCGATGATGGTGTCTCGGAAGTCCTGACCGCCGACGCCGATGAGTCCGGTCGAACAGACGAGAATGTCCTCAGCCTGGGTGGCAGTGCCGGCTTCGGTGAGGAGTGCGGCGGTGTTCTGGGCGGTCAGCGTCGTGGTCTCGTATCCGAAGTCGCCGGTGTAGCAGTTGGCTCCCCCGGAGTTCAGCACCACGGCACGGGCCTGACCGTTGGCCGAGACCTTCTGGGACCACAGGACGGGGTTGGCCTTGCAACGGTTCGAGGTGTAGACGGCGGCGACGGCAGTGTCGGGGCCGGTGTTGATGACGAGCGAGAGGTCTTTGGTCTCGCTGGGTTTGAGTCCGGCGGTGAGGCCGGCGGCGCTGAATCCGAGTGGTGCGGTCACGCTCATGGTGCGACTCCTTCAAGGGGAAGAGCGGTGGTCTCGTCGAGGCCGAGGGCAAGATGGATGGACTGCAGGGCTTGGCCGGCGGTGCCGCGGACGAGGTTGTCCAGGGCCACGACGATGAGGATTGTGCCTGCCCTTTCGTCGACGGTGAACTGGATGTGCGCGAGGTTCGATCCGGTCGTCGAAGAGGTGCGCGGCCACTGCCCCTCGGGAAGGACACGGACAAAGGGTTCGTCGCCGTAGACCTGGTCGAAAGCCTGGCTCAGCTGGTCCTTCAGTACTGCTGCGTCGAGGAGACCCTCGGCAGTTGTCGGTGCGGACTCCCCCGGCACGGCGGTGATGGTGGCCAGTATCCCCCGGGCCATGGGCACGAGCGTCGGAGTGAAGGAGATCCGCGTCGGGCCATCGGCAGCATCGGTGCCGAGAACTCCATTGAGGTTCTGTTCGATCTCGGGCACATGCCGGTGAGTGCCGCCCGTGCCATAGGGGCTCGCGTCGCCGAGCACCTCTGCGGCGGTCAGATGCGGCTTGAGTGCCTTACCCGCACCCGAGACACCGTTGGCCAGGACTGCGTTGAGTCCTGCGGGTGCGGCCAGCCCGGCCTGGATGAGTGGCGCAAGCCCGAGCGTCACTGCAGTGACATTGCAGCCGGGCACGGCAATGCGCTTGGTGGCTTTAAGGGCTTCGCGCTGCTTCGTACCGTCAGCGGTCAGCAGCTCGGGCAACCCGTAGGTCCAGGTGCCCTGGTGAGTCGAACCGTAGAACTTCTCCCAGGCGGCAGCGCTGATGAGCCGGTGGTCGGCGGCGAGGTCGACGATGAGGGTCTCGGGGCTTGATTCTTCGAGCTCGGCGGCGATCGCTCCGGACTGACCGTGCGGGAGCGCGAGGATGACGACATCGTGGCCGGCGAGCACCTCGGCGGTGGACTCTTTGACCACGAAATCGGAATATCGGGCAAGATGGGGTTGATGTCGGCCGAGCGTCTCGCCCACGGAGGAATGTCCGCACACCGTGGTGACGTTGAGATGAGGGTGAGTGCTCAGCAGCCGGAGGACCTCTCCCCCGGCGTATCCGGTGGCACCGGAGACGGCAACCGTAAGATCGTTCATATGTATAACTATACCAGCACATTAAATTATATGCAGGAGGCGTCATGACCCAGGCTATTCAGGCGATGCGAGCAGGTGGACCCGAGGTGCTCGAGTTCAATGAGATCGACACCCCTCGGCCTGGTCATGGTGAGGTCCTCGTCGACGTCGCGGCCGCGGGTGTGAACTTCATCGACACGTACCGTCGTTCGGGCACGTATCCCATGAGCTACCCGCACATCGTCGGCTCCGAGGGCACCGGTCACATCGCCGAGGTGGGCGAGGGCGTGGCGAGCTGGTCCGTCGGCGACCGCGTCGCCTGGCACGAAGGCCCGGGGTCTTACGCGACCCAGGTCGTCGTCAAGACCGACAACCTGCTGCGCGTACCCGAGGGCGTGAGCACTGAGGTCGCTGCCGCAATGCCGCTGCAGGGTCTGACCGCTCAGTACCTGGCCACGAGCTCGCACGAGATCAAGCCCGGCCACACCGCTCTGGTCCATGCCGGTGCCGGTGGTGTCGGCCTTCTGCTGACCCAGATCATCAAACACCTGGGCGGCAATGTCATCTCGACCGTGAGCACCGAGGAGAAGGCGGAGCTGGCGCGCAAGGCGGGAGCCGACGAGGTCTTCCTCTACGGTGAGGGTGTCGACATCACAGCCAAGGTCAAGGAGCTCACGGACGGTGAGGGCGTCGAGGTCGCCTATGACGGCGTTGGCAAGGACACCTTCGACGCCTCGCTCGCCTCACTTAAGCCATTGGGCTCGATGGTCCTCTTCGGTGGAGCCTCGGGTCAGGTGCCGCCGTTCGATATTCAGCGCTTGAACTCTTCGGGTGGCATCTTCCTCTCCCGGCCCTCGCTGGCGTGGTTCGTGCGCTCCTCGGAGGAGCTGGCGAAGCGGTCTTCCATGCTCTTCAACGGCATCGAGCACGGCTGGCTGAACTTCCGGGTGGGTGCGACGTTTGCGCTAGCGGACGCTGCGGATGCGCATCGGGCGCTGGAGGGGCGGGAGACTACCGGGAAGGTTGTGCTGACGGTGTGATTGAAAAATTCACCACGAGCTAAATTTTCGCTTCAGATCGCTCGGGACCGGCCTGGTCAACGGCCGGTCCCGTTCATGAAATTGAAAATTCCGCTCATGATGGCGGTCGATGCACTCTACTCCGACATCGATCAAATACACTCTCAAGCTGGGGAGAAGAGATCCTCATCCTCACCATTCAATGTGAAGCTCAAAACCTGGGCTACCCGGTCATCGGCGCAGAGAGATTATTTGGATTTTTCAGGTGATCCGTTGTATCGATCTAAACGGTGCCAAGCAACTGGTAGTAATAATCGACGCCTTAGACGAGTAACTACTCATTAGTGGATCAGAAAGAAGTCGGGCGATCACGAACAGAACTATACAAAGTGAAGAATATTCATAGGTCAAGCAAGTTGCACGCGTGGCAAGCGATCAAGACGCAAGACTGGTCCATTTCGCATATGGCAAGCAATCTCGAGTGACCTGCCAAAGGAACTGAACTAGAGCTTGCACCGACAAGAAAGTTCGTAGCTGCGGCAGTAAATCTTGCCCGCCATCATGTATCGGAATAACGTCTTCAGCGAGCTCCATTAAACTGGCTCATCACTATAGATCTTGTGGACTAGTTAGTCTGACTTCTCGAAGGACGTGGCGGTCTCTACCAAACGGATCGATGATGGTCTTGTGGTCGGGTCTGACTCATGGCTCTTCTGACACCCCGCTGTCTGGGGGTTGTCCTGTTTACGACGTGTCGACTGGCTCGGCTCACTGTAATAAGTGCAGCCCAGCAGGCCGTCATGTCCTGATAGGAGTCTGGCGTGTCCCCGATAGTGAACTGACTGACGCCGGCTGAGCTGCGCACCCGAGAACTCGAAAAGAAGGGGCGCAGTTCCCATGATGAACGATAAGCAGGTTAAGGGGCTCATCGTAAATAAGAGTGTAGAAGCGGCCTGAAACCACCGGATTCGAGTAAG
>NZ_JABUYD010000043.1:0-11571 GCF_014897515.1 Brevibacterium sp. FME17
TGGTCATGTTTGTGAGTGCTCCTTAAAACCTGTCTCACAAAACCATACGGCCGCATCGTCTTCGCCGCCTGCGCCATCGTGTGGTATCTGCGTTTCTCTGACCGGTGGCCTAGCTCGACGCGAGGTCTTTGGCTGGACATGACAGCAGGGGTGTTCCCTGCACCGAAGAGGGGCAGTCGACGAATCCGGGCGCCTCATAAGGAGACTCTGAACCCGGACAAGACGATCAAGCGTGAAGAATTCGCTGGTGATTACCCTCTCGATCGGTGGTCGTTCAAAGCCGCGGCTTCCGTTTTCACTTCGATTGCCGCTCCGGCTTCGGGCGCATTGTCGGGCCAGTCGCAAACGGAGATGCGCATTGTTCCACCGCCGTTGCTTGAGCGTGTTGGCCCGATCGTCGGCACTGCACCAGATGACGGGAACTCAGCCCACCTCTTCGCCTCCCAACTCCAGTACGGCGTTGCCCTCATCGGCGAACGAGGATCGGGTAAGTCGCAATTGGCCAGAGCGCTGTTTGGCTTCGACATTCTCGAACAGATGTGCCCGTCCGGGCTTCCCGGCTTCCCCGGTGAGAAGAACTCACTCATCGCCTTCGAGAACAAGGGTCCCGATGGGGCCAAGCACTACCTTGACTGGGCGGCCGCCCTTGGGCAGACGGCTGTTCTCATCGACGTTGCCGACACCAATACGTTTGGAATCGACTTCACCGCCACGGGCGGGTCGATGAGCTCGCGGGCGAATGAGTTCGTCGATGCACTGGTCTATGCCTTCGAAGATGGCGCTATTCAGTCACGCGCGAGGACATCTCTGGGCCAGATCTTCACCCTCGCCTTGGCGGTTGAAGCCACACCAGAGATCACGGCCTCAGCCAATGAGAACCTCGAGCCCCTGGAACCGGTCATCGAATCAGGCCGCTCATTCGTCTACTACGCCTACGTCCTCTCGGGCGGAACCGGTGGCGGTGATGCTATCGCTAAGCGGCTTCATGCTGCCATCAAGGCCTACGCCGGTGACAACCCTGACAATGACGCGGTTGTCGAAGCGATGACGTATGGATCCTACCCGTTCACGAAGACCCCGTCTGAGCGGCTGAAAATGTTTGAGTCCTCGCAGACGAAGCTGTCTCAGCTGGCCGAGATGGAAGGGTGGTTCACCCCCAAGAGGTCGAAGGTCACCTGGCATCAGGTGGTCACAGCATTCCGTCCGACCGTGCTCAACTTCGGTCAGTCCATCTCGGGTGAACAGGTTGCTGAGCGAAACACGAAGCTGATGTCGTCAATGGCCCTCTACACCTTGCAGCGTCAGATTGAACGCACCTGTTCAGGCTGGGAGGAGTTAAAGCAGTGGGTCTCGATCTACGCCGATGAGCTCTCACTGTTGGCGGGGTCAACAGCTGAGCCAGTCGTCTGGTTCCAGGACAAGGGGCGTTCTTTCGGCGTGAGAACCATCTTCGCCACTCAGCGTCAGACTCAGTTGATGAGCGAGGTCGCCGACATGCTGTTGTCGATGAAGACCCTCATCGCCTACAAGCAGCGCAATCCAGACATCATCGACAAGCTTGTGCGCATCCTCGACCCCAACGGGGAGGACTGGAGAGCCAGCGATATCACGAGCCTGCCGAACTTCACGGCAGCAGTGAAAACGTCGACCAATGTCAACGATCTCCCCGCATTCACTCTCTCGGTCGAGAACTTTGAAGCCGAACGAGCAGCCTTTGCCACCAGGCAGGGCTACCAACTACCAACCACGACAGAAGGCGCTGCATGAAACTCTCATCTCTCTCCTCTCCCATCGCCGATACCGGGTTTGCCGCCCACGACCGCGTAGACCCCTTCTATGACGGACTGTGGACTCATGGGTCTCAGGGGCTGTGGACGAGATTTTCCGAAGCCAAAGCTCAGCACGAGGCGGGCCTGGTGCGGTTGCCTAAGTACCTCGATATTGGCAAAGAGGAGGCGATGGCCCGAGTCACCAGCACCAACCAGTGGGGGCTGAAGCTGGCGTTCCTGTCAGCGTTGGATGCCTACCGCACAGTCACGGCTGAGCAGATGGTGGCACTGACTGGGGCCAAGTTCCACCTGAGCCATGGATCACCTTTCGTCCCCGGCATGTTTGCGTCCGGGCTCATCGATATGGGGCGAGTGTCATCGGCCCTCGCTCCGGGACGTGCCGGCGCTCTGGGACACCTCTACAGGCCGTCTCGCACCACCTCATTTGATCGGGATCTTGCACCACATATGACCTATCCAGAGCTGGTCTCAGTCACTGGTGGTCAGCCGTGGACTTCCGGTGGTCTCTACGACCGACACAACACCCTTTCGACTGAGCTGATGTTGCGATTGGCCGAATACACCGATATCGCAACCATGTTGGGGGAGAAGTTCTCAACTTTCGACATGCTCTTCGGCTCGGGTGTCGGGCGGAAACCAATCGAGTCTGGTCGCCGTGGTGACGGCGTCATCATTCGCCCTGACGGGGTGCGAGTGGTCATGGAAGTGACTGCCTCGATGTCACCGGATTCGTTCAATACAAAGGTGCGCCGGTGGGCCGAATACTTCGACGCCTACCCATACGAGTCCAATGGTGTCGTCGTCTGCTTCGTCATCGCCAACCCAACCCAGGACATGTCTTCGCATTCGAAGGTTGCCCGGAACTCAGTCAAACGAGCGTTGCGCAAGGCCGCGTCGCAGAATCCCGGCTCCGGTCGAACCCGCTCACGCCACCGCATGTTCTTCACCGACTGGCAAGACTGGTTCCCTGCACGTGGCGAAGTCTCGACTGATTTCCTCGACATGATCGCCTACCGCCCTTCAGCCGAGGCGCACGGCCCGGATGAGGAATGTTCAATGCTCCTCGATGATTCTCTTGACTTGCCCAATCCCACCTTCGAACCTCTGGCAGTCGTAGACAATGCTGCTGGACTTCGCCAGACCCCGCTGTGGTTGCGTGCCGGGAAGCAGCCGACTCAGATCGTCGACACCGAGGTGGAGGCCGCAGGTCTGGCCGATCACCCCGCGCTGGAGCCTGATCGCCGCAGAACTCGATTCGGTCAGACCCTCCCACCGCCGCGCTTGCGCACCATCACCCATAATCTTCCGCCGCGAGCGACATCGTCGAAACAGTGGGCCGACTACCGCCGACTCATCGAGGGAGAAGGGGCATAGACACAGTGAAACCAATTCGACTCAACGAAGGATTCCGACATGGCAGATAACGACGAGGACAAGAGCCGTTTTTCCAGGTGGCTCGACGATGTCCGATCGAACAAGCGCAGCGAGGTCAACTCCTTCTGGCAGTCGACGACCGGTGTGGTCGTGGCAATCATTTTCCTCTCGCTGATCGTCGCCGGTGCCATCGTTCGGGCATTCATCTAAAGGAGCTGCCATGTCAGGTGCAAGTTACGGGACCCCTGGTGGGTCGCTTGGTGAGGATGAAGACACATCCTGGGCGGCGAACAAAGCCGTCGCTGAGGTAGGCCGGATCGGAGAACAGATCGTGGGAAATATGCTCACCGACCTGGTTGTCGCAAGCGACGGTGCCGTCGTCCTCCACGACCTGTCCATGCCGGCACATTGGTCGAAGGCCAACATCGACCACATCGTCATTACCGGTTCCACGGTCATCATCATCGACGCAAAACGGTGGAAGCCCAGCGCCTATTACACTCTGCGATCGACTGCCTACCGGGGACTGTTCTCACACTTCAAGCACGCACAGAAGAACGGAATGGGTCACGCTGCCGATTCGATCCAGTCGATGCTGTCCAAGCGGAACCTCTACGCCACGATCTCAACACCTTTGGTCGCGGTCGTTCCCACGGGCCCCGGTTTCATGTCGACTCACTTCCTCCGATTCCCACGGGCCGAGGTGGTTTCGAAGAAAGCTCTGGCTACTCGCGTCCGCCGCCTGATCCGCGACAACGGTCCTGCCGACCAGGGCATCGTCGATGCACTCTCGTCTTTGCTCAAAGACTCTTCCGCCTATTCGACCTCAACGGGAACACTGCCTGTCAGCAATCAGGCGCCGACCATTGACGCTCCGGTCACCCCAGTATCGAAGGTCGCCAACAACGTGACGTTCGTTGCTGGCGGCATTGCAGGGGATGAGACCAATGATGATAAAGAAGGGCGAGCATGAGTCGGAAGGTTCAACAGCGTAAGGGTGATGATTCTCCGCTGATCTTGGCCGGTGCCGTCATCCTCGCGCTGGTCGCCACCTGCTTCGGCTACCCAGGCTTCGTGCTTGTACCGATTGGTGTCACGATTGCTGCCTACATTGCATCGCCACCTGAGCTCACTGACAAGAAGAACGGCCGGCCAGTTCCAGCCAATGACAGCGAGAGTGCCAAGTTGCGCAAGTACCACGCACGGCAGTCCTTGAAGTCAACGTTTTTCAATCCTCAAGCCTGGTGGCCAGGCACCGAAGTGCGACTGTCCTGGTTCGTCTTCCTCTCGTTGTCGATCATCGTGGGAATGATCCCGGCTCACTTCGATCACTTCGGGCTCCTAAGTGACTACGACGTGGCCGACCACATATTCGGGCTCATCAATGCGATCGCCATCTTCATCACCATCACCGCCTACGATGATGCCTCTCGGCGGTTTGCCTCCGAGGACGAACCTCGACCAGCTGTGGGTTGGAAGGATCTCAAGTCGGCACTGCCGAAGACACTGAAGGTCACCGCTGAGGTCCCCAACTTCATCAAGCTCATTGTCGCTCACGGTCTCCAAGTCATCGTCCTGGCCATCTATGTCGTCGTCGGAGTTGTTGCCACCATTGCAGCAGGTTTCGGTCTGCGCATTCTCGCCGCCCTGTGGGAATCGTTAATTGGACATTCGCTGACCACCTACGGCCTGCCAACATTGGCCTTCGCTGCTTGTGGCGGTATCGGACTGACTCTTATGCTCATCGCCGCAGTTGTGCGCCCGAAAGTCATCAGCAGTTGGCGCCTGCGTGAAGCTGCTCGGGCCGAATGGAAGCCACGGTGGGCGGATCTGAAGTTCGACCCGGCACCTGGCCTGACGGATCGTCGCCAGCTCAGCGCCGGACTAGTCGACACGTTCCGCGCACCGGCAGGCAAAGGTGCGATGACGTTCATCGACAAAGAGTCGGACATCATCCCAGCACTCGGAGCCGGACAGTCAGCAGCAGTCATCGAGTCCCCTCAAGTAAACGCGCTCGGTCAAGAGGTCGAAGGATCGATCCACCCGAATGAGTTCCGTGTTGTCCAGATCCCATCCGATTCCGTTCCTGATGCCTTCGACACCGAGGCTGATCCTGAGGTTGCCCGCCTGGCCGCGATCTTGTCATGGAAGCCAAGGTGGGCGTCGCTGAAGTTCAAACCCGCACCACGTCTGATCTCGCGTGAGATCGTCGGCTCCTTCGCAGTCGATACCTTTGATGCCCCGCAAGGGCGCTCTGCCACTGAGTTCATGACCACCCATGCAGCTAAGGTCACCCCCACGCTGGGCGCTGGCGTCTCTGGTGCGATCCTGTCCATCGCTGACCAGAACGGGGTTCACCCGACCCAGTTCCGTGTCGTGGCCTCAAAGACCGATCAGGCCTCGTCGATTACCGACCCAACAATTGGAGACGAGGAGCTCTCAATCGCGTTGGAGTCTGTCATCGCCACCGTCTGCAACGACGCCCAGTACGCCCGCCCCGACATCGCCTCCATCGTCCCTCTCCATGACGAGTCCTCGCCTGTTGCGGCGTGGTACGTCGGCCTGTCGATTGACCCTGGCATTGTCCGCCACATGCGACTCAAAGGTGGTCTGCAATCGCAGTTCGCGGCAAAGCTCGGCTGCGTCGCGGCACTCAACGACAACCCAGAGCGCAAGGGCGGTCTGGCTCTCTACGTCGGAGCCTTCGACAGTGACGAGCTCTCACCCAATGAACCCGGTCGCCAGATGTTGCCTGAGGTCGCCGGTGTCCGCGAAGAAGACTGGTGGAACGGCAAATGGATGACAGCGCTGGACTCAAAGATCAACGCACCGTTTCCGATTCCTGACACCCCTCAGCAGGATGCGACTCTCGTCGATGGTGCCACCTTGCACCGTCGCTTCTTCTCGATCCTCAACAATGAGCGTGTCTCCGACTACTTGAGCCCGAAGATTGAGGAACCGCTGTCGGTGGCTCTGTCGTCTGCATTGGCCGGCGTCACCGGATACATGGAACGTTCGGGCAATGACTTCAACCAGCACAACCAGGTCATCGTCGTTCAGTGGGCCGATCGAAACAAGCCCGTACCGAAGTCCCCGGCCTACCTGAGGCCCCCGGCCCGGAGCTCAAAAGTCTCCGCCGAGGATTGGCTGCTCAAGCTGATGATCAATCAGGCATTCGACGCCGCGAAACTGACTCGACCGGGCGTGACGTCGACGGCCCCGTTGTCGTCGCCGAATGCCGACGACGGATCTCACCTGTGGCGAGTGAACATGACTCTGCTTGGGGGAGTGACGACCGATGTCATCCGCAAGCACCTGCCGCGCATGAAGGAACGCCTCTCGATCCCGTGGGCGACAGTGTTCAAAGACACCTCCGGGGCCAACACCACGGGAGTCAGTATTGTCATGGGCGCCCACCCGGAACACGTGAGCCTGGGCAATGAGAAACGCGACCGGCCGCTCTTAGTCGACCTCGAATGGCAGAAGGCCTTCGCTGAGGCCAATGTCGCATCCGCCTCTACCGGGGAAGTCCCGGCTTTGGTGAGCACTCACACGTTGGAGTACAACGACAAGGTCCGATCAACGACGTTCACGTTGCCCGGTATGGATCTGGCCAAGCCTCGTGGTGCGATTGGCAAGCTCACCTCGGCTACGGGCAACGCCTTCCTCCAGGTCAATGCTGACCCGAATTCTCCACGACAGTTCATACTCCTGTCGTCGAGGACTGATCCGATGCCCGAAAATGTCGCCTTTCCAATCCAGGCGCCCGTCGTCGGTAAGGAGCAGGTTTTTGGCGTCGGTATTGACGGTCGACCGAACGGTGTCGATTGGTCGAGCACGCCTCATTTGCTCATAGTCGGAGGCTCGGGAAGCGGCAAGAGCGTATTGGCGCAGTCGGTGATGTACGGGGCCTTAGCTGCCGGCCACAGTGTTGTCCTCATCGATGCACAGAAGTACGGTGCTGACTTCCACTTTGCGCGCCGATACTCGTCGGCCTTCTGCACCACGGTCGATGAGGCCAGAGCCGTCATGGAGTCTATCTACGCCGAAGTCCAGCGCCGGGCGGCGCTCAACGGCCAATATGGTGTCAGCTCGTTCGACGAGCTGCCTGAGAGCGTGCGTCCGAAGCGAATGATCGTCTTCATCGACGAGTTCTTGGGCCTCGTTTCAACCGGTTCCAGGCCACCGTCGAAGCCGGAATCTGATCCGAAAGCTGAAGAGGCTCGCCTGGCCGCAGAGCGGTCGTATATGAGCAAACGGCGTCTGGCGTTCCTGGTCGGTCGTGTGGCTGCTGAGGCTCGTTCAGCTGGGATCAATCTGTCATTGATGACGCAGAAGATGACAGCGAATTCCCTTCCCGATGACCTCTCAGACCTCAAAACAAACCTGGGCCGGGTGGCGTTGGGCAAGATGTCTTACGGCGACAAGATGTCGGCGCTGCGAGATCCTGAGGCATCGCCGAACCTTGGCGAGATCGTGCCCAAGGGCCGCCTCATTTGGGAATCAGTGACGGCACCGGCAATCGCCTTGCAGGGATACTTTTCTCCGGTCGATGAGTTTGAAGCTAGCCTGGCCTCGTTCATGGGCGATCCCGCAAACATCGAGCACATCGACTTCAGTGAACACCTGCCCGATGACTCCTCAGACGTCATCGAAGGACGGATCTTGGTTGCCGATGAGGCCGAACCGACCGAAGTGGCCGATGATCTTCTTCTCGACCTCGAGCTTGCCGACGTCGACGATGCCGGTGACAGTGAGATTCCGGATTGGGCCAAGGACTTCGCTACCGATTCTGCCGCATCTGCCGAGCCCGCGGGCGACGTTGGTGCCGACGATGAGACCCCTACCTTGGACCTCGATGACCTGGACGATATTGATCTGTCTGACTCCGAGGCTACTTCGATCAGCCAGGCACAGGAGCCGGTCACTGCTGAAGCCTCTGAGGCTGACATCGACTGGGATGCCTTCTTTGCTGAGGCCGATACTGGAGATGCTGATAGCGCAGACGAGCCCGATGTTGTTGAGACATCGTCTAACGAAGTGGTGATCGAGCAGCCGGTAAGCAACCGCAATCCGATCTCAGTCGAAGACGCAGAGGCTCTCGTGTTCATGGACATCGACGGATGTCTGGCGCCATTCGGAGGCCCGGCCCGCCGTGGTCAGATGATGATCGAACCCGCCGAGGGCACCTACGGAGACTCGATGGCGGTGGATCCGCGCATCATGAAGGCTGTCACCACCATCGATGCACCGATCGTCTGGTCGAGTGCACGTGAAGTCGAAGATGCCGACGTACTGGCAACCCACATCGGGTGGCCGGTGCTTCCTGCGATTGATACGGCTGCCAACGGTCCAGGTCCTCACGAATGGTTTAAGACCAATGCCATTGTGGCGTTCCTCGACGAGGTCCCATTCGTCGCCCGCATCGTTGTCATTGACGATGACGACGCAGTTGCCGGACTCGGCACAGTGCTGACAGAGGCAGGCTATGACCACCTCATCATCCAACCGGACTCGGCGAAGGGGCTGACCCGGGACCACATTGCCGAGATCAACTCATTCTTGGCCGGAGGGGGTGACGACGCCGACGAGGCAGAATCAGAGGCTCCCGTCCCAGCACCAGTCAAGACACGGCGTTCTACTCGCCCTGCCAAACGACCACGTCGCGCAGCTGCGACATCCCGGCTGCCCAGCGACGACGAATTCTGACCCGAAAGGAAAGGTGATCGCCCGTGATGGGAGGACACCATGCGATCTCTGGCACCGCTGGAGCTCTGGCCTTGGCTGGAACCACCGGAGTGAGCCTCGGAGTCATCGATGCCGGAAGCGGCATGTCGTTGGCATCCTTCGCCGCTATGGTCACTGGAGCCGCACTGTTGCCGGACGCAGACCATCACAATGCGACGATCGCTCACTCCCTGCCAAAGCTTGGGCCTCTGCCATCACCATCGGAGATCATCTGCCGAATGATCGGGAAGATCTCTGGCGGGCACCGGCATGGGACCCATAGCATCATCGGGATCGCGGCCTTCGTCGCCCTGGCGATGTTGCTGGGACAGCTGCGCTACGGCGGACTGGCCATTGGCGCCGCGATCATGGGATTTGTCCTCACCTCTTTCGCCCTGAAAGCTTTGAAGCTCTCCGGGCCGTTCTCCGTCCTGCCCTGGGGCCTGTCGCTGGCAGTTGCTGGGTTCGTCATGAAGGAGTTCGACACCGATCCATTCATGCTTCCATTAGCGGTGGGTTTGGGCTGTGCGATCCATATAGTCGGCGACATGGCCACGACTGACATGTGCCCGATCCTCTACCCCTTGAACCCGAAAGCCCCGAAAGGATTCGAGCACATTCCGGTTCTCGGCTCGTGCTGGAACGACAAGGGCAGCTTCGGATTCCCAATCCTCGGCAATGCGGGATCGATTCGGGAGTGGATACTCTGCCTCGTTTTCACTGGCTATGTTGTCCTCGCTGCAACGACGGAGGCAGGCATATTCGATCCAGGTGCGTGGGCAACGCTGCCGCACTTCGACGAGATCAAGACCGGCCTGACCGATCCACTTGGATAGCAGGTCCCCGCATATTGTTGCATCACGATGACGCGCCATACCGAGACAACTAGAGTTGGTGTAGGTTGAGTACATGACTAGACTCGACGATTACATCAGTGCGGAGCAGCTCGATCGATTGCGTAAACTTGCCCGGTCGGTTGAGCTTCACAGGCGAGAACATTTGGAGCTGAAAGAGAAGTTCGATGAGCTTGCGACCGCCATTGCTGAGGCCGGCCCTCCGGGCACTCTGACTGCAATGGCGACTGAGCTTCAGGTCTCTCGTGAATGGTTACGTCGAACAGGCAGGCGCTATTACCGTAGTGTCATTCGGCGTACCAAAGACGGCCGAATGCTCATTTCCATGCCTGCCAACAATGTCACTGCTGAGCGGGACTACGAGATTCGTGACAAGGCGTCCCCGCCGAATGTTCTGGCTGTGGTCAAGGGCAGGTCACTGTTGGACGCGCGCCAGGAGCAACTGGAAGCATACCTGGAAGGTGGGGAGCACTTGACCAATATTTCTGTAGTCGACGTTTCTCACCTGATCGAGAGCACGCAGCATCCGACAGTGGCGCCTGACACGGAGCCGGAGGTATGAGTACTCGCGCGTCAGCGAACACGATGAAAGGGATCCTCGTTGGCAGGGCCGTGACAGTGACCGCGACGAAGCTGTATGAGCTGAGAAGGTATGACAGGTCTCGGAAGTGTTGGGTGTCTGACCGCGAAAGACGCCAACGGTTCATGGAAGAAGCAGCGACGACGGCCAGAATCCTACGCCGGGGGCTGGCAGGCGGTCTTGAGCTCATTGATAAGGAAGCTTCTGACCCTGCCGAGGGTGAGCGGACTCTGAACTACATGTTGCGGGCTCTCATCGACTCTGGCGGACCATACTGGTCAGGGAGCTTGGATACGTTCTTTGATGAGCTGTCGCCCGGCGCTCAAGCAAACGCTCTCAAAGACCTCGAAGCGATGGCGCATCGCGTGGCGAGAACACTGATGAACCGTGCGGCGGAAGACCGCTGGAGTCTCATATGGGCGGAGGCTGCGGACGCCGCGGGGTGGTTCATGGATGACATGGTCGAGGTGAGTACGAAGAAGGGCCGGCTTATTCGCCCCGACCTTTTGATCAGACGCGATGGCCGAGAGTCGCGGCTGATTGTTGATTTGAAATATCGATCCGATCTGACTGAGAGGTCAGTCGCAGACGCGCTCGACGACGTAGCTGAAAAGTACGCCCGGCCATACTGTGACACTTTCGGACGCAGAGTGTGTTTTTCGGTGCTGGCATACAACGAGGATGATTGCTTGTGGTCTCGGGAAGAAGAGTTCTTGCCCCAGGCGTTCGCTGTGGGCACCTAGTCGTTGAGCTGATCCGCCAACGCTAGGGCGGCACACAACAGGCCTTCCGTGGCGTGCATGATCCGCTGTTGTCGCACCGTTTCTCGCGCCTCGTCGCCGGCCCAGGGACTATCTTCTCCCGGTCGGCTGGCGAGGTCGCGGCATTTCTCGAGTTTGCGCTTGGCGCTGGCCAGCTGGGCCGATCGCTCGTCGGGGCTGATGAGGCTGCTCAATCTTCGCCGGTGATGCCGTAGTAGTCGCGCATGAAGCGTTGCATCATGATCAGCCGGTTGTATTTGAGCCGGGAGCACACCCGCTGGTCAGGCCCGTCAGCGCAGCAGAGTCGGCTGTCTGCGGAAGAGGGCCCCAGTGCGCAAACATTCGACCCCGCCGCCGCGTGAACCTGACGATATTAGGCTCATCGTAATCGAGAGTGTAAAACCGGTCTGAAACCACCGGACTCAAGTAGGCACCTCGCGATGTAATGAGTCAGGTTGCGAAACCCGAGTGCCGATCCTCGAAGG
>NZ_JABUYD010000044.1:0-9805 GCF_014897515.1 Brevibacterium sp. FME17
CGCTCCATAGCGCGAGAATCATGGGCGCGAGCCACACCATGAAAAATCGAGGCTAGTTGTCGGATGGGCGTGAGTGAGGGGTCCGGCTTCATCCATCTGATCCATCCCGATCGCAGGGAGCTGGAGGAGGCCACTGGCGCAGCACACTTGCGCAGCGCATGAAGAGCTCGTCGAGATCGGGCAATTTAGCCAATCTAATATTTTAGATACACGACTGTAGTCGCCCTATAAAAGCCTCTACATGCGCGGGGAGTTGGCTTATTCGCATGGGCCGCAGCTGTTCCGTTCTGAGAAAGGTTAGCGCGATCGGCAAATAGCCAAAATGGCGAATCGACAATATTGGATTATCGATACCTAAATAAAAATTTACGTGCCGATTTGGTTTTCAAATGCAAGTTTATAGGAAACTATTTCAAGCATGATCTATTGAATAATATAAATACTACTTATGAGCGATAGCTGATCAATTCGTCGGTTCCTGATTCCATTCGGAGTCGGGAACACCATTCACTTCTTCATGCCCTTTGGGAACGTCGAATCGTTGAGCGGTGAGATCACGAGGGAGCAGCTTGAATCCCTGCCAGTGCATCTCCATGGGCGACTGCTCTTCATCACGGGGGACATGGTGGAATCCGACAGCGACCCATGACACGACGTCGTCGAGCTTTTGACCCTTGCCGTCGTCGACGAACTCAGGAACTCCACGGCCGCAGTCACCGCGATTTTTCGTCGCATACTGTTCGCATTCGTTGAAGTTCGTGAAGCCGACGTCGTACCCGGGCTCTTCCTCGTGGGAGTGGGTATGTTCAACGTCATCGACGAACTCGAATGAGTCCGACTTTCCGGTGTCGATCTCATAGGAGATGGGATGCCCGTCGTCGTTGAGCGCCGCGGGGTTGAGGACTCGCCACCACCGGCGGTCCTTCCACCGTGCAAGGGCAGGGTGCTCGATATCCTTCAGCTTCCCCTTCATGATCGGTGATTCCGGTCCGGACTTGCCCGTCGGGTTGGCGTCGAACTGCTGCGCCTTCATTCCGCCTTCGCCTCCGAGCCCCCAGCGGACCTTCCAGACGGCGTTATGCGAATGACTCGCCGCATGTTCGTCATGTCCGACGTCCGAACCGTGATCCTCATCCGTGTAGTCGACAGGCGATAGGTCACCGGTTGCGCCGAGCTGCACATCGATGGATCCATCAGAGCCGAATGTGTACTGAGAGACGTACTCATACCAGCCCACCCGAGACACCGTTGACAGTCGCAAAGCGTTCTTTCGGGCGGAGGCCGGTGCTACGAGATCACTCGAATGATAGGCGAGTCCGTCGTCGATGACCTCGGTGCACAGGACGTTGCGGGTCTCGGTCTCCCCGTACTTGCCGTCGCCGATCTTCGGGATCTCCATCGAGTTCAGGTCTCCCGCGCAGGCATCGGACTGCAGCGTCTTCATCTTGCGGCCGCCGAAGCCGGCCGCAGTGATATCGGATGTGTTGCGCTTTCCGGTGTCATACGGGACTTCCAGCTGGGCGATGGAGGCAGAATCGATGATCCTGATCGGGTCTTTGCCGGGTGGCGCGATAAAGACTTCGGAAAGAGAGAGACCGAAATCGGGATGGACTCCCCAGCACATCGTCCAGGTCGCTCCGCTGGACAGAGTCTGCGAGACCTTCTTCGCGGGTTTCTTGCAGGTGCTGGAGGCGACTGCTGAGGACTCCGCGGTCTTCGCATCTTCGGGTGAGGCGTCACCTCGAGTGCACGCCGAGACGAAGAGGATCAGACATAGCCCTCCTGCCACGATCTGCAACAGACGTTTGTTCGTGTAGGCATGTCTTCTCACAGTTGCTCAGTTCGTCTTTCCCGGCGGCATCTCATGGACAGATAGGGGTGGTGGCGGCACCTGAAATGTGTCGCCACCACCCGGGTGCTCATCTCGCGATGAGCCTCATACGTTCCTTGTGTTCATGAACGCATGTACTGCATCTGCGTCGACTGCGATGCCTGGCATCGCGATCAGCAGCTGTCGAAGGTGTCACAAGCCTGGGAACAGGTTGCGTGGGTCGAACATCGATGTGCCGCTGTGTGGCTCCACCGGTCCCGGCTTCGCGGCGTCTGCCGACTTGCCGCAGGGATCGGTGCGAACTCCAGCGTTACCGAAGCCCATCCGTGACTTGCCACCTGCAACGCCGAGGCTCAGCGCAGAGACGTCCATTCCGCTGACGACCTTCTTGCCGTCTGCAGTCTCGCACTCAGTTTTCTCCTGGTGGTTGATCTGCAGCGAGACGAGGTTATCTGCCAGCAGTTTGAGGAACGGATCAACTGCCGCGCGGATTGGGGCCGTCATCATGTCGGTCTTGATCGTGGTGAACGCCTTGTACAGCAGGCCGGCCGGGTCTGCGAGCTTGTCATGGATCGGGCCTAGGACGGTCTCCATCGAGTTCATCACGGTGTCGATCGTCGTGCAGGATACGGCGCCCGTCGCACCGGAAGGTTTGCAGTCGTAGTTGCTGACCTTTCCGGTGAGGTCCATGTCCCATCCAGCGGTGGTTCCGTCGAGAGCAGTGATATCAACGTTCACGTTCGCACTGCGCAGCGATTCGATCGCTGTGTCCACTGCGACGTCGATGACCTTCTCGATGGCATCGTGGATGCTGCTGGCGATGAGCGGGTATGTCTCATCGTCGATCAGCTCTGAGTTCGGATCCTGGTTGTTGATTCCGACTGGACGATCGGTCACACCGTCGTCGTTGCCGCCGAGGCGGGCGAGGTCGACCTCGACTGAACCCTTTCCAAGGTCGATCGTGGCGAGTCCGTCATCGGTCTTGATCGGTTCACGCAGAATTGCATCGAGTACGTCATCCTGGATGTCGGAGGTGACGGTCGTGTCGACCTTCATCCCCGGAAGGGCTTTGCCGAGGCCGAGCGCGTCGTTGACCCTGTCGGCGACTTCGTCTTCCATCTGACCTGCAGCGTCGGACACGCCGTCGCCGGCGTCCTCGATGGCTGGGGAATGGAGGTTGAGCTTTGCGTCGCCGACGCGGTACTGGCCGATTCCGCCGACACCGTCCGGATCCTGGAATTCGCCGTCAACTGCTTCGACCCAGGCGCCGCCGAGGCCGAAGTTCAGGTCTGCTTGGTCGATGAGTCCGTCGGTGACATCAGATTTTCCAGTGGCGTCGACCAGCGACAGGAGGTCGACGTTGGCGGTACCGAACTCGTTGTCTTTACCATCGAGCGTGAGTCCACCATCGGCGCCGACGATTCCGGTGACGGCCTTGCCATTCTTGGAGTCGGCAGCGGTCGATTCGCTGTGGATAGCGCCGGCTTCACCGAAGCTGAGGAAATCATCGAGCGGAATCTCGTAGCCTGCACCGAAGTCGACGACTTCGTCGTCGCCGATGGCGCCGTTGAATGCTTCGCGGTTGGGACCCGGATCCGATTTGGATGCGGCCGTGGACTTACCCAGTGCGACGAGTTCTTTCGAGTCCAGGGTCATGCCTGCGACACTGGCTCCAGCTTTTGTCGGCTCGTCGGCGTGGACGTTGAGGCCCTGTGCCGATACCGCGGTCGACGCCAGCAGTGTGCCCGCAACTCCGATGGCCATGCCAGGCAGAATTCGCCTGAGAACCATCTTTCTCTTTCGATGACCACTGTGGGGACGTGATTGCACGTGGTGAGACACGAATTTACCTCCAAAGTACCGCTCGTTGGTTGGCCCGCTCATTCAGATGTCGGCATATGCACCAACGAGCGTTGCCCACAGGACATCCTTGCGAAGCACTCAGGCCGTGTCCAGGGATTTTGAGAGTTTTTTGAAACTTTGACATGAAGAACAAGCTAGTTTGTAATCTGGAACAATTGTTGGATACCGGTGGCCGATCTGAATTTCTGCGTCATACTCGATCTGGTTCCATTGATATAGCCGCAGCGCGGGAGGTTTTTTCATGCTCACCCTTCCGGCGTTTTCGCGAACCTGTGCAAATGTGTGCACTGATGAGTTCTGTGCTCATGTGAAATCAAGATGATTTGTCATTTGAGTGAATGTGGAGGTGGCCATGGATGATGCGTGCATGACTAGCTTGAAACTTGTACTATCGGTACACATCGGTTGGACGCGAGGTTGAGGAATGGGTACAGGGTTGCACCTTTCAGAGATGAGCCGGCCGGCGGGGGCGCTGACGATGTCTGATGCCAACCAACTCGTGAATTGGGCCGAGACTCAGATGCCGCGCATCGTCGGAGATGCCTATGACAGGATTCTCGAGCGAATTCCACTCTACGAGCGCTCAGAGCCGCATCTTCAGGCGGAGCTTCATCAGTCGATCGAGGACAATCTGAGGGCCGCGGTCAGCGCGATGAACCAGTGTCACGACACGTTGCAGCTGAGCACGCCGCATGAGACGGGCAGGCGTCGGGCTCAGCAGGGGATCCCTCTGGCCGAGATCTTGCAGGCGAACCATTTCAGCTTCGGCGTTCTCTGGGATGCGTTGGTCGAGGCGGCGAGACCAGGAGGCGATTGCGAAGCTCCGGAAGCCATCTTCGCGGTGGCGACGTGGCTGTGGTCAGTCGCGGACGCGCACGCGGTGGCATTGACTGAATCGTATAGGGCAGCATCGGCTGAGCTTCTCGCCGAGGAGGGGCGCCGACGTGCGGCGTTGGTTGAGTCGCTGCTCGCAGGACGGCCGAGTCCGGATTGCAGCTCGTGGGAGATGGCGACCTTGCTCGGTCTGGCTCCGGATGCGGATCTCATCGTGGTTGCGGTTGACAACCGCAACCCGGCAGGCGGAGGTCTGGGCGACCTGGAACAGAAGTTTGCGGACCAGGGGATCGTCTCGGGGTGGCAGCTGACGCCGACGCTGCAGCTCGGGGTTGTGTCATTCCACTCCGAGCAGCACGAAGTTGCCTTGGGCGTTCTGAGAACTATTGCGGCACGTGCAGGAGTGAGCCCGCCATATAGGGTGTTGGCTGAAACTTCGCGGGCCCTGCAGCTGGCACGCACGGCTCTGTCGACATTGCGCCCAGGTCAGACCGAGGTGTGTGAGTTCAACTCGAGTCCTTTGGCGGCGCTCCTCGCGTGTGAGCCGAATGAGGGGCGGCGGCTGGCCTATGAGGTGCTCAGAGGAGTCTTGGAACTGCCTGCCGCAGATCGGTCGTTGATACTCGACACGCTTGTTGCCTATTTCGACAATGAGGGCTCGGCCGAGCGCGCCGCCGAACAGCTGTACTGCCACTCCAACACGGTCCGCTATCGACTCCGCCGTGTGCACGAACTCACGGGACGCTCGCTGAAAGATCCGCTGAGCTTGGCCGAGCTCGTCAGCGCGGTGTTTTCGCTGCGGATGTGCAAGCTCTATACGGCTAACTCGTCGATTGCCTGAATAGCAACGTCGTCAATCCAATCCCTCGAAGCTCTGCCCGTGTGGTCCGGTCAGTGCAATTACCCGTCCATCGACAGCGAGCACGAACCGTCCGTCCTTTTCGCGATCAACCTGAGCTCCGATCTCCGGCAGCACTCCGCCTCCCTCATTGCTGATCCACACGACGTCATCACGCGATCGCATGAGGACGGCGAAGCGTTCGCGTTCGGCCGGTTCGACATAGGCAAGCACCGCGCTGTGGAATACGACTTTCTGCGTTTGCGCGGGAGCCTCAGACAGCACGGAATCGACGGTCTCGAGCAGATCGCCCGGGACCAGCCTCGGCGGCTCAGCGGACACAATGGAGGCCGCGGCACTCAGGCGATCCCGGCGCAGCTCGTGCTCCGGCCAGATCAGCGAGCGCAGCCATTCCTGCTGGTCACCGTCGGTGATGTCGATGGGATTGAGATCGATTCCGGTTCGCCAGGCAACCTCGGGGATCCGGTCGGGTGGAGGTGCATTCGTCAGTTCGCAGGCGAGTGCGACCGTGCTCGGGCCATCTTTGGGGTGGAGGGTCACCGGCCCTGACTCTGTGGTGTACGTGTAGCTGTAGCGATCGGGATACAGGCACAGGCCCGCCGAGGCGCCGACCTCGATGAGTGAGATCGGGCGCTCAATCTGAGCCAGCGCCGGCAGGAGCACGGCACAGCGTCCGGCCTCGTTCGTCTGCGTCGACCGCGCGAGCATCAGATCCCGGGTCATCTCCCAGTGCTCCAGCAGCCAGGTTCGCAGAGCTGCGTAGTCACCTTCACCGGCGCCGAGGTGGCGGGCAGCTGCGAAGAGGAGGTTGGCCTGGCGCTTCGGCTTGGGCAGATCGGGGAGGTGCTTGATGACCTCGTCGTCCTGAGCCACACCCGAGGCCCAGGCGGCGTAGATCGGTGAGGTGTCGGTCGCCTCGAGCTGGGCGAACTTGCGGTAGTACTCACGCAGGGAATCGGCGTCGAGCTCGGTCATCGGCTGCATCGTTGCCTTCCTGTGGTCGTGGCTCCAGCGTAGACCCTGGCCCTGACGCGAACTCCGGCACCACCTCGGCGACGGTCGGCATTCGGACGGACAAAGGCGGCACCCAGTCCCGGTATTCGGTACAAATCGAGCGAAGTATAGGAACGCAGGCAGTGCTGACGTAATGTTTTCGGCGTAGTGTGCCGAGGGCCGTCATCGGCGACTCAGACTGATCAAGGGAGATCACATGTCATCCGAGGTGAACCCACCTGTGAGCCAGCAGCCGCCGAGCGATTCAGCAATGGAGAAGCGGACCCTGCGAAAGGTCATTCTTCGGCTGATCCCATTCATCATCGCGATGTACTTCATCAACTACCTCGACCGCACCAATCTCGGTATCGCGGGCCCCGGCGGAATGAACGAAGACCTCGCGATGACGGCCACTCAGTTCGGGTTCGCCGCCGGCATCTTCTTCTTCGGCTACCTCCTCCTCGAAGTGCCCTCGAATCTTGCTCTGCACAAATTCGGCGCACGGATCTGGCTCGCCCGCATTCTCATCAGTTGGGGCATCGTGGCAGCGGCGATGGCATTCGTGCCCAGCCACGGGTGGCTCTACTTCCTGCGCTTCCTCCTGGGCGTCGCCGAGGCGGGATTCTTCCCGGGCATCATCCTCTACCTCACATATTGGTTCCCCTCATCCATGCGAGCCCGGGCCACCGCGCTGTTCATGCTCGCGATCCCACTCTCCAGCGTCGTCGGTTCACCGCTGTCCTCGTGGCTGATCTCCGGCGGCGACTCGCTCTTTGCCAATTTCGCCGGCTGGCGCTTCATGTTCATCATCGAAGGTGTGCCCGCGATCCTGCTCGGCATCATGTGCATCTTCTACCTCACCGACCACCCCCGAAACGCCAAGTGGCTGTCTCCGGAGGAGCGGAACTGGCTCCAGTCGACGATGGACGCCGAAGAGAAGGGCAAGGCCGACTCGTTCCACTACCCGGTCCGCCGGTCGCTGCTCCAGCCGCGAGTGTGGGCACTGTCCTTCGTCTACTTCGGCATGGTCTACGGCCTCTACGCGATGAGCTTCTTCCTGCCGACCATCATCTCCGGCTTCCAGGAGACCTTCGGCGTCGAGTATTCGATCGTCGAGATCGGCTTCATCACCGCGATTCCCTATGTCTTCGGTGCCTTCGCCATGTACTTCTGGTCCCGTCACGGAGACAAGACCAACGAGCGAGTGTGGCACGTTGCGATTCCGCTCTTCATCGGCGGCGTCACGATCCCTATTGCTCTGTACCTGAGTTCGCCGTTCACCACGATGATCGCTGTGACCATCACCTGCATGGCCATCTGTGCGGCCCTTCCGACCTTCTGGCCGCTGCCGCAGACCTTCCTCGCCGGAGCCGGAGCTGCCGCGGGGCTCGCGCTGATCAATTCGCTGGGCAACTCCGCCGGATTCTTCGCGCCCTACATCACCGGCGGACTCGCCGAGCTCACCGGAACCCAGAACGCGGGCATGTGGGTCGTCGGTACAGCCATGGTCGCAGCCGGAGTCGTCACCCTCGTTCTCAAGGCCGCACCCGCGCCCGATAAGGTGAATCCGGAGATGACGACGTAGCCTCGCACGTGGCCCGACCCGGGCCCCGGTCGGGAATTGCGTCGTCACAGATGAGAATCGCCGAGGCGGTCGTGACCGTCCCGACATTTCCGTTCGGAAGGATGTCATGACAGCACAGAACCAGACCACGGTGGGACCGGCCGAACTCGATGCGCTCGCGGCCCGGCTGGGTGATGGGGCGCTGACGACGGATCCCGACGTCATCGAAGCTCACGCTCGTGATGAAGCTCTGTTCTGCCCTCACGAAGGGGCGATCGCTCTGGTCAGGGCCACGTCGGCGGCCGATGTCCAAGAAGTCATGCGCTTCGCCACCGAGCACGGCGTGCCGGTCGTTCCGCAGGGTGCGCGGTCGGGGATCTCTGGAGGCGCGAACGGCTCACCAGGAGCGATCCTGCTCAACGTCTCCCGGATGAAGGACGTCCTCAGCGTCAATGAGGCCGAAAGACTTGTCACCGTCCAGCCTGGCATCATCAACCAGGACCTCAAGGATCATCTGGCTCCCTTCGGTCTGTCCTATCCACCCGATCCTGGCTCGGTCGCGCTGTCATCGATCGGCGGCAACATCGCCACCAACGCTGGTGGCCTGTGCTGTGTGAAATACGGTGTGACCAGGGACTACGTGCGCAGCCTCACCGTTGTCTTGGCCGATGGCACGCTGACGAAGTTGGGCCCGCAGACGGCGAAAAGTGTGGCCGGCCTCGACATGCGCCATCTGTTCGTCGGCTCCGAGGGCACGCTGGGCATCGTCGTCGAGGCGACCCTGCGCCTGATCCCGAAGCTGCCGGATCCATTCACCGCCGTCGCAACGTTCCCCGACGAACGCTCGGGCCTGCAGACGGTTGCGGACTTCATGGCTGCCGGTGGAGTGCCGAGCCTGATGGAGTTCCTCGACTCGTCCAGCCTGAAGATGCTCAACGAGTTCGGAGATTTCGGCCTCGACGGTGACGCGGGGGCGATGCTGATCATGCAGGTCGACCAGAATCCTGCGGATTCGCAGGAAGTCATGGCCCAATTCGCCGAGGTGGCCGAGGCCTGCGGTGCACTCGACGTCGCGTACTCCGACGATCCGAGCGATTCGGCCGCGCTCATTGCCGCACGACGGATGATCCAACCCGCCTACGAGAAGTTCGCCAACAGTCATGGGGGAGGCCAGCTGCTCGACGATGTGTGCCTTCCTCGGGTGGCGATGCCCGAGTTCTGCGACCGGTTGAAGGAGCTGCAGGAGTCTTCGGGCCTGATGATTGCCCTGGTGGCCCATGCTGGTGACGGCAATACGCACCCCTCGGTATTCTTCGACGCAAGTGATGAGGAGCAGACCGCACGGGCGCAGGAGATCTTCGGCGAGATCATGCGCATCGGTCTGGAGCTGGGCGGCACGATCACTGGTGAACATGGCGTGGGCTTCCTCAAACGTGATTGGCTCAACAACGAGCTTGATGAGGGCTCGAGGCGGATCCAGATCGCTGTGAAGAATGCTCTTGACCCGCGGGGGATCCTCAACCCAGGGAAGATGCTCAGCGCGATCTGAGGTGCGAGTCCTCGCTTGGGACGATTGGCGTGTGACTGTGAGAGCCGCGACATTGTGAACGCACAGTGTCGCGGCTCTTTTTGTGTTCAGTGTTTGTGTGTGACGGATTTCCTCGTCATGTTCCTACGACCAGACACCTATCACCGTTCCATTCACTGACCTGGGACGTGACGAGCTCCTCGAGGCCCTCGAGCATCAATTGATGCAACAGTCAAAGAAGAAACGAAAGAAAATCGAAACTCAAGGGTCAAAACGGACGAACTGGGTGTATAGTTAGAGGAAGAGCAACGACGATGTTGGCGAATGGACTTC
>NZ_JABUYD010000045.1:0-7372 GCF_014897515.1 Brevibacterium sp. FME17
CGTTATGTAGGCGCTTTGGCCTTGTCTCATTGGAGGTGTTTCTGTAGCCATCGAATTGAAGCCTTCCGGAAATGTCAGTGGTCCCTCGTAGAGTGGCAGACGTGATCCTATTCTACTTTTCCTCCCGCGGTCGGGCTGATTGGGACGTTTCATCGAGCCCACCGATTCGAGAGGGTATGCCGGTGTTCATCGATGACGATCTGCAGTTGGAAGACGAGCACGGTCCCCGGCCCGTGACAGTGATCAACCGGTGGCTTCGCGAGCTGCCCATCAACGGCGCGCATAGCCCCCGTACATGGGAGGCTTACGCACTTGCGGTCAAAAGTTGGGCCGAGTTCCTTACCTCGCACAACGTCAGTCTTCTTGCCTCGCGGAAAGATCTCAGGGACGAAATTTCCCTCTACGCACAACACCGGCTATCCGGCGAGTTGGGTGACCGGCTGAGCTCATCGAGCTGGAACATGGCGGTGAAGATCATCGCGGGGTTCTACCGGTGGGCGGCGGCCGAGAAATACATCGACGCCGAACCGTTTTCCTACACCTCGCAAACCCTTTGGCGTCCGGATGGCTCCAAAATTGAAATCCAACGCAATCTGGCAACGCTGAGAACCGCCAACACCCACACCGGACGGAAGTATTTAGAGCAACCGTTTGTGGATCTGTTGATGAATGCGTTGGCGGGAAATTCGCCTGATGGTTCCGCTGACCCGCGGTTCCGTGGAAATGAAACCGGCCGAAACGAATCACTCATCGGGTTTGCCCTATCCAGCGGCCTTCGTGCCCAGGAATTCGCATATTTGACCATTTACGAGGTTCCGCCGTTGCCGGGACGCAGCAGCAGTATCCCTGTCACGTTGCCTTTGGCACCACCGACGACCAAGGGACGCAAGGGACGCAGTTCGTGGGTGGGCTTCGACGCGCTGTCAGCCGTGCACACGTATATGGACATGGAACGGGCCGCCGCGGTGCAAGGTTCCTCATGGAACCGGAAAACGCTCTCAGGATCGAGGAGCCAACGTATGATGGGGCAAAACTTAATGGTGTCTATCGACGCTGGCGGCATTTGACGGTCCAGGAGCGGCGTCGGCTGATCTGTACCGGCGGTGGCAGCGCCCTGATAGGGGTGCAACGGGATGGTTCTCCGTTTACGGATTGGGCGACCGTCTTGCGACGGACTTCGGCGAGGATCCGGGAATTCCATGAGCCACGTTTCCCGCACGTACACCCGCATATGCTCAGGCATACTTTTGCGATGCTCACCCTCGAACGCCTCGTCCGGGGATATTATCAGCAGGCCGCCCGACTCCTGACCGATACCGGTGGCGACGATGCCATGTCCCTCTACCTCACCAAGGCCGATCCACTATTGGTCTTGCGGGATCTTTTAGGTCACTCCAGCGTGGAGACAACTCAGGCATATTTGCACCTGCTGGATACTCAGCGCATCTTCCAAGAGGCGTCCGACTCAGCTCGCCCGAGCACGACAACCGCCGACACCGCCAACTGCGACGGAGGGGACGTTCTCTGATGGGCGCCCATCTTCGTCCGCCATTGAGGGTTGTTTTCGAGCTGCCTTCGGCAGTTATCTACGAGCGGGATCTTGGGGATTTGCCTGATCCTGTTCTTGCCGCTGACATCGCCGCCGGCCTAGTTGCTGCGACCTACCCTCACGGACCGATCCGAACGAAGTCTGTCGCCTCGCAGTATGCAACGACGATGCGTCGCCTCGCCCGGGAATTGCACGCAGACGGGTTCAGGGGTGGCTTCGCTGATATGAGTGCGGCCGCTGTCGTCCGATACTGGCTCACCTGCGATTTCCACAGAGAACGCCGAATCCGTGCGGTCCTGTCTGCCTTCCATACCGCAGGTGGACAACTACAACCGGGCATCGTGCACCACCTGACCGGCCGGCGCATCAACCAGATCAAGCCTGGCAAGCCGAATAGACCCTACAGTGCTACCGAATGGGAGCGCCTCGCCCAAGCCTGCAACACAATGATCAAAGGCTCCAGCCACGACCACCGACAGGCGCTTGAGGCCAGCGAACGGGGAAAAGACCTGCCCGACGATTCTCTCAGCGAGGATCGTCTGGCATGGGTCATTCGGGCCTCTGGCCCATTGGCCATCAGGTCGTTGATGGCGCTGTTCCCTAAGGCCACCGTGGACAATCGCCAACGGGTCGTATCGTTGAGTCGATCCCTTTTCCCTGAGCCGGATGTGGCATTTGCTTACAATCTGCTGTTCGCCATCCGCACCGGAATCGTCCCCGATGGTATTGACGCCCTGCGCACCGACGACGTCACTCGTACCGGTCCGTCGTCGATCCTGCTGAGCTATGTGAAAGGGCGGACCGGTAAGGAATCGCTCGTGCTCCCGCGAGCTGCCGTCCGTATTCTGGACCAGTGGTTTGAGCATTCGGAGCTCTTACGTGGTCACGCCGGCGACCAAGCATCGCAACTATGGTTAGGCGCCAAGCAACCGACACAGGAAGGTGGTCGGATCTATTTCACGACTCCCCGGACGCAGTACCGCAGACGGAGCTGGGCACAGCGGGCCGGCCTCATTGACGATGCCGGCACACTACTGCAAATACACGGCGGCAGAGTCCGGGCGACTTTTCATCATCTGAAGGACAGGTCGGCGTGGACCGGACGGACAACCATTGATCCGAATCACAGTGCCAAGGTGGAAGCCGACCACTATCTGAGTTCACACACACCGGCTCAGAAGGACGCCATCGAAGGCATCATCGAGGACGCGCAGACAGACATCCGCCGAAAGGCAGCACCGCCGCTGGTCACTAACGAACAGGACGCCGCCAAATTCTCCCAGCAATTCCCGAACCTCGTACGGGAGGCCGAGCTGGACCTGCCAGCCGTGCAGAAGCTTTTGGATGCTGAGCAGGATGTTTTTGTCGCGGCCTGCGCCTCACCAATGAAAAGCCCGTACGCGCCCGTGGGGAAACTTTGTCCCGCTCGCCCGTGGGTATGTCTTCTCTGTCCGCTGGCGGTTTTCACAGCCCGTCATTTGCCGAATCTGCTCGGCCTCAAAGAATATTTCTCCACCCAAGCCGCTCAACTGCCCCTGCCACAGTTCATGGGAGTATTCGGGCCTTACGCCACCCGGCTAGATGAGGAAATCCTGCCACGATTCAGTACCCGCGAAATCACTGCAGCAGCTGGCAACCACCAAACTCTGCCATTGACTTTAGAGGAACAAGGATGACTATTGAGTCTCGTACCGCACCGGCATCCCAAAACAACCAAACCCATCCGTTTGAAGGACAGGATATCTTCGACGCAGCCACGCTAGAGGCCTCAGTCGACGCTCATCGACCGAACTTCAACCACGATGTCTGGGACATATCAGGGCTCAAGGACGCACCCGCGACGATGGGAACTTTTCGCAAGAAACTCGATTTCACGAGAATTATCAATCCACAATGGCGGCTTGTTGCCAAGGAATATTTGTTCTCCCGCCTCGCCCCACGACACCCCGTTGTTGCCGGTTCGGCTTCGGCATTTCGGACTCCGCTCAATCCCTCCACCATATGGAACGAACTCAGACGGCTGACACGCTGGTTCAACCACCTTTCACAAACCGGCGTGGCACACCTGGGCGAAGTCGATCAACGGCACTGCATCTCTTACCTCAACGAAGTGGCCTGGAAAGACGCAAAGCCAGAAGAGCCGATCAGCCCGTCAACGATCGCCGCGCATATCCACTCGACCCAAGTACTCCAGCAGTACACCGAGATACTCTCTGAAAACTATGCCCCTGGCTTTAGCCCTTGGGGCGGCAAGAGCGCCGATAGCATCGCTGAATATGTCCGAACTACCGAGAACCAAGTTCCGCCGGTACCGGATACGATTTTGCGACCGCTATTGGCCAATACCTTCTACCTGATTGAGACGATCGGACCCCTGCTGGCCGCAGAAGCTTCCCGGGCACGAGAATTCGATGAACTCCAAAAACGGTCAATTCGGGGACTGAAACAATCGGAGAGACCCCGGCTGAGAACAGCGATCGAACGACTCCAACAAGCCGGCGTCGCCGCCCCACGTTTATCTGCGGCCGGTAGAGCCAAGCGTATATCCCAGGGTTGGGATGAGAAAGATCCACTCCTGTACTTGGCATGGCACTCCGTCGTGACCACTACTGTTGGCGCGATGGGGCACCGGCGTGACCTCGAAGAATTACGTCCTTTGTTGGTGGCCTGGGTGAACGAATGCGGAATTGAGGAGTCATGGTGCCGCGACGGCGCTCTCGTTCCTCGGCTGGACAACCAAGAACAAATACCGTGGGCCATTCCAGCCGATCGATCAGCACTCGCAGCGATGAAGACGGCCGTCGAATCCGCGGCCTTCTTCGTGATCTCCGCGCTCTCGGGGATGCGATCATCTGAGCTGCATGAGATCCGCGGCGGCAGCCTCACCCGCGAGGACCTGGGTAACGGTATCTACCGTCACCGCATTTCATCCCGGCGGATCAAAGGACAACAGTTTGGGGGTATCGACGATTTGTGGGTCGTCATCGAAGACGTCTACCGGGCACTTGGCACCGTTGAATCACTTCAAGACGCTAAACAGGGAGAATTGCTCTTCACGAAGCAGTCGAACACTGCTCATCTGCGATATGTCCGCCTCCGAAACTGGATGAACGGCCCCAGCGGGCAACGACTCGGCTTGGCAGAAGTACCAGAGGGACCAGTCAACCCCCGGGCCCTACGCCGGACACTGGCGCTAGCAATTGCCCAGCGACCTCACGGTCTGATGGCAGCGAAGTATCACCTCAAACACCTGAGCGTGGCAACGACGGAAGGCTATGCAGCCCGACCCGGCGGCCACCAAGCAGCGTTCCGCGCCGAGATCTCCGCAGCGGAAGAATCCGAACACTTACGACTCACCGTTGCCGCATACGAGGACTATAAACAGGGGAAGCTCCCCTCCGGCCACGGTGCCAGAGAGCTCACTAGAGTTTTCGCCTCCGTCGACGAAATCCTGACCAGCCACCAACCCGGACAGGCAACCGTCATAGATGACCGCCGTGTTGAACGGCTCCTCAAAGCAAAGGCCGAGAGCTTGTTCGTAGGAGCTGCCAATTATTGTTGGTTCACGGATCCGAAAAAAGCGTTATGCCTTCAACTCGCCCAAACTCCCGACGCTACGGAGCCACTCATAGGTCTCTGCGATTCAGGACGCTGCCCCCAGGCAACACACCACGGCATTCACCGCGAAGCATGGGCCAGCCACGCTGAATCCGTGAAGACAGTTTTTCTCGGAAATCCGCGCTTATCGAAACCCGAACTTGGCCGCGCTCAGGTAACGCTTGACCGGGCCAATCGGATACTCACGGAAATCGACAACGCAGGAGCAACTCATGAAGGCTGACCGTTCCCAAGTAGAGAACCGAATACGGGCAGCTATCCAGACACTGCTTGCCGATGAGATCCCGATCGGAATGAACCGCGACATCACCAGCCTCTGCGACTTAGCCGGAGTTCCGCGAGCAACCATGTATCGGACCTATCCACACCTAAAGGCCATCTTCGAGGAACAACGTTTACACCTCCAAGATGCCACCCCCGCCACGAACACCGGTGCAGATACCCGGCAAAAGGTACGCCCAGAAAATGACCGGTTGCAATTGAAACTCGCCGCGATGACAAACAAAGTCCATGAACTGGAGTACTTCAAATCCACTGCGCTATCAAGACTGGCAGCACAGCATGAGGAGATCCTCCGGCTGCGATCCCATCACACCAAAGACGACAACGTGCAGAGCATTCGGTGAGCCTTCTTGCCACATGGTTCTTGCCATCGCAAGGCGTCGTTCCGGGTGAGTCTCATAGAGTGGTGGCATTCCCACCAGGGGCTTCACCACAGTCAGACGCCATAGACCTTGCAGAGCAAACTGCCGGGACCTCCACAAGGTGGTAGTGCGAGCACCAGAACTACCAGGCTCTTCCCAGTCTTGGGTCCCTGACCAAGACTGGGAAGACTGTAAACCAACCAGGAAGGTCAGTTTCAATGGAGAAGTTGAGTCGTTTCACAGGAGCGTGGTTTCCACTGATTGTTCTGATAGCTGCTGCTATCGCGCTATTGACGCCCGACACCTTCTCGTCTTGGGGGCCGGCTGTTCCGTGGATGTTGGCCGTGATTATGCTCGGCATGGGCATGACACTCACACTCGCTGATTTCAAAAACATTGGACGCCGCCCGCTCGCCCTGATGTTTGGTGTTGTCGCGCAATACACCATCATGCCGCTTATCGGCTACCTGCTGGCGGTCCTGTTGTCCCTTCCGCCCGAGCTTGCAGTAGGAATGGTGCTCGTCGGAGCGGCTCCAGGTGGAACTGCCTCAAATGTGATGGTCTACCTTGCCAGGGGCGATACAGCGCTTTCTGTCGCAATGACTACCGTGTCTACGTTGCTTGCACCGTTTCTGACTCCTCTCCTGGTTCTATGGCTGGGAGGGACATTTCTACCAGTGTCGGGTGGCGATCTCTTTGTTTCGATACTTCAGATAGTTCTTGTGCCAATTATTGCGGGTATCCTGCTTCGAATATTGCTTCCGAGGATGGTGAATGCGATTCTTCCAATCTTGCCGTTCGTATCGGTACTGGGGGTCACTGCCGTTGTCGTTACAGTGGTAGGAGGGTCGGCAGACACCTTGCTTGCTGTTGGATTGTTGCTGGTCGTGGCTGTGGTTTTGCATAATCTGGCCGGGCTCACGTTTGGCTACATCATTGCGAAGCTGTGTAGGCAACCGGTATCTGGCTGTCGAGCGGTCAGCATCGAGGTGGGAATGCAGAACTCCGGTCTAGCAGCCGCACTAGCAACGGCTCACTTCTCCCCAGCTGCGGCTCTGCCTGCGGCAATATTCTCGGTGTGGCATAACGTCTCCGGGTCTCTGGTCGCGGGCTTCTGGTCCCGACGCGAGCCAGCGGACGTCGTTGCTAACAATGGAGAGCTTGCGCAGGACATGGAACGATGACCATATAGTTCTCACGTCCGCAAGCAAGCCCGAATCCATCTAGTATCTTCGTGCGTCCGAGATCTATGACGTCAGGGACGGATAAGAACATGCGCCCGTTACATGCAAATGCATGTAACGGGCGCATGCGACTAGATCAGATGGTGGCCGTTTGTAGCCGAGCCGCGCTCTCGCGATCGCCCGGAGTGTAGACAACAATTAGTATGTCAGGGTGTTCGGGAGGGGACAACCGATGCTGGTGGAGATACAGGTTTCCGCAAGTTGGATGGTTGAAGCGGCGGGGACGGGCACTGAAGAGCTCAAGATCTTTACTTTTCCACCCCGAACGGAAATCGCTGCTGTTCTCGAATAGATCGTCGACCATATACGCGACTTCG
>NZ_JABUYD010000046.1:0-7278 GCF_014897515.1 Brevibacterium sp. FME17
CGAGGTCGGGAAAGCCGACCACATGGCGAAGGGACTCAGTGCCGATTCCGCAATGAAAGTAGGGATGAAAAGGAGGGACACCGGTGAATACGGGTGTGTCGGGGCCAGTCGATATTACTTCGGCATGGCATCGAGTACTTACGATCCAGACGAAATTGCACCAATGGGCGCGCACCGATCCGGGGCGTGTCTTCGATGATGTGTTCAACCTTGTCCACGATCCGGCCTTCCTCGTAGCAGGGTGGGATCGAGTGCGGGGTAACAAGGGCGGTCGGACTGCTGGAGTCGATGGGGTCGCACCCCGGTCCCTGCTTCATGGTCAGGCCGTTGAGGTGCTCACTATGATTCGCCGCCAGGTGAAGACTGGTGAGTTCCGACCCTTGCCGGTGCGTGAGCGCAGGATCCCGAAGTCGAATGGGAAGACTCGTTCGTTGGGGATTCCAACGCTGGCCGACAGAGTGGTGCAGGCGTCGCTGAAGTTGGTGCTGGAACCGATCTTCGAGGCGGACTTCTATCCGTCCTCGTATGGGTTTCGGCCGCGGCGGCGTGCGCAGGACGCGATTGCTGAGATTCATAAGTTCACGTCGAGGCCTTTGAATTATGAGTGGGTCTTCGAGGCTGATATCACTGCGTGTTTCGACGAGATCGATCACACTGGTCTGATTCAGCGTTTGCGTGGACGAATCACGGACAAAAGGGTCCTGGCTCTGGTCAGAAGGTTCCTCAAAGGCAGGCATCCTCAGCGAGGATGGTGTCAATAGGAACACTCACACCGGCACCCCGCAAGGAGGGATACTTTCACCACTTCTGGCCAATATCGCCTTGTCTGGGCTTGATGATCACTTCCAAAAGAGGTGGGAGTCGCTGGGTCCGAGCTGGACGCGAGCGAAACTGCGCCGTAGGGGCATCCCGGTGATGAAGCTGATCCGGTACGCGGATGACTTCGTTGTCCTTGTCCACGGTTCGGTCGAGCACGTGGAGGCACTGTGGCACGAGGTGGCTGAAGTGCTCGCGCCGATGGGTTTGCGCCTATCGGTGGAGAAAACGAAAGTGACTCACATTGATGAGGGGTTCGACTTCTTGGGCTGGCGCATCCAGCGTCGGATGAAGAGGGGAACCAGCGGTCAGGCTCAGGTGTATACGTATCCGTCGAAGAAGTCTCTGGCTTCGATCAAGGAGCGTATTCGCGGTCTGACTCGCAGAGCGCAACATCGGACGCTGGCCGATCTTCTCCGCCGGGTGAACCCGGTGTTGAGAGGGTGGTGTGCGTATTTCCAGCATGGGGTGTCGAAAGCGACATTCAGTTACGTTGACCATTACGCGTTCTGGCGGATCGTCAATTGGTTGAATAAGCGTCACCCCAAGCTGAATAAGCATACTGTGGTGCGTCGTTTCCTCCCTGGATGGGAGATACGGACGGAAGGAGTCGAGTTCTTCCGGGCCTGTCGGGTTCCAGTGACTCGCTATCGGTTCCGGGGAACTCGTATTCCCACGCCATGGGACAGTGCTGCGGCTTGATTGGCATGGAGAGCTGGATGCTCAGGAATGGGCACGTCCGGTTCGGAGGGCGGGCCGGGGAAACTTACCAGTCGTGAGGCTGGCAGAGCGCCCCGGTCCGACCCTACTCGGAGCACCATACGAATGAGGGCAAGCTGTACCTCTGCGCGGTCAAGGACGCCTACTCCTCGCGCATCGTCGGCTATTCGATCAGTTCGAGGATGAAGGCGCGGTTGGCTGTTGATGCCCTCGAGATGGCTGTGGCCAGGCGCGGTGATGTGGCCGGATGCGTGACGCACAGCGACCGCGGCAGCCAATTCCGGTCGAAGAAATTCACTCGGGCTTTGGCCCGTCACGGCATCATCGGGTCGATGGGACGAGTCGGCGCAGCGGGCGATAACGCGGCTATGGAATCGTTCTTCGCCCTGTTGCAGAAGAACGTTCTCGACCGTCGCCGGTGGGTCACTCGCGACCAGTTGAGAATCGCGATCGTGACCTGGCTCGAGCGGACATATCACCGACGTCGCCGACAAGCCCGGTTGGGTCGATTGACGCCAGTAGAGTACGAAGCAATCATAGAGCCAGCTGCCCTCGCAGCGTGACACTCACGCTGTCACCGATCCTTGCATCAGTCCCTACCGCTCGTGAACTCACTGGTGGGAACTGCCAAGTTCCCCATTGCAGCAATTGCTTTCTGAGCGCCTCAAGTCAACAGAGGCAGCGTAAGGACAAGCTATTGCTGCGACGGGGCAGGAAGTTACTACCTCGGCATCACGCGCAAACGCCAGGAACGACAAGTTGAGCGTTGAGATTCGCTCGGCGATCGTCGAAGAGCTGGAGCCCGGCTCGACGAACCATAAGGGGGCACGCGACAATCTCTTGACGCACTACCTGTAGCCCAAGAATAGGCCCAGAACACAGCGTCGTTCCTATCCTACGAGGATGAGAGCCAGCTTGGCGCTCAAACGGGCGTTGCGTGCACTGAAGATGAGAAGATAGAGCTGGGCTCGCCCCTCAACTCCGAGTCACGCTTCTTGCGATAGTGCCTGTGAGATAACGTTTGCTACCTGGTCAATGGCGCTATTCGATATATCGCTGTGTAGGACAAGCCTCAGCTCCTGTCCCGAAGGTCCACCGAGCAGAACCCCCTGTTTGGCGGCCCGAGCTCGAACCCGAAAAGCTGGATCAGAACCGTCTAAGAACCGCGCACGTACGATGTTGGTCTTGATCTCGTCATCGACCTCTACTTCTGGAATATTCCGTAACAATTCTGCCAGCCGCATAGCCCGTGCCTGATCGGCTTCGAGCCGATCGCGATAGCCGCGCAATGCTGTCAGCCCAGCTGCTGCGACAACGCCAACCTGCCTTAGTTGCCCGCCGAGAAGCTGACGTATTCTTCGTGCCTCGGCGATCCATTCGGTGGAACCGGCGAGAATAGAGCCCATTGGTGCACCAAGACCCTTGGACAGGCACACCATGACGCTGTCACCAACGGAAGCCAACTGACTCAGCGGCACACGAAGTGCGACTGACGCATTGAAAAGGCGGGCCCCGTCGAGATGGATACTGGGAAGACGCGCTTGCTGCGTACGCAGTGTTTCGACCCTGTCAGCGTGCCAGGCGACGCCTCCAGCTGCATTGTGCGTATTTTCCAGACAGAGAACCTGAGCTCCGTCGAGGCCCCCTGGCGCAACTTCGGGAAATCCGCAAGAATCCGCGATTTGGCGCGCGCGAAGGCCGAATACTTCTGGATCAAAGGCCCCTCGTTCGAAACGAAGGATATGCGAATTGGTGCCCACAGCGACAGTAGCATCTCGCTTGCACCACGTCCGGAGCGCGATCATATTAGCCAGCACACCAGTTGTAACGAATATTGCAGCTGGCTTGTCCAGCTCGAGCGCGACAGCTTCCTCAAGCCGACGAACTGTGAGATCTCCGTATTGGCCATCGGGCAGCATCCGGCCGTCATCGCCGACCTCGGCTGCGGCCATGGCTGCCCGCATCTCACTAGTCGGCTTGGTGACAGTATCACTGCGCAGGTCGATCCACTCAACCATCGCTATTCCCCCTTACTGGCGTGATGCAGTCGTCGGATGATTGGCATGCAGGCTCTTCCGACTTAGCTACGAAGAACCGTTCGTTGAGGAACCCTGTGACTGCCCTATACCATTCTCGAGTACCGTGAATCGTCGAGATGCGGTGTCCTTCCGTTGGCAAGTAAAGGAAACGGTGCGGCGATTGGCCTTGATCGTCTTCAGAGAGATTCGATGAAGAGAGAAGCTCCGACCACTGTAAGAAGGCCTGTTCGCGTGGCACGCAAGTGTCCCGACCGCCCTGGCTGATGAGCATCGGTATGTCTATTTCGTGTACCCACCAACGCGGCGAGTGAGGTCGTCTCATCGCTGCTGGCATTCGCCTTCGGAAGCGGGCAGGGTCATCGGTTGTGGGGTGAAAGAGCTCGAGGTCCCATATTCCGGCGTGACTGATCGCGGCTTGGAATTCCTTGGTGCGAGCAGCCGCCCATGTCGCCAGGTAGCCACCAAAGGACGTTCCAATGACCGCCTTTCTCGTTACGTCAATATCGGAGCGTTGACCAACTTCGCTAGTGACGTCCAGGAGGTCATTTAGCGGAGTACCTCCCCAATCTCCCCAACCCCGATCTATGAAGTCTTGGCCATATCCGGTAGACATCGCAATGTCCGGCATGAGTACGGCCATGCCCTGAGCGACTAGTGGCCATGGAGACCGGGCCCAGCGCCAACCGGCCCACGACACCGCTGGTCCGCCATGGACCCATACAACGAGTGGAACTGGTGTCTCGCTCCCGGCTGTATGGGGCAAAGTGAGCCAACATTTAATCGGGATCCCGTCGCGATTCAATATTGTGATTGCGTGCTGCTTGCCTTCGAACTGAGGCTGATCTTCAGGTATCCCCAGTGTTGTTGCTATGCGATTCCGAACCCGTGTGAGATGACCCGAGTTTCGCATTGTTGCGTGGACTGAATAGATGTCGAATGTTCGCGGGTGGATCAATGAGGTGCCGTAGGCACCTTCGTCATCCGCAAGTTTCTCAACGCAGTCACGATCGACAGAGGCTTTGAAAAGAGAGGTATTCCCGTCGTCGTCGGCTCTAACTAGAATCGATTTCTCCTTGGGATACCAGGCAAGTGGGGTTGGCCATCGGTCCCAGCCTGATACTAGAGAACTGCGGGAAAATGCAACCAAGTCGACTACCGTGAGCGATCGACGTTCGCTCCGCTCGTTGAGATGCATCTCTTGCACCGCCGCATACTTCCCGTCCATTGAGATCGGACCAGCAAGGAGCCGGCTGTCTGCCTCCTCGTGCACCACTTCGACTGTGCCATTGATGAGGTCGGCAAGTACTAAATCGATCCTGATCTCGCCCCTTGAATGGCGAACGCGGTTGGCCAATACTCTGAGCCCGTCCGGGTGCGGGAAGACCTGATGTTCTATAGACAGTTGGGCGAGGTCCTGGTGGTGGCGACGTAGCTTTCGTGTCACAGTATCGAGTGTGAAGATTTCGAGTATCTCGACTGTGCCAGTGTCATTCGTTCTCACGGGGTAATGCTGGCGCAATCGATGCTGCAAATAGTCGGACGTTCGTCGGTCAACTCGATCTGGTGCGATGCATTGAATGAGAACAGTCCCCGTGTGTTCATTCGAGTCCATCGAGAATACGCGCTCTACGCGCGCAATCTCTCGTCCTTCCCCATTCTCTTCGATTTCAACGACGATGTTGCCGGACTGCCCCGCGAGTTGTTCGCTGAGATAGATTTTTTCAGCTCCAGCGGCACACACAGAGGTTACGCGTTGCTGTCTGCTCGCGAGCAAAATCGGCACCTGTTTCTCTTGATCGATCTGATAGAGCGCCGATGAAACTTGACCAGAGACTTCGACGGTGTCGACCACGGCAAGTATTCGGGTTCCATCTTTGTTCATGGCAACATGAGTGAGTCGGGACGAATTGAGGAAGTCGTCGATTGCTTGAGTAGATTTGGTCATAGTGCATTACCTGTTCGATCAGATTGAAAATTGGTGTTTAGGCCCGCCGGCTGTCACCGATTGGTTCGACATCACTCTGCGGTGAACGATCTGCAGCTCCCTCTACTAGTGATGTAATAGCTGAAATTCGGGTCGCAAGCACCCCGAGTACGACTACCGTGACAACCGTCGCAGCAGTGAGAATGTAGTAGAACACAGAATCGTTGACTCCGGCCAGCAGGCGAATGATTACTGCGGCTAGACCTTGAGCGAGCGCGTTGTTAAGTAGCCATACGGCCATGCCCTGGCCTTTGAACGCCCGGGGCATCAGCAGTGTCGTGGCCGCAGCTCCGACTGGTGAGATGAAGACGATGCCAGTCGTCTGGACTACGAACACCAATGCGAGGTACCACCATGGGGCAAGCGACTCGCCACCAGTCCATGTCGCAAAGCCCACGCCCATGAGGAGCGCAGAAATCCCGAGTAGAACCGTGCCAAAAATGAACTTGTGGATCACTCCTGGAAATTTCCCGGCTCGTCGAGTGAACCAATAGGCAAGGATCGGAGCAGCAATCAGACAAACCCACGGATTAATAGATTGGTACCACTCAGGAGGAATGCCGAAGCTCCCTAAGTTTAGTTGAGTGTTCGACAGTGCGAAGGAAGCCATCTTCACTGCTGCTTGTTCTTCGATCATCCACACAACCATTGCCGCCAGCCACAAGGGCAGATACGCGCGTAGATTGCTGCGTTCATCCGCGTTCACCTTTTTGCTACGGAACATTGTGACAAAGTACGCAACGGCTACAACTGCGGCCACCGTTGCTACTGTGCCTACGATCGCATCGGTGATGTTCGGCAGAAGAGCGATGAATCCGAGAAAGAGGGCCGCCACGGCGACCGCTGAGCCTAGGGTGTAAGAGAACAGTCGGCGTTGTCCACTATTGCTTAGCGGTTGAGATGCTGCCATCACCGATTCGGGCATCCTGGACCGGCCAACGATAAAGATGACCAGCGATAGAGCCATGCCGATTGCCGCCGCTGAGAATCCCGCGTGATAGCCACCCGCTGCTCTCATGCCACCGATTACAAACGGTGCAAGGAAGGCTCCGATGTTGACTGAGAAGTACATGAGTTGAAAACCGCCGTGTCGACGTGGATCGCCCTCTGCATAGACCTCTCCGAACATGGCTTGAAGATTGGGTTTGAGCAGACCGGTTCCGAGCGCGATGCAGCAAATTCCCACCCAAGACATCGGCGATGTCGGCAAGGTAAGTGCGAGATGACCGAACATGATCACAACCCCGCCGTATAGTGTCGCCTTCCACAGCCCAACCACACGATCAGCGAGGATTCCGCCGACAATGGCCAACAGATATGCGCTTGCTCCATAGGCGGCAACCAACGCCTGGCCAATTGGCTCAGAAATGCCGAGGCCGCCGTTGATTCCTTCGTCAATAACGAAGTAGAGAAGGATGGCACGCATTCCGTAATAGGAGAAGCGTTCACACATCTCCATTGAAAACAGCCACCCTAGCCCTGAAGGATGACCGAAGAACCCTCGAGGGGACTTCCCGATCTGATAACTCGACATGGCGTCATTGCCTTTCTCTGACGTGGACTCCGGCCACATGCTCAGTGCAGCACGGGTATGTATCTGTGCTTACATCAAGATAGACGATCAACTGAAAAAACATGCGAGAATTCGGGCCTGCCACCGGCTCTGAGGTTAGCCTCGAATAGTGGACACCCAAGGTAGCGGGATTTCAGGTCCTGCTG
>NZ_JABUYD010000084.1:0-363 GCF_014897515.1 Brevibacterium sp. FME17
GTCTGCGCAAGCCGCGTGAGACAGATCAAGTGTCCACAACTTGCGGGGAACCTCAATGCATCCTGCGCAGGACTGCTTTGCAGAATTGTACCATCAACGAGAACGATGAACCCCGAGATAGCGATCCCGACCACAGCGGCACATGTGAGTCCCGCGAGTAGCAGGGCCGTCCCTATGGTGTTCAGCCGGCGCAGCTGGTCACGCCCTCTAGCCTCCCAAGGCCGCTGGTTCAAGACCGAGATAATGAAACTCGTGGCGATGAGTGTGAGAGCGGCACCGAAGCCCAGGAGGATCCACATTGTTGAGAATGAGGTTAGCCTCGAATAGTGGACACCCAAGGTAGCGGGATTTCAGGTCCTGCTG
>NZ_JABUYD010000047.1:0-4458 GCF_014897515.1 Brevibacterium sp. FME17
CTTACTCGAATCCGGTGGTTTCAGGCCGCTTCTACACTCTTATTTACGATGAGCCGGATATCTCGCACCTGTGGGCGAAGCTTGGGCTATGCCTACAAGAGGGCACAGCCGCGTAAGATCCCCCGAGGCTCCCCCGCACCTTTCGGCGAAATTGGGAGCTCGACCGCAAGCACCGGGGGAAGGTACGTGTTTCCCACCTGCGGGAACTGTATCGCCCCTTTAATCGCTGCGGACTGCGTCGGCTGGGCGAATGGTTGCAGTTTTCAATGACGGGTAAATTGAGGCGATGATTCCAGTCAAAGTGCCAGCTATAGGGCCCGCGACGAGGAACCAGAACGGCACAAGAGGATTCCACCCAAGAGCCACGGTTATCCCGATCGCGAAGATGACACCGAATCCCACGCCGCATAGGCCACCTATCGAGCCCAGCAACCCGCCCTCTACAAGGAACTTCACCACGACTTGTTCACGAGAGAAGCCTATCGCGCGCCTTAGGCCGATTTCCGATGTTCTGGCCATAACTGATGACAGTGTTGCGTTGGCAACGATCAAGAGAGTGAGGATCCAAAGAACGATTCCCACGCCCATGAGAAGCCCGTCGACGTCTGTAGCAACTCCCTTACGCAGGTCCCCAAGGGATTCAGCGCCGGACGCAGCGATCTTCGATGCCTGACCTGGAGCTGCAAGGTCTGGAACAAGTGCCGCAACCGAGCTCGAGAATCCCAAATCCGTTCTCACGAGGAGTTCGCTGTGATCGTCGTAGTCCCGAAACTCCTCAGCGACTTGTGGCGGGATAAGTATCGACTGGGCGAGTTTTGGGTCTCGTTCGCTGGAGACGATTCCGATTGCGGTGAACGTTTGGATACCAAACCTGAAGGTCTGATCGTAGCTATGCGCGCCGATTCCGAGCTGCTTGGCGACGGATGCACCGACTAGTGCAATGTTATCGTCAGGTGCCTTGCTCCAGGTCTTTGCAATCGAGGCGGGAATCAGATCGACATCATTGGCTCCGAAGTAGCTTTCGTCCACACCGAGCACGCGCACGTCCTCAACTTCTGGCCCGCCCGGTAAACGAGAAATCGTTCGTTCTCCGGGGCTGATAGGCAGGTATCGTGTTGCGGAGTTGACATGAGAGATAGTTGACACAGCCTCCGCGGATCCTTCGGTAAGTAGGTCCAGACTTGAGGCGGTCGCGCCCGTATCATCCGATGCGGAGCTGTCGTGAACTTGGTAAACACGAACTTCATCTAAGGCTGTAGCCGCGAGCTGCTCATCAATTTGGTTTGCTGCCGTGACTGCGACGACTCGTGACGCAATGAGGCCGGCGATTGATAAGGTGACAACGACAACGATAATGAGGCTTTTCACGCGTCTCGCGTTTGCGTCTCTGACAACATCAAGAAGCAGGTCACGCATGCGTGCTCCGCTGTTGGAGAGATCCGTGTCTTAACTCGTACGAGCGATCGCACTGTTCTGCGAGCCGGTGATCGTGGGTGATTATGACGACGGCAACGCCACGATCTCGTTCAGCGTTGAGCATGTCGATGATGCGCTGCGAATTATCGGGGTCAAGGTTTCCAGTGGGTTCATCAGCCAGAATGATATCTGGGCCCCGCACTATCGCCCTCGCAATAGCCAGTCGTTGACGTTCACCACCGGAGAGAACTCGAGCCGGTTGGTGCAAGCGATGAGAAAGCCCGACCTTCTCGATAGCATCTTCAACAAGCTGGAGGCGATCGTGCCGAGGAGTTCGCGAAGCCCACAACGCTAGCTCAACATTGTCCGAACATGTTCGTACTGGCAGGACGTGTGAGTCCTGAAAAACGAACCCCAGGTGATCAGCGCGGAGCCGGTCAATTGTTCGAGGTGAAGCTTCTTCTGTGCTCACTCCCATCACTGAGGCAACACCAGATGTCGGTCGGTCGAGAAGGCCAATTATGTTCAGAGCCGTTGACTTGCCTGACCCGCTGGGGCCGACAATTGAGACAGTTGCGCCTGGATACACGGTGAGATTGAAACCGGTCAACACCTGAGTAGGTGGATGACCGGCATAGGACTTCGAAATGTCAGTGAACACGGCCATGGGTTCACTCATCAGGGGCCGACGACAATCTTGTCTCCTACGGTGATGCAGTCAGAGGATACTTCTATCCACCCAGATGCCTCTTCTCCAGTGCTGACACGGCACTTCTCGTCGGCTCCCGGCAATAGTACGTAGTTTCCTTCAGGGTCCTCTCGCAACCCGACTAGTGGAATAGCGGTGCTTTTATCGCTATCGTCGCCCGCTAGCGTGATGCTTACGGCTGCAGCGTCTTGAAGTTCGTCGGGGAAGTCGTCTTCAGATTCGAATGTTACATCGTAGCCGGGAGGGATCTTGTCGTCTTCTCCGCTGGCCTCTTTGAAGTCCGATATTTCTTTAACTGTGAATATCTCCTGGCTGACCGTGCTGTCGGTCGTGCTCACGGTGACTTCTGTCCCTGTTTCGAATTTCTCGGCTTGAGACAGATCGACGCGGGCTTTGACCGTGCTCTCACCTGAGCGAACGGTCCCGAGCACGGGTTCTTCAGAATCGATGATCGAGCCTCTTTTGACGATCTTCTCGATATTCGGGCTCCCCGATGGTAGAAAATAAAAGTCGGAGAGTCTGAACTGCACTCCCGCCTTCGCTTTTGCGGAGTCGAGCTGCTCACGAAGCGTTTGGCGTTCTTCGTCGTCAACCTCAGAATCTGACTTCGCCTCGTCGTACGCAGCCTGTGCTTCCTTGACTTCGTCCTGTCCGGATGACGGAGCTTTAAGGTCGTAGCCGGAATACAGTTGGGCGATGCCATCGCGAGTGGACTGGGTAAATTTCTCAGACCGGGCGGAGGCCTTGCCAAGATTGCTGAGCAGTGAGTTCAGCTCGCGAACATCGTCGCCAGAGTCTCCTAGGTCGAGATTTCGATAGAGCGGAAACTCTGTGCTCACGGCAAAAATTGGGCGCCCAGAGACGATCGCGATCAGTTGGCCTGAGTTGAGCACGTCGCCCTTCGACACCTCGACACGAGTCACCACCTGCTCGCCTTCGCTAGCTTGAAGTGTGATGTCGCTCGTCTTGCCGCGCCTGACATTGCCGCCGATTGTTGTGTCGCTGGTCAGCGCCCTTTCTTCGACTTTGGCGAGTCCTGTAACAGTTTGCTCGTCTGTGTCTTTCAAATCATCAAGCGGAGCACGGAGAAAATAGCCGAGCATGAAGCCGACGATAGCGAGGACACATCCGACAACGGAGGCCAATCCCAGTGGTGTACTCAACCACCCAAGTGGTCGTGATTTGCCATTAGCCTTCATAGCTCTTGATGACTTGCCTTGCGTCCTCTAGTACTGGAACAGCTCGTGATCGGAACTCCTGATATTCCGAAGCATGCTTCGTGACATATTGCTTTTGCTCTTCCCAGAGATTGGCAGCCCACGCATCAACAAATTTGGTTGACTCCTTGCAATCGACGTCCTTTAGGGCCGTCTTGATCGCTTCCTCTTCATCCATCGTGGAGACCCCAGACGGGATGAATCCTTCTCCGTCTATCTTGATTCCCTTAGAGTCCATGCAGTCAACCCAAGTTTGCCGAATTTCTTCCCGTGCCTCGTCATTAACGACAGTGTTATCGACCAAGGTGGGCTGGATTTCGTTAGCGAACTCGTTCTCAACTTCGGAGAACTGCTTCACGGAAGGATCACTGGTCGCACAGTCCCGGAGAACAGCTATGTCATCTTCGGAGAGTTGCTCACTAGTGACATTGTCTTTGGCTTCTGTATCGGGGAGGGAGTCGTAACCATATTTCGCCGCTAGAGTAGGTGACCAGACGCCGATGTCGGTGTAAGCTTTCTCCGAAATTTCGTTGCGACGATCGTAGGGAGAATACTCGATCCCTTGTTTATCCGCGCACTTTGAAGACGCAATGCTGTTGGCGTACCCGATTGTCGTCTCTTCGTCCCATGTGAGTGTCAGTTGTCGGCCCGGAGTTTCTATCGATCCGTCTTCGTAGTCGATAGTCGAGGTCATACCCGCCAAGCTGTCGGTCTGTTCGTCGTCTGCGTTACCGCAACCAGCAACACCCGCTGTCAGAAACGCGACGGCCAAAAGGGCAACCGCCCGGCGCACAGCCGAGCGGTTGCGGTTTGAACTAAGTGTCTTCACGAGCACCTTACCCATTTGTGACTACTGATTTTATCCTGGAAGTTTTTCGAGCTAGCGCCTGATGTCTCGCTGTAGCCGCCTCCGTTTTTCAAGTAGGGGTCCGACGTGATTCCGCCACTCGCTGGCCGATTGAACCGAATGCCGGCACCCTTGTGGCTGGTGTTCTGGTAAAAGACTACAGCACACCGACTGCCACGGTTGGCGACTGAATTGGCCTTGTCGTTGGGGTTCCTGGTTGGGTCCCCGAGTAGGAGTCCGGTGACTATGTGAGTTTCGCATCCGATAAT
>NZ_JABUYD010000048.1:0-4224 GCF_014897515.1 Brevibacterium sp. FME17
GTCTACGCAGGCTGCGTGACGTAGCACACGTGTCCACGACTTGCGGGGAACCTCAGCTCAAGTTTCTATACAGGTGTTTAATTCTTCTAATACCCACCGGCCAGAACCCTGCTATTTTGGACAGCATGCTGAACATGGATTGGTTACACTGCCTGATTGAACTCGACCGCACGGGGAGCGTTAGTGGTGCCGCCAGAGCTCTCCATGTGACACCGTCAGCCGTGTCTCAGCGGCTCAAAGCGCTGAGTAAGGCACTTGGTATCGAAGTTGTGACATCGTCTACCTCCGGCAGCTCGTGTACAGAAGCTGGTCGCGTTCTTGTCCAACATGGCCTGCAAGCGTTGTCGCATCTCACGGCCGCGGAAGAGGCAGCCCGCGCCCTTGCTTCCACACAGCAACATGAGATCGCGGTAGCCTGCTTTCCGAGCGGCGTTGGATCGCTACTGCCTCGAATCATGAAGCGGATCAGCAATGAAGATGAACAGTTGCGAGTACGTTTTGACGTAATGACGAGCCATGAGATTGTAAAAGCCTTGCAAGACGGGTCCGTCGACATCGGCCTTCTTGCTCGCTATCCCTTTGATGACCCCGCCGGACAAGGGCTTCACGAGGTCCAACTTGGTCGAGATGAGCTTCAGGTCCTGCTCCCGCGAGAACACAGTCTCGCGTTGACAGATACGGTCGATCTGAGTGATCTCGAGGGGGTGCCGGTTATAGTCGAAGGTAAGAATAGCCAGTCGTGCAGGTCTTTCCTTCAGACTTGTGACACTGAGAGCGTCAACCCAAAAGTGGTAGCGTACAGCCCTGACGCTGGCGTTGCCATCGAAATGGTGGCGCAAGGAACTGGCATCGCAATAGTTCCTGGCCTTGCTATAAGCTGGACGTCCCCAAATATGGTCCTGCGCCGCCTCCGTCCTGAGGTTTCACGATCAATAGTTGTGTCGTGCCGAACGGAGGCTGCCGAAAGACCGCAAACTCTGGCGTTCACCGTTGCGGCGCACACGTCCTGGCGCGCGTACGAACTTATTTCTCGAATGAACAGACATAGTCTGCCTTATCGCTGACTGCAAACTACGCATTTCCGTAACGTTGTCGAGGAAATTATGACGATCATCGAGATCTAGGCGTCACACACCAACATTCTATAAATGACTTCGTGCACAAGCGCTCGTCGGCTTCGGGGATTCTCCGATAGGCAGCCAACCGAGCGCACCCGCTGCGATATTCCTTGTCGTTCTGCGCTGATCCGTCGCTAGGCACCATCTATTAAAACCCCTGCGCATTCAAATGCCGCAGCAGTCGTGCCACACTCGCTCTTATGTGTGGCAGATACACGGTAGACGTGTCCTCAGCAGAGCTCGGCCGGATGCTCGAAGCCGATGTGGCCGCTGAGTGGACTCCCTCATGGAAAATCAAGCCCACACAGCGCGTCCCTGCCTTCTTCAAGACCATCACCGACGATGGCGAGATCACGGGAAAAGGCGAGATCGCCCGGTGGTCGCTTCTGCCGCCGTGGGCCGAGTCCCCAAAGTTGAAGTTCCCCACCTTCAACGCCCGCAGTGAAGGGCTGGCGTCGAAGAACACATGGCGGGGACCGATCAAGCATTCCCGCGCAATACTTCCGGCGACTGGTTACTACGAATGGAAGACTGAGGGGAAGACGAAGACCCCGAACTATATTCACTTGCCCGATGGTCCGCTGCTCTTCGCCGGACTCTATTCATGGTGGCGGCCGAAGGGCTCAGATGACGCTTGGACTCTGACGACGACAATCGTCACCCGCCCCTCCACCGGTGACGTCGCCGAGCTCCACGATCGGGCGCCGGTCATCCTTCCACCCGACTTCGTCGACGAATGGGTTGATGCAGGAACAGAAGGCGACCAGACTCTCGTCGACGCCGCAGTCGCGGCCTCCACCCCACAGCTTGAACAGCTGGAATTCCACGAGGTCGCCAAACTCACCGGTGACGGACCCGAGTTGGTGAAGCCCTCAAGTTGAGATCGCGTTAAGTGCAGCGCCTTTCAAGCTTCCTCACCCTTCCATGCCGCGCGGATGTGCTGCCACAGTGAGCGATGCTTTGGCTCCTTGATCTCCTCCTCATCAACGACAACAGTTGGTACGGTGTCGACGAACTCCGGGTAGACCCGCGCATACGCCTCATTGATGCGCTGGCGCTTGGCATTAGGTTCCAGAGCCCATGTATATGGGAGGTCAATTTTCAGCCGCGGTGAGAACATGTGGCTGTACTTCGGCGGCTCTTCGTCGATCCACCCTAGCTTGGCAATCGCCTCCGCATGGCGACGCTCCTCGTCCGAATCAAGATTGATCACGACCTCATCTCCTGCCGCCAATGGTGAGTACTCAAACTCAACTCGAGCCGGAAACCGGCTCAGCCGCAGAGCTTTGACCGTGTGCACTCGATGGCGAGAATTCCCGGTCTCATAGATCGGGCCTTCTGGACCGTGATGGCGAAACAGGCGCAGTCGACCCATATGCGAGAACCAATCATCGAAATCCGGATCACTAGAGTCGACGAGGCCCTGGACGATCTGACGGTATGAGTCGCCGCGGTTATTCACTCCACCCCATTTGACTGCTTCACCCCCATCGACAATCGAGTCCACGTGAATATCTGTGGATTCATTCACCGTGCGCTGGTTGCCGTAGTTGCCTGTCATCAGCACAACGGGCGGGTTGGCGTTCATCTGAGCCCACCGTGAGTCCAACCATTCTTGGGCCGTGCCGAAGGCGACCACTTCACTCTTCACTTGCGCCAGCTCTTCGATCACTTCAGTCATGATTGGTTCGCCTCCTCTGCTTCGACAGCCTGCGATTTGCAAGCTCTCAAAACCAGTCTGGCATCTGGCAGGGGCAACCTTCGTGTCATCGCGGCGCAGCGACTTTTCAAGACGCCAACGACCGACAGTTGCGGCGGTTACGCTCTCGCGCGTACTAAGCGTCTCGATGAGACAGTATGATCTCCCTCGCGAAGGCCCGAACATCGTCAAAACTGGCGTCTGGTCCAAGCGGACGCAGATCAGCCTTGTTGACACCCTGGGCCCGGAGGATCTTGCTCGGCTGCACGTAGCCATCGGCATCGTAGAGTGCAGTTCCGTCTGTCCACGCCATGTATTTGCGATCGGTCTTGCGTGATGGAGTTTTCGAGGTGATCTCGCTGGCAACCTCGACGATGCGGGCGCGCCGGCATCTCAAAGAGACCCCAGCTGGGTAGTCGTCGTCGTGAGAGGTCGCCCCTTCTGGCCGGACTCGGTACACGGCGGCTGTGCCGAGACCTTGAGCCGAGCGGACCGCAGTGTCATGTGCCAGGTCGTAGTCTGTCGTGATGTACGCGAAGTTGGGGTCGTAGTCGTAATGGTCACCGATTTTCGCCCATTCAGCTTCGACGATCTGGCTCATCGGTATGATGTCATCTCCGACGCGCAGTCCGGTGATGCCGCCATGCCAATAGCTCGTGACAGTATCCGCCATTGCCCTGATCTTCCGAGCACGTGCGCCTTTGCCCATGTTCCCACCTATCCTGAGCTGTGCCTTCTGCAATTTACGCGATAAGGAGTCATCCTGGCCTGCCGGACAGCATGGATACCAGTCTATTGGGTCAGCGCCCGTGAGCGCCGGTAGAACGTGGCCCTCGACATCCCGAGATCGCGTGCGACCGCGGCTGCCGGTTCACCGCTTTCGACCAAGCGAACAGCGTTGCGGATCTGGCTGTCAGTAATTCGGCGAGGCCGGCCTCCAAGGTCGAGGCCTGCTTCTCTTCGTTTCTTGACTGAGTCGGTGACGCGTTCACGTTTGATCTCAAGCTCCATCTGCGCCAAGGCTGCCATGATCGTGAACAGCATCGACCCCATGGGCGATGATGTGTCGACGTCTCCCCCGCCGAGGTTGAGGACTCGCAATCCGGCACCACGAGTCCTGAGGTCTTCGGCAAAGGCGAGCATGTTCTGTGTGGACCTGCCGAGGCGATCGAGCGTCGTAATCACGAGAGTATCGCCTTCGATGAGCGCCTCCAGCGCAAGATCGAACTGTGGCCGTGAGGCCCGTGAACCGGAGACGCCGTGATCAACATAGAGGTCGTCATGGCGAACGCCAGCCTTGAGGAGATCCGCCTGTTGTCTGTCAGTGTCTTGGGCTCGTGTCGATACTCGTGCGTTATGTAGGCGCTTTGGCCTTGTCTCATTGGAGGTGTTTCTGTAGCCATCGAA
>NZ_JABUYD010000049.1:0-4037 GCF_014897515.1 Brevibacterium sp. FME17
CCTTCGAGGATCGGCACTCGGGTTTCGCAACCTGACTCATTACATCGCGAGGTGCTTACTTGAATCCGGTGGTTTCAGACCGGTTCTACACTCTCGATTACGATGAGCCGGATATCGGCCCGACGACGCTGGAATGTCGTCCGTAGGCTCCGTAGCTCTTTGAGTTCATCAGAGATCGTCCCGGCGAGAGTGTCGATGAGTCTGCCCATGAGTTTCTTACCCTTGCTCGGTTGGGCAGCATAGGCGGCGATCGTGTCTTGGTAGAACTGTCAACACACCAACAGGGCAGCATGATTGTCGGCAGCGAAGACCGAGTTGAGGCGGTGCTTCTGCTTATCGGTGAGCAATCCGACGCGGGTGCGGACCGTTTTGCGGATCCCGTACAAGTCATCACCAGACCGGCCCCGACGGCCGTGAAGTTCGGTTTGCAGTCGTCTTCTCGTCTCATCGAGCTTCGTACCGACCAGGGCGACTACGTGGAAGGGGTCCATGACCGTGGTGGCATCAGGCACCATTTCAGTGGCGGCCTTCTTGTAGCCGGCGAAGGCATCCATAGCGACGTGGTCGATGCCGGCACGGAAGTCATCTGGATGGTCTTTCAGCCGGTCGGCGAAGACGTCGGCTGAGCGGCCGGGAACAATGTCGAGCAAGCGTGCTGGCCGGTGGGAGAGGTCGACGATGACAGTCACCCACCTGTCGATGCCGCGGTGGGACCAGCAGTGCTCATCGACACCGATTATGGATACACCATCGAACCGAGAGGCATCAGCGATCAACAGAGATCGCCCGAGGACGAGCACAGCCGTGCACACGGTGTTCCAGGAGGTCGCGAGGTTCTTCGCGATGACGTGGATGCTCATCTTGTCGATGACCACGGACTTCAGCGCCCACAAGAGTGCCGTCGTGGAGAGTTTCGATCTGCCGGCGCAGGCTCGCTGAGGTGTCTGGGACCAGCGCTGCTGGCAATCAGGGCAGGTGTAGGTGCGGATGCGAATAGCCAAGGTGACAGCGGTCAGGCCGATCGGGGGATGAACGAGTTTGCGGATCCTGGTGGCCCGGACGAGTCCGCGTTGTCCGCAGACGGGGCCGGATCTGTCGTCGTCGGTGATCGGGCACAGCACGGTCAGGTGCCGCTTCGTGTGGTGTTGCCCGATCGCGGTGAGTCCGAGTTCGGGCAGGGAGAGTGTGGTGTCGAGGCAGGGCGGGGTAAAGTCGTACGCGAGGGACCTTGGGTCGTGATGGAGTCTTGAACACCTACATCATTGCACCCAGGGTCCCGTTGTCTTACGTCCCGGCTTCAGCTCTTCCCACCGCCCTAATCATGAAGAGCCAGTAACCAGCGCGTCAGACCGTATAGACACCGTTCGATACTCTCGATATGCCGCTCACAGTCCGAAAACCGCTACTATACCCTTGGATTGCAACCAAAGACCATCCACCGTCGGGAAGCCCGCAGTTCGTCCGCTGAACGTGGATGTGAGCGCCCACGTTCCAATTATGGAGCGCGGCTTCGCTATTACTCCAATTCCCAAGCGGGCGAGCCCGTGTTATTCTCGCGGATATTGGGTGGTTCTACAGACTGTGAGCGCGGAGAGCTGGCTGAATCGATTAGGGACCGGGCTTTTGAGAGCTCAAAGTTCATCTGGAAGGGTGCCACCAACGGAAAATCGTGGCAAGAGAAAATTGTGGGTAGCGAAATATGGTTCGCCAGATGAAGTGGTCCACGGCGGGTGGGAAGGGTTTCAACTAGACGATGCCTGACCGTACGTGACCCCTAGCAAAGCGAGGTCGTTGTAGAATGAGAGGATGAATGTAAAAGATGGACCAAAGCTAAGATTTATACAAGCGGATAAGAAAAATCTCGACAGGTTAGATCTGGAAGAAGCTGCGCAAAAAAACTCAAAATCCACTCCTGCTGATTTGCCATTACTGGTCTCGGAAAGAGCGCTTGAAGAATCAGAAAAGGTATTGGCGAAGCAGGCAAGAGAAAGTATCCTACAAGGATATGTGCCGGCGGTAGAGTTCCTTCCAAAACCGAAACAACGCTACGGAAATCGACCGCTAGCTGTCTTGGATCCAATAACAAGAACTTTTCTTACTGCCTTAAATATTGACCTAAAAGAGGCGCTTCCAGCAAGTTCCAGAGATGATAAATTTGATGATTTCGAAAATTATGGAACAGATAGGACCGGTGTCTGGGTCGTTGAATTCGACATCGCCTCATGCTATGAATATGTAGATCATGACATATTATCTCGAGAATTGGTACTGCAAGGCGCAGAGCAACAGACTATCAACAGCTTGTCCAATTTATTCGGTGCGATATTCGAGCGAGATGTTGGCCTGCCGCAAGGGCCGCGAGAATCAGATCGACTCGCTGATGCATATCTCAGCATTGTAGAACGTAGACTTAAGAGGAGAGGGTACGAAGTTGCCCGTTACGCTGATGATTTCAAGATAGTCGTTGGTAGTCGACGCGAAGCATTTGATGCAATCGAAAAATGTATGGAGGAAGCGCGACGCGTCTATTTATCGCTAGCAGAACAGAAGATTGATTTTAAAAGATCTGAAGATCTGTTGGATGATATTAAAATAGTCAAAGGTCTATTCGGGGAATATACGGAGACGGCCTTTGGTGAACTTATTGATTATAGCTTAGTTCCGGGCATATATGATGACACAATCGACGAAGTGTATCCTGAGCCAGATGAAGTCAATTTTGAGGCGACGCTAAGCATTCTGCGAGATTGGTCGGAAGCGAAGGGCAGTCAATTATCTGCGCTGGCACGCGCCGGGGCTTTAGGTATCCGCACTGTGAAAGGATTCGATAGTCGAATAGATAATGATATCCTTTCCGCTATTGTAGCAAAAGAGCCACTTAGAGTTAAGCTGATATCGGAATATATATTGGAGCGTTCGGAAACTGTAAATAATTGGGAGTTGATCGCCGATATCTCTCAGCAGGAACGCATATCCCCTTGGCATAAGATTTGGCTGTTAAATACAGCGTCAAGATTAGAATCCAAAAGTTGCCGTGGGCGCAGTTCATTCTTGGACTACGCGATCGAGCAAGTTATGGATTCGCATGAGCTAGTGCGGCTAGAAGCCGCGTGGTTACTTGCTGTTAACGAAAGTCTAGATATTGATAGATTGGTGACCCTGTATGGCGGAGCTACAAATATTTCGACTGTAGGTCTCGCGGCCGTTGCAGGTTTGGTGAATAACTCCAATACTTCAAATCAATTGGACTCGATACGCAGCGATTCACGTTTGAACCGGAGCGCGTTCAAGTGGGGTAGTGATTATGGCTCGAATGCCTGAAGTTACTGATTTCACTGAGGAATCTCTATTTGCGATTTGGTCTGCGCCGGTTGTGTACGGTGATCCTCGCGCCGTCATTCTTGCTGTAATTTCAGAAGTTGAATCCAGTGTAGACTTCATATTGCAGGAGGAAATTGAAGAGTCAGCGACAGGTGTATCGATGATTTCTGACTACTTTGTAAGAAAGAAACTTCCCGACTATTTTATGACTTGGAGCGGCAGAAAGGAGCTTCTTAGAGATCTCTTTAGATTTAACGGATTTTCGAATTCAGTGGGACAGGAGTTCATGCTGATAGTTGAGATTCGAAACGCTCTTGTCCATGGCAACGGCAGCCTTACGGAATTGCAATGTAAAGATTTAAAAAGAATGCTGAATTTAAAGACCGGTCTGAGCTCAAAGTTTTCGATCGGATTTTCTGGTCGGCGTTTGGTTTTGGACTCGAGGATTTGCTCGGAGGTCTGTGAGGCTTGCGCTAAGTTTTTGATCGAAGTGGATCGGACGGTAGCGAAGCAGAAGTAGAGAGTGGGACTGATGCAGGGTTAGGGGACATCTAATCTGGCTTGTTCATAGGCAAGCCTGGAAGGATAGACATCATGCCACAGCCCTACCCGAAAGAATTCCGCGACGACGTCATCCGCGTCGTCCAGACCAGGGACTCCAACCTGACTTGCACAGGTGACCGGTGATTTCACGGTGTCGTGGAATGTTTGTGCTG